>NZ_CP197413.1:659000-988500 GCF_052161635.1 Lacunimicrobium album
CGTAAACCGCGACATCAAACCCGATGTTCCCTCTTTTGACAGAGTCTGATAATCCAGCTTGAGCGCTTTGCGGAAGCAGCCTTTGCGAATATCCATCGCGACCAGTTCCACCATGCTCCCGATCAGAACATCCTGCGCATATTCGCAGGCACCTTTGAGCACCGTCGCGAGAAGCAAGATACACAAAATCAACGAGAAGCAATTGAACGGATCCTCTGGAGCCCAGGGAATCACGGTGGCATTGAGCCACTGATACATCGTCAGCTGGTTACTGGCAGTCGACAGTAGAGACTGATTCTTCGACTGGTCTTCCAACAGGCTAATCTGCTCTTTTCGAAACGTAGATTCATCGAGTTTCTTGGGATCGAGGGCATCCAGCTTCTGCTGTGCCTGCTCGACCCGGTACTTCATCTTCGCGACTTGTAACTCGGCGGAGGTAATCTCTTCCTGCACATATCCGGGCAGGCTTTTGCCATCGAGAAACACCTTGGCGATCGGGAAGACGACAGAAAGATTCGCGCCCCAGAACAACGCGATCAAAATGGCAAACAAGCCCGACGTAATCAAAAGCTTGCGATGCGGCCAGATAAACGGCCACAGCTTCAACAATGTTTGCATCATGCTCATAGTATTAATCCGATTCAAATCGGCGGGCCCAATCGTCCATGATTGGGCTGGTCGTGTCTCCTGCGGGCTTTCAATCGACACATTTCTCAACGATGAGTCGAAAAAAGCACGTCAAACGTTCCTCAAACGAAACGATTGGCGCAGTCTTTCCGCAACGCGAAGCAGGATCACCCCGGAATTAGAACTAATCCCTCAAAACGCGTCTACCCGGATTTTTGCGAGTCAAAACAGGGGGGACTGTCAAGATAGAATAAACGCTCCCTGATCTGTATCGAAAAAGATAAAAATTGCGCCGGACATCCAATTTCTTTTGGTCAGATCGACAGCTACGATAAAGCGAATTCGCCGTTAGGGCTTCCATGATTGTCGTCCTGGCATATTACAAATTTCCATATTGTCTCAAGTGCTGAGTACTCGACGGAACCCATCATGAAGCTCGGATGCCAGCGACCGAACATTGACGAAGTCGGCTTCGAACTCTACGACCGCGCAATCCATCCAGAGTTCTTCGACATCCTGAATCGCCGAGAGTTCGCCGTCCACGCCTACCAGATGCGGGTCATTGCTGCCCTCACCCGCGATGGTCACGTCATCGAATATCGCCACCCCAAATTCCGCGTTGTCGAAGTCCTCGGTTCTTTTGCTGATGAACGCCCCGTGGCAGGTCTGAATCGCAAAGTAAAAATTCGTCACCACCACCAGTTCGACAACTCCATCGCTGATCAGGCCCTGTGTCGTTTCGGCCTTCAGAGAGAAGTCCTCGAACTCTCTGTCTTTGAACGTATGCAGGAAGAGATCGCTGCCGACGCCCGCAAGTCGAAACTCAAAGCTCTCTTCCCCGCTAACACTCCCCTTGATTCGACGGCTGTTAGTTATGTGACGGTCAATACGCTCCCAGGTGCCATCGCCGTTCAGACGTTCCACACCTTCCCTGAAGACCTTGGCATTCTCAAGACGCAAACGCTGATTGAATTCGATCCCTCCAACTTCTGGACCTAATCGCGGGCTGACCTGCTGCCCGACGAGAGCAATCAACTCTCTCCTGCTTGCGTCCTCTGGCTTCTTAACTCAATTGCAAATGAGAACGTGAAAAAAGTCCTGCTTTTCGACATTGATGGTACGCTGCTCAGTTCTGGTGGCGCTGGTCAGATTGCGATGGAACGCGCCCTCGTCAAAGCCTTTTCGGTGGAACTAGCAGAGTACAAGATCGAAACCGCAGGACGGACGGACCGCGGCATTGTCTCAGATCTGTTCACGCATCATGAGATCGCGTTCGACGAACGCATCTGGGCTCACTTTCAGTCGATCTATTTTGAGGAACTCCCTGTTGTTCTGGGGAGCGGTCGAGCCCGAGTACTCCCCGGAGTGCACGAGTTGCTTGAAGGCCTTGCTCAACACGATCGTGCTTTGATGGGGGTGATGACTGGTAATTTCGAGCGGGGGGCTGATATTAAGCTCTCGCACTTTGGACTGGAAAAGTATTTCTCCTTCGGCTTCTATGGGGACGACCACCACCATCGCGACGATATGGCCCGCATGGCCTGGCAGTTGACGCGTGAGCGTGTCTGGGAAGAAGCGACTCCTGGCGATGTCTGGGTGATCGGGGATACGCCAGCGGATATCCAGTGTGCCCGCGCGATCGGCGCGAAAGTCATCGCGGTCGCGACCGGCATGTACTCTCACGACCTGCTCTCAGGTTGCAATCCTGATCTGCTTTTGAAGACGCTCGAAAATTCGCAGCTGATCATCGAGACGATCTTCGCGTGACCTCCCGTGTGCCACGGCTGTGTCAGCCGTGCGAGTGCACAACGGCCATCCAATTATCTGTGCCTCGCAGATGAGATACTCGCTACCAGCAGCTTCATCGTCATGAACTGCATAATCGTCAAGCTGACAACATCGCGAAGAATACTATCGCGCTCATGTTTCGTTGCATGAATTTCCCTCACTGGACACCTCGCGCTGAATTGCTCGCGTTTTACAGACTAGTGTTCCATTCTCTGGATGTTCGATCAGGGCCACGAACATCCGATTACGAACTTCCCTGCATCAAACGAGTTGGTGATTGCATGACCCCAGTTGGCGTCCTTCTAGAACAGTTTCGCGCCGTCTCTCAATTGCCTGAAGCAGAGCGCATTAGTCTCACTCGCCCAGGTGGACAATTCCATCCGTCATGTCCGAAAGACCGCAATGGTCTGATGATCCCGGCGGGCGTGGTCGAATCCATCGTGCTCAAATTCCTGTTCCAGCGCGGAGCTGCCTGGGGGAAGGAAATTGGCCTGCAGCTGAAGATTCCGATCGCGATGGTGCATGACATCATGCGCGACTACAAAGCCCAGCAGATCGTCGGCTATCGTTCATCCAGCTCACTCCATGACTTTCAATATGAACTGACCAACATCGGCAAAGAACGCGCCGTCCGCTATGACCAGGCCTGTTCGTATTACGGCTCGCTGCCGGTCTGCTTTGATGAATACCTTGCAAGTGTCGACTCACAATCTCTCGACCTGCAGAAGCCTCGCAAGTCACACCTGACATCGTGCCTGTCAGAGCTTTCTGTCAATCCAACGATCATGGATCAGCTCGGCATGGCGATTCAATCGTCCCGGGCCTTGTTTCTGTTTGGTGCGCCAGGGAACGGCAAGACAAGCATTGCACAACGGCTGTGTCGCGCGTTCGGCGAAACCATCTGGATTCCTCGCACGATTCTGATTCATGAGCAGATCGTCCGCATCTATGACCCGGCTGTCCACGAAGAAGTTCCCAGTGCAGACGAGCAGAGCATTGACCAGCGCTGGATCCGCATTAAGCGGCCGACAATTGTCGTCGGTGGCGAACTGACAATGGATCAGCTTGAAATGACTCTGATCGGCGATTCCAAAGTCGTTGAAGCACCGCTGCACATCAAGAGCAACTGCGGTGTCTTCGTTGTCGACGACTTCGGACGTCAGCGCATCAGCACGACCGAGCTCCTCAACCGCTGGATTCACCCGCTCGAAACACGACACGACTTTTTGAACCTCCCCAACGGCAGCAAGATCTGTTTCCCGTTTGACCAGCTCGTGATCTTCTCAACGAACCTCGATCCCAAGAGCCTCGTCGATGAAGCTTTCCTGAGACGGATTCCGTACAAGATCGAAGCCATCGATCCAACAGCAGACGAGTTCCGTGAGCTGTTCATCAAACTGGCTGCCAGCATGCAGATTGGTCTGCCGGCTGAAATTCTCGACGCGCTGATCAACGAGTATTACATCAAAGCTCAACGTCCATTCCGTTTCTGCCACCCGCGCGACTTGCTGAGCCAGATGAAGAGCTACTGCGAATTCCACGAGCGTCCCCTCGAAGCAACTCCGGATGCGATCCGCATGGCAGTTCGTAACTACTTCGCGTAGTCGGATCTCGTGTGCCACGGCTGTGTCAGCCGTGGATTTACACGCTCGTTGCACGATCACACGGCTGGCACAGCCGTGGCGAACACTTCATTCTTTTCTCGCGCTACCCGCCTGCCTTCCGGTCTGTTAAACTCAATGGCTGACATCAACGACCTACGCCGTTTGAAAGCAGGACCGAGAAAATGCAGCTCTCTACCCGTCGTCTGGGCGACTCCGCTCTTGAACTAACCCGTATCGGGTTGGGCACCTGGGGAATCAGCGGCGGGCGTTGGAAATTCGGCTGGGGTGAACAGAATCCCGAAGACGCCGTCAACACGATCCTGCGTGCCGTCGAGCTTGGAATCAACTGGATCGATACGGCGCCGGTCTACGGCGATGGCGTCTCTGAAGAACACGTCGGCGCTGCTCTCAAGAAGATCCCGAAAGAAAACTGGCCGATCATTGCGACCAAATGTGGTCGGATCGTCAACGCCGATGGCAGCATCACTCCGCGACTGACACGCCAAAGTATTCTTGAGGAATGCGATAAAAGTCTGGCTCGTCTCGGCGTCGATGTGATCGACCTGTATCAGATCCACTGGCCTGACCCCGTCTCTGATATCGAAGACGGCTGGGAAACGCTGATCGAACTCAAGAAGCAGGGCAAAGTCCGAGAGATCGGCGTCTCCAACTTCAATGTCGAGCATCTCGAACGCATCATGTCGATGAGTAAGCCCGCATCCCTGCAGCCACCATACAACCTGATGGCTCGCGGTATTGAAAAGGAAATCCTGCCTTTCTGCGGCCAACACAAAATCGGCATCGTTGCCTACAGCCCGCTCGCTAAAGGCATGCTCACTGGCAAGATGACGAAGGACCACGTCTCGAAACTTCCATCAGACGATCACCGTTCACGGGATGTTCGTTTTCAGGAACCGCAACTCAGCATTCACTGGGAAATGATCAACCAGTTGACGACAATCGCCAAAGACTACGGCCAGTCTCTTTCCGAGCTGGCGATCGCCTGGACCCTTCGCAAAGACGAAGTGACTTCTGCCATCGTCGGCGCCCGTCATCCCGGCCAGATCGAAGCCAACGTCGGCGGTGCCAACTGGGAACTCAATGAGGGAGTCATTGAGGAGATCGATGCGATTCAGAGAAACTGGGAATCCCGCATCCAGGCAGTTTCAAAAGCGTGAGTTCCAAGAAGAGTTGAATTCGATCATTCACGATTCGCTGCGGTGACGTGCGATTTGAACAGGCTTAAATCATAAGCCAAACAACGATTTTCCTGCGCTGAAAACGCGATTGCTTTTCGCGTAATTTTCATGATTCGTTCGGGAAATACCTACTCAACCGGTCATTGGCGCGCTCTTACTTCGTCGCGTTTCCGGCTGCCGGAAAAAATCTTGGCATCAACTCAATAAACCGTGTCAATTTTCAGATGCGGCCGGTATAGCTGGCTGTAACTTGTCACGCCGCCTGGCGTCTTCACCCTTGATGTTTGAAACCTTCAGGACTTGAAGTGTACGAAAGTCAGTTTTTGACCAGTGAGGATGAGCGAGACGATGAGCGTCAGCTTTTCGTTCGTGAGCTGAGCCAATCGCATCAGCGCATCTACCGCTGCATTCGTACCTGGCTTCCGGATCGAAACGACGCTGACGATGCCATGCAGGAAACATGCCTGTTCCTGTGGCAACGCTTCGACCAGTTCACTCCCGGGACCGACTTCACACGCTGGGCCTGTACGATTGCCTTCAAAGTCGCGAGACGTGTCCACGAAAAACGTCGTCGCAAACAGAAGTTCCAGGGGATCGCATTTTCTGACGAACTGATGACCGACTTGCGTCGTGTCCAGGAAGGAAACTTCGAGTACCTCGAACTCCGTCGCGAACAGCTTCACCGGTGTGTCACCTCACTGGAAGCCAAAGAACTCAACCTCCTCTACGCCTTTTACGGCGAGGACCGCAGTATTGATGAAATCGCTGTCGACACACGCCAGACCGGGCGCACCGTGTATCGACATCTTGAAAGGATTCGAATGGCCCTGTATCGCTGCGTCAATCGGCGATTGAAACTGGAGGACCGTCATGACTGAGCAGACGATGACTCCAGACCATAAGTTTCTCAAGCTCGTTGATGCCTATTGCAACAATGTCCTTGACGCACAATCTGCCCGGCAGTTAACCGAGATCCTTGAGTCTGACGCTGCCAGCCGGCGTCAGTTCATCGAATATGTCGATCTCCATAATGAGCTCTACGATCACATTCGTCTGGAAGACTACGATCTCAATGTCGTCCTGAATCGCCTGGATGACGACGAAGCCGGCATGAAACGGCTTCACCGTCGTCATATGATGCTGGCGTCGCTGGCATCCTGCGTGCTCTGCTCAATGCTGCTGGTATCGGTCGGTTACTGGTACATCCAGTACGCCTATTACTTTGGTGAACTTCTCGCGATCGCCAATGGCCAGTTGACGTTCCGTGATGAGCCGTTGACGGTGAATGATCGTCTTGGCTTTGGGCGACTCACCTTGAACGACGGAGCCGCGACTATCGAGATCGCGGGGCGCACGCGCTTTCTCATGAGCGCAGGCAGTGAAGTCGAAATCCTTTCTCGCTCCTCCATGCGTCTAACCAAAGGCAATATCTCCGTACAAACCGGGGGGCGTCAAATTGATATCCTCGTCGGCGAACGGAAGCTGACGAATCTTGGCACCGAATTCTCGGTCAGCCTGCCAGAGGGCAGAAACTCTGAAGTCCAGGTGATTCAGGGGGCACTCTCGGTCGGAAATCAGGAGAAATCCGACAGCAGCATGGCATCATCGCACATCTCCTCCGGGCAAGGGGCTGCGATGGGAACCCGCAAAGGTGAGACCATTGATTCACTTCCGTTCAATCCGTGCACATTCCTCTCGCCCACAGAACTAGTCGAGACGATCGATAAGTTTGAATCATCTCGCATTGCCCACAGTCTACGCGAGATGAAACTCAACAGGGCAGAAGGGCTCGTCCTTCGGCACTCTTTTGAAGACGTGACCCTGTCATCAAAACTGGCTCTCAACCAGGCAGAAGGCAAGCTGTCGTTCGGCGAAGGAAAAATCATCGACGCGACTCCGACTCCTGGTCGACATCCCCATGCCAATGCCATGCACTTCCGTGGGGGAAGCTTTGAAGATCGCATTGAGCTGACTCCGGAAGATTCTGCTCATCTGGACGCAACCAGACCGATGACCGTACTGATGTGGGTCCGCGCAGAACGATTTGAACACAGGTTCTCGCGACTGATCTCCCGCGGTCGAGGAAGCGAGCTTTCGTGGGCCATCTGGTTCCGACGCCAGGATCGGGTCCTGGGGCTCGGCTATGGTCCAACACAACCTGACAACATTGTGGCTGATGTTCCGATCGTCGATGGAAAGTGGCATCAGATTGCTTTTACTTTTGATCCGACGGTCGACGGGAAAACAAATATCTCCTTCTACTTCGACGGAGAACTGGTCAATCAGACAGCCGCCAAAACAATTTCGACGACTGCACCTCTCGTGATTGGAAGTTGTCAGGAGGGAGAGTCGTGGAACGGATTTACCGGCGATATCGACGAAGTTTCCATCTTTAATCGAGTCCTTCCGGCTGAAGAACTCCAGCAACTCATGCAGTAATCCATAAAACCTCGCCATGTTTGGCACAAGTCTTATTTCTCATCATTCTTTTCAAGGAATTCTCCATGACACATCCCATGAAGAACCGCGGATTCACTTTGATTGAACTGTTGGTTGTCATCGCCATTATCGCGACACTTGTGGCGATTCTTCTGCCAGCCGTCCAACAGGCGCGCGAAGCAGCCCGACGCTCCACCTGCAAAAACAACCTTAAGCAGATTGGTCTGGCCCTTCACAATTATCATGACGTTTTCAACGTCCTCCCCGCTGCCAGTTATGACCACGAAAACAACGGTGGCGACGAAGCCCGTCAGGCTTCCTATTCGTGGAGCGTCATGATTCTGCCGCAGATGGAGCAATCAGCTGTCTTCGATACACTTCAACCCGGTATGCCACAACGTCTCCATCAGGCCGTCAACGACCCGTTGAAACTGGCGGCCATGCAGAAGAAGATCGCCAGCTTCCGCTGCCCGTCAGACACAGGTCCAGATCTGAACGAGTATTACAAAATCAACAATGGCAGCGGCACGGCAGCCAATCGGGTCATGCTCGCCACCACGAATTACATCGGCTGTAATGATGAAGGAAACATTTCTCGAGCTGCCCCTGAAGCTGTTTTTGTCCCTGCATCGGGCGTCGAGGGCAACCGCTTCCGACGAATTCGCTTTGCTGACATTACCGATGGCCTGTCGAATACGTTCCTCGTTGGCGAACGTGCCTACACGCTGCAGGGTGTTGATCTGAACGCCGGTGTTCTTTTCGGCCACAATGGAAACTCGGACATCCAGTCGGGGAAAGACTACAAAGATGGGTTCATCTCAGTCGTCGGTGGTGGCAAGACCCACATCAACATGACCGATATCTGCCCAGTCGGGTGTAATGACATCGACGGCCGACAAGGCTTCTCCAGCGTCCATGCTGGTGGTGCCCAGTTCGTCATGGGAGACGGAGCCGTGCGTTTCGTCAGTGAGAACATCGATGACGACTTCGGCGGTGGTGCCAACACTCTCTACGAATACCTGATCCGTCGCGATGACGGAGCAGTGGTGGGTGAGTTCTAAACACGAGTGAAGCCGCTTCTGTCGACTCGGGCAGGAGCGGTTTTGATTTTCCATCATCACGTCTTCATCAACCCCCAATCCTCTGTCAACGGATTCCACATCACATGACTCGATTCACTTTTCTTTGCACGCTTGTGCTCGGTACTGCATTGGCAGGCTGTTCCAGATCTGACCAGCCGGAAACGGCGGTGGTCACTGGCGTCATTACCATGGATGGCCAGCCTGTCGAAAACGTCTTCGTCGTCTTCCGCCCACTCTCAGGTGGTCGTAGCTCGTCTGGACGCACCGACGCCCAGGGGATCTATGCACTCCAATACAACCCGAAAACTGCCGGTGCAAAAATCGACAAGCACTCTGTCACTCTGCTGACGTCTCAAGAACCGACCATCGGCGACGACGGCAAAGTCATTGTCCCGGCTGTCCCGGAAAAGTTCTCCAAGGAATTCACCGACGGCTCCCTCGAACGAGAAGTCAAAGCCGGTAAAAACGAATTCAACTTCGAAGCCACGCCTAAGAAGTAACTCCACAGGCGCGAGGCAATGGATCCGGTTCACACCTGGTGCATGAAGACAGGACGCAGCGATCATTATCGCCGCGTCCTTGTTTTTTGATTGGCATTCAACAAAAAACGCCAGGCGACCTATTGGTTACCTGGCGTTTGTGTTTCATTCCAGCGCCTGGAGCCTATCGCCCAGCGCCTCTGTTTAGACTTTTCCGAAGATCGTCTTGCCGACGGAGTGCAGGTCGTCGCAAGCCTGAGTCATACGGGCGGCGACGCCGATTTCAGCGGCTTTCAAATACGCGCGTGGGTCGTATGCTTTCTTGTTGCCGATTTCGCCGTCGATCTTGAGTACGCCGTCGTAGTTCTTGAACATGTGCTCGACGATCGGACGTGTGAAGGCGTACTGGGTGTCGGTGTCGATGTTCATCTTGATAACGCCGTACGCCAGAGTTTCTTCCAACTCGTGGCGAGGTGTGCCCGAACCGCCGTGGAAGACCAGATCGAACTCGGCGTCTTTGCCGTACTTGGCCATGACGGCTTCCTGGCCCTTTTTCAGGATGTCCGGACGCAGTTTGACGGCGCCTGGCTTGTAGTGGCCGTGGACGTTCCCGAAGGTGGCAGCGAACATGTAACGACCAATGCCGTTCAATGTTTCGTAGACAGCGACCATGTCTTCCGGAGACGTGTAAAGCTTGTCAGCGGCGACACCCGAGTTGTCCATGCCGTCTTCTTCACCACCGACGACACCGGCTTCGACTTCGAGAATGATCTCGTTCTCGGCGCACATCGTGAGCAGTTCTTTGCTCAGCTTGAGGTTTTCATCCAGCGGCAGGTGAGAGGCATCCAGCATGTGTGACTGGAACAGGTTCCCCTTGCCGGCTTTGCGACGACGAGCGGTTTCCTGAATCAGCGGCTTGAGCCAGCTTTCGACGAATTTTGGCTCGCAGTGATCGGTGTGCAGACCGATCAGAATGTTGTATTTCTCGGCAAGTGCATGAGCAGCGTCAGCGAGCACGATGGCACCCAGAACAGGATCGTTCAGAGTCGAGCCTGAGGCGAACTTCGAACCGCCGATGGACATCTGGATGATGCCGTCTGACTTGGCGTCTGCGAAGCCCTTGAGGGCGGCGTTCAAAGTCACCAGAGAGGTGATGTTGACAGCTGGATAGGCGTAATCACCCGCCTGAGCGGCGTCGAGCATGGCGGCGTATTGTTTGGGCGTTGCGATGGGCATTCGGAGCTCCTCTAAGAGAATGACAGACAATATCACAAATAGCAGGCAAACGAGCGCTCGTCCTGAGTCATCGCGTGAAGGGTCGCCCCTCGCATCCCCGGCCGTCGTTCCGCCATCTGGTATGACCAATTGCAATCTACAGATTAGCTAACGTCCACCCGAATACAAGCATGTCAGGCCGGTGTTCAGGACAAAGTGCTCAAGGACCGACCGCTTCGTTCCGCGAGGGAGTCCCAAATTGGCTGACGTCAGCACGTTTTACGCGGCCTTGGCAATCGCGGGCGCATCGGACGTCATCACAGCGGCCAGTTGTTCCGGTGTCTTGGTTGAAATCAACCGGTTCAAGTCATGGAGTGATCCAGATGATGCAGTCAGAGAATTGGTCGGCTCAATTGTTTTTGAGGACTCGTTGATCGAATAGTAGCGATATCCCCATGGCTTCAGAATCTGTTCGAGGGCGAGGCAATCTGATCCGTTGAGGCATTCCATCAGCAGGTCAGGCTGTGAGGACAGAATACGAGACATCCCTGAGAGAACCTGCAGTTCTGCCCCTTCTGCATCGATCTTGATCAACTCGGGCAGGCCGAGGCGATTACTTTCGAGAACTGCATCGATCGATACCAGCGGCACGGTCTCGACATCGACAGGCTGACGCCCAACTGTACTGACGATCGAGGCTCCCGAGGTCAAGAATTCCCCGCTGCTGTAGATTGATAGTCCGATCTGCCCCTGCTTTTGGCCGGCAGCTGCACGAACCGCAGAGACGTTCCCCATCTGATTCAACTGCACGTTCTGCAGGAATCTGGCATAGTTCCGACTCAATGGCTCAAATCCGACTACGCGACACGCCGGATTCGCCCGCGCCGCCAGCAAAGAATAGAGCCCCGTGTACGCTCCGATATCGAGGACGAGTTTTGCCCTCTTCGCAAGTTTCTGCCAGACGCAGGTCGATGCTGCTTCGTATTCCCCGGTCCATTGCAGACTCAACGAACACAGATCATCGTTCTGCGAAAACAGCGTAAATGGCTGCCCCTCAAATTGCTTGACCTCATAGTAGCCACACCAGGGTGCCAGACGAGAGGCCGCAAAGTAATTGACCGTCGCTGCGGATTGGCGAGCCAGATCCTGCATTTTCCAGGTCAACTCATTCCGCTTTTGCAGCATCGCCAAACTGCCATCAACCAGCCCGCGCTGAGTTTTGATCGCCGTCTGTCGCTGGGCCACCTGACCTGCATTCATCGCAGTCGTCGCTGGTTTCAAGTTGACCAGTTGCACAGGCAGCTTTTGACACTTTGCCCTGCTCCAGAGTTCCAGACACAATGACGCCAGATCATTCACCGTAGTCTCAGTAACGACGTGATAAAGAATGTCTGTCCGAATGAAAAAACCGGCATCAACACAGCAGGTCCATGGATACATCACCAGATCATCAATGGAATCAGCCGTCGGCAACTGCGGCGTCCTCAATGACAGTGTTCCATCAGCCTGTTGATCAATCATCGTCCCCCAGAGCCCATCGACGTTCTTGATCCCCTGCACGCCACGGTGAAACACCTCGCGATGAACCGAACAGCGTGATGTCACCACAAACACCCAGCTGCATTCTGCCTGACAAGCACGGATAACCGACTGACGCAGACTCGCCTGGTAGGTCGTTTCTGCAGACGGGGCAATGATTTCAATACGATGAAATCCACCGTTATGAAACTCGATGGCTGCTCGCAGCGTTGCCATCGTTTCTTTCATCGGTTCCGGTGAGACGACCGTCTGCCCGTCCTCAGCCAGAAACACCACGCCGCACACATGCGCATTCAACGTCACTTCCTGAATGTTTGACGCAGTAACCGACATAAGTCATCCTGTCTTGGAAAGAACGGCAAGATAGAGAAAAGCGAGCCGCGCAGAACTTCCCCGCGAAGACCTCTTCGTTAATCTGTATCGGTTGTAGCGCCTGTACGGATGAGCGAATCCAGAAACAGACGGGAACGCGGAGCGAATAGAGTCAGGCAGACTTCACGGTGAGATCCGTCGCTCGTAATTGAAATCCTCTCTTCCGAGCCATCCGTAATCTTCTCTGTGACCTCTGCTACCCTCCGCGTGCTCTGCGTCCCAGTCTGTCCCCCCTCCAGCTAAGCCCTAAGCCCCAATCCCTAAGCCCTGTTCCCCCCCCTCTCTGGATTCCCCCCTCCCGCCACGTTATCATTCGCTGTCACACTCTCACCGAGGACCACCCATCTATGCCACGGATCTGGCGATTCACGCCGCATGACTCAGGACGGGTCCAAAGTCTCTCCAGCGAGCTTCGCTGCTCGTCCCTGCTGGCCAAAGTCCTGCTCTCGCGCGGCTACGACTCCAAAGACAACGCTTCTTTGTTCCTATCGGCGAAGCTGACCGACCTCCACGATCCTGAACTTCTCCCCGGCTGTGGCGAAGCGGCGGATCGCATTATCGCTGCCCTGAACGCTGGTCGCAAAATCACCATCTACGGCGACTATGACGTCGATGGCGTGACCTCGACCACGATCCTGTGGCAATGCCTCAAACGTGTCGGCGGCAATGTCGACTATTATATTCCCTGCCGGATGGAAGAGGGCTACGGCCTTAACGAAGAAGCCATCCGCACACTGCACGAGCAAGATCCGAACCAGCTCGTTGTCTCCGTTGACTGCGGCATTACCTCCGTCGGCGTCGCGAGAGTCGCCCGTGAGCTCAATTTCGAATTGATCATCACCGACCACCACCTGTTTGGCTCAGAATTGCCTGACGCCGCTGTCCTGGTTCACCCACGCCTGCCCGGCAGTAATTACCCGTTCGGCGAGCTGTGTGGTGCTGGGGTCGCGTTCAAGCTCGCCTGGGCCATCTGCCAGCGACTCGGCGAAGGACGCAAAGCCTCCCCGCGCATGCGCGAATTCCTCAAAGACGCCGTCGCATTCTGTGCCCTCGGCACTGTCGCGGACGTCGTCCCTCTCGTTGGCGAGAATCGTGCTCTCGTCCGGTATGGCCTGGCGACCCTTAAGGAGCACTCCTCCATCGGACTTCAGTCTCTGATGGCGGCAGCCGAGATCCGTAATAAGGCCGAATTCACCACCGATGACATCGGCTTTGCACTCGCGCCTCGCATCAACGCTGCAGGCCGACTCGGTCAGGCCCGTCTCGCGGTCGAACTCCTGACGACTGACAACCCCGAACGCGCGCTGCAACTGGCTCAGTATCTCGACCAGCTCAACAAGCAGCGCCAACAAGTCGAACGCAAGATTCTCAAACGCGCCAAGGAACTCGTCGAAGAACACCCCGAATGGCAGGACGCCCCCGGCCTTGTTCTCGCAGATCCGGACTGGCACCCCGGTGTCATCGGTATCGTCGCGTCTCGGGTCGCTGAACACTTCGAAAAGCCGACGATCCTTATTGCCATCGACGAAGCCAAACAATCCGGCCAAGGCTCCGGTCGTACCTGGGCTCGCTGCGACCTCCACGCGACGATCAAACCTGTTTCGGAAGGCCTGCTCAGCTTTGGCGGTCACCAGGCGGCGATCGGCTTGAAAATCCCCGCTGATCATATCGATGACTTCCGCACTGCTTTCTGCAATTCGCTGATGACCACTCACATGTCTCAAGGCGAACCTCAGGTCGAACTCCGCATCGACGCAGAAGTCTCTCTGCAGGACCTGACGCAGCGCTCCGTCACCGAACTCGACCAACTCGGCCCCTTCGGCAACGCCAACGAACGCCCCGTCTTTTCCGCGACCGGCATTACTCTCGCCGAGCCTCCCAAGAAAATCGGCAACGGCGAACGTCACCTCTCTGTCAAATTCTCCTGGCAGCAAAAGACTATCCGCGCGATCGCCTTTGGCAAAGCCGACTGGGCCGACCAGATGAATGAAACCAAAGGCCCAATGGCCATCACCTTCGCCCCCATCATCAACACCTTCCGAGGCTACAGCAGCGTCGAGCTACAACTCATCGACTGGAAACCCGCCGAGGCGTAAGATTCTGTTCCTTCTCCCTCGGGGAAGCGGTCTTAAGTTCCTTCTCCCTCGGGGAGAAGGTGGCCGAGTCTTCGAGGTCGGATGAGGGAAGTCTGCAATGTTCTCAACCAGATTCACCTTAAACCCGTTCCTTCTCACTTGAGGGGAGAAGGTGCCCGAAGGGCGGATGAGGGTGGGGCATAGGCACTCACACGCTCGCATTTGCTCAACCAACGCCAAGTAACATCTCCTCCGCAACAAAGCCGCACCATGTCCGAATTCACCCGCTACCTCTTCGCCAGCGGCGACGCCTTTTACGTCGGTACACTCTTTCTCATCACCGCCGCTATCTGGCTGATGCGTCCCAAACCGGCGTTCCCACTGATTCCAGGTCTCCTCGTCTGCCTCGGCGTCATCTTTATCGCGTTTTCTTCAACCCCGCTGCCGGTTGCGTTTTATGTCATCGCCATCGCCGTCACCCTCGTCTGGATATTTTGGCGCAAGACTCCCAAGTATGGCCGCTCTCTCTCGATGCTGTTGATCGTCACTTGGCTAGTTGGACTTGCGATTGAACTCCCCTATGCCATCATGCGACATCCTCAGCCCGTTGCCCAACGTCGTCTGACCACCATCGGCGACTCCATCACCGCCGGTATCTCCGACAATGACGACACCTGGGTCAAAATCCTTCGTCGTGAACACAGCCTTGAAATCCTCGACCTCTCCGTTGCAGGCGAAACCGTCAGCTCTGCCAATAAACGCCTGCAATCAACGACACAACTGGACGACCTGATCCTCATCGAACTCGGCGCCAACGACATGTTCGGCGGCCACTTGGGTTCCCGTTTCGAAGACGATCTGCGAACCCTACTCACTCGGCTTCAGGCCCCGGGGCGCCAACTCGTCATGTTCGAACTCCCGCTGCTCCCGATGTTCTTCCACTACGGCTACACCCAGCGAGAATTAGCCAAAGAGTTCGACGTTCTCCTGATCTCCAAACGAAAGCTGATGTCCGTCCTCAGCGGTCCCGGCGCGACCTCCGACTCGATCCACCTCACCAACGCCGGCCAAAAGCAACTGGCGGATCTGATCTGGTCGGTCCTGTCGCCGGCTTATGAGCGTTGACATCAACAGAACCACCCCCATCTTCCAATTCCCATTTTCTGCACAGGAATCCCAACTTCCGCTTTCCATTACCCCTCCCCTCGCTGCTACGCTTTGTCTGTCACCTTCTGAACGTCACATCACACATCCGACGGATTGTCCTCATGCCGAGTGTTGAGTCGTTACTGGGAGAGCTGCGAGACCAGGGAATCGTCGACGAACGTGTGTTGAATGCCATTTCAGATGTGCCTCGTGAACGATTTGTCATCCCCGAGCTGCGCGACCTTGCCTACGAAAACCGCGCTCTCTCGATCAGCTGCGATCAGACGATCAGCCAGCCCTTCATCGTCGCATTGATGACGCAGGCTCTCAACCTCACAGGCGATGAGACCGTCCTCGAAATCGGCTGCGGCAGTGGCTATCAGGCGGCCATCCTCTCCAAGCTCGCTAAACGGGTCATCACACTGGAACGCCATCCTAAACTGGCCCACGAAGCCCAGGCGAAGTTCGACCGTCTCGAATACCGCAATATCGAGATCCACATCGCCGATGGCAGCCTCGGCTATCGTCCTCTGGCGCCTTATGAAGCCATCCTCGTCACCGCGGCTGCACCAACGATCACCCAGCCTCTGGTCGACCAGCTGGAAATCGGCGGTCGTCTCATTATTCCCGTCGGCGACGAAGAAAAACAGGAACTCCTCCAGGTCATCCGCACCGAGGATGGCCTCCGCCAACGACATCTCTGCCACTGTCGTTTTGTAAAGCTCATCGGAAAAGCCGGCTGGCCAACCACACGACACCACGAAGAGGGATGACAAGCCCTCGCACGTTCGCTATACTAACTGCAATAGACTTGCATTTGCCGCCCTGATTCTGCTGTCCCTTCTCCCTTGAGGGGAGAAGGTGCCCGAAGGGCGGATGAGGGTGGGCGATAGGCACCGGAAAATTTCCAAAGGTCTAAACAACCTTCAGGCAATCCCCCTCCCGCAAGTCTCCCCTTCATTCCCCAAACCGGATGGGAACCCCTCGCGCATGTCGCTTGAACTCCTTGACGTCAAAAAAGCATACCGCCAACCTGATGGCGGTTCGCTCCCTGTTCTCAATGTCCCCGCTTTCCGCATGACCCAGGGCGAGCAGGTCGCGCTCCTCGGCTCCAGCGGGGGTGGCAAGACGACGCTCCTCAACGCCATCGCTGGCATCACCGCCATCGACTCCGGCAAGATCATCATCAAGGGGAACGACATTGCCCGCATGCCCGAACAAGTGAGAGACCGCTTCCGTGCCCTGCACATCGGCTACGTCTTTCAGACATTCAACCTTCTTCCCGCTTTTACCGCGTTGGAAAACGTGCTGCTGGGCATGAGCTTTCGAGGGAAAGCCGCCGATAAAAAGTTCGCAACCGAGATGCTCAAACGAGTCGGCCTGGGCGAACGTCTTCGCTATAAGCCAGGCCAACTTTCTGTCGGCCAACAGCAACGGGTCGCGATCGCCAGAGCCCTCGCCAACATCCCAGGACTCCTGCTTGCTGACGAGCCGACCGCGAACGTCGACCCTGCCAATCAGGATAAAATCCTCGATCTCATCCTCGAAGCCTGCAAAGAGTACAACGTCAGCCTGTTACTCGTGACCCACTCTCCCGAAGTTTCCGGGCGCTTCGGACGTATCGAACACCTGCATGAATTCAACCAGATCCACGTTCATCTGATGGACGAGAAACGCGACGCGGAGGTCGGACGATGAACCTGTTTAGCATTGCCTGGAAAAGCATCAAGCAGCGAGCGCTGACTTCAACTCTGACGTCTCTGAGCGTCTCCCTCGGCGTCATGTTGATGGTCACGATCCTTGTGCTTAACGGCGTCATCAGTCGACAGTTCCGACAGACAGGCAGCGGTTACGACCTGATCGTTGGCCCGGCCGGGAGTGCAACCGATCTGGTCCTCAGCACGATCTACCGCATGGCACCGCCGATCGAAAACCTCCCCTGGAGATACTACGAAGAACTCAAAGCAGACAGCCGCATCGCCCACGCGATCCCGTTCACCTTCGGTGACACCACGGAAGTCGGCAACTTCCCGATCATCGGCACAACGATCGAATACTTCACAATCGATTACATGCCCGGTCGAAAATTCGGCCTGACCTCCGGCGACTGGAACACCAACACCTGGGATGCCGTCATCGGCTCACACGTTGCCAAAGAGAATGGCTGGAAAGTCGGCTCGCAGTTCAAACTCGTCCATGCGGGCGTCAACGATCACGTCCACGATGAGAAGTTCACCGTCACCGGTATCCTCGGCAAGACGAACACTCCCAACGATCGCACGGTCTTTGTCAACCTCGGCGGTTTCTTCGCACTCGCAGGTCATGAGAAGCCCGTTGAAGAAGCCATCGAAGGAGAAGCACAGTTCTTCGGCGAACCTCTCGAGCAGGTTCGCACCAAGTACGCCAAAGAGCTTCAGATGATCGACGAACTGACGATCAAGGAAGGCCCTCACGCCGGCCACTATCATGGCCCGGTCCCTGATTTCCAGAAAGAAGTCACCTCGATCCTCGTCAAGATGGCGGCTCCGGATAACCGCCAGACAGTCGCCCAGGCCAGGGCACGAGAATTGAGTTCAGAGATGCGAGCGGGCTTAAAGACTCAGGCCGTCAATCCTGTCATGGTCATGGAAATGCTCGTCACGAATCTTGTCGGCAATATCAAACTCGTCCTGCTCGTGTTGACGTGGCTGATCATCATCATTTCTGGCATCGGCATCTTCGTTAGTATTTATAACTCGATGTCAGAGCGACGAAAAGAAATTGCCATCATGCGCGCCCTCGGAGCAGATCGCTCTCAGATTCTACTCATCATCATGTGCGAATCGGTCCTGCTCTGCTTCCTCGGCGGACTCGTCGGCATGTTGCTGGGACACGTGATGGTCTTCATCGCTGCCCCGATCATCGAATCCCGAGCTCAGCTTCTGATCGAACCCTGGGCGTACGACTTCTACGAAGTCTACATCATCCCCGGCATGATCGCCCTCGCCATCATCGTCGGCTTCATCCCCGCCATGTCGGCCTACCGCACCAACGTCTCCGAACACCTGAATTCGTAACGGGAATATCGCCCTTCTCTCTTGAGGAGTGTTGTTTTACGTCCCTTCTCCCTTGAGGGGAGAAGGTGGCGGCGCTTCGCCGACGGATGAGGGTGGGCGCTAGGCAACAGGTGACGACATTGCCTGCTTCGCGTAAGGCATTTTTATAACGAATGCCAATTATCTTCACTGCCAAAGGACCACGATCCGATGACATTCCGCTCCCTGCTCCTCGCGACTCTCTGCTCTCTTTCTCTCAGCAACCTCGCAACCGCTCAGCATGAAAAGCCGATCATCCTCGCCCATCGCGGCGGGGCGTATGAATACGAAGAGAACACGCTCGAAGCCTTCCGCGCCTGCTACGACCGCGGGATTCGCGGCTTTGAAACCGATCTCCGTATGACCAAGGACGGCGTCCTCGTCATCCTTCACGACGACACCCTCAACCGCACGCACGATGGTAGCGGCTCCATCGAACACATGACTGCCGCGGACCTCAAAGACATCACCACCAAGAAGGGCCAGAAGATGCTCTTCTTCGACGAACTCCTCGATTACTTCGCGGACAAGCCGGGTGTTTATATCGAACTCGAAATGAAGACCAGCAACAAAGAGCTCTACCCTGATACGCGTATCGAAGAATATTGTCGCAAACTCTACGACGCGGCGAAGACTCGCAAACCCGCAGGTTCAACTTACGTCTTCACCTCATTCGACGAACGCCCCCTCCGCACGATTCGCGCCATCGACGGGAAAGCCCCGATGTCCTACATCGCCAGCAAACCCTGCTCGCCCGAGTTCATCGAGAAAGCCAAAGACATCGGTGCCGACCGCATCGCCTGCCAACTTAAAGGCACATCACGCACCGCCGTCGAAGAAGCACACAAGCAAGGCCTCCTCGTCAACTGCTGGCCCGGCCGCGCCGTCGAAGACTACTACCTCGCCATCGGCCTGGGCATCGACGTCCACTGCACCGACATCCCCGTCGCTATTCAATCGACCAAAGAAAAGCTGCCGTAACATATTCTTCTAACTCTGTCCCCTCTCCCTTGAGAGGAGCCGCATTTCGTCCCTTCTCCCTTGAGGGGAGAAGGTGCCCGAAGGGCGGATGAGGGTGGGCGATAGGCAAGCGTTCGCTTTCATCACAATATCGACACCAGCGTGCGGACTGGTCTTCCAACTACACCAAATAGACTCTCGCTGAAGCAACCGGTCGCGGGCCCTTCAACCATTGCCCTTGATTCGATACTTCATCAGCCCCAGATTTCGCTGCATCTCTTCCTGCACCTGATCAATCGGCTTTGACCCGTCGACGGTGATGACGAGTTCTTTCCCTTTGAACAGATTCAGCGCAGGCAGCGTCTTCTCGCGATAATCATCCAGTCGTTCCTGAATGATTTTTTCGTTGTCGTCTTCACGACGAACCAGCGGACCAGAACAGATATCGCATTTCCCCGACACAGCCGGTGGCTTTTCCCGGATGTTATAAACCGCACCGCAATTCACACAGATTCGGCGCGACAACAAGCGATCCTTGACAGTCTCATCGGGCATGTCGACAAAGATGACGGCATCAATGTCATAGCTTTCCAGGAAGAATTCCGCCTGCGCCCGGTTTCTTGGAAACCCGTCGAGAATGAAGCCGTAATTCCAATCGTGCTCTTTGAGTCGATGCTCAATGATCTGCTCGACGAATTCGTCCGGCACGAACTTCCCATCGGACATCAGCTTTTTAATCCGCGCAGCCAGCTTCGTGTGGTTCTGGATGTTCCAGCGCAGAATGTCGCCGACACTAATGTGGACGAGATCAAACTTGGCTCTCAGCAGGGCGGATTGCGTTCCCTTGCCGCAACCTGGCACACCCATGATGACGTATTTTCGCATGCGTCGAGTCTTTCAACGGAGGCGTTCAAACGCACTCGTCAGTTAGAAGTTGCCCCGAAGGTAACAAAACTCCGAAACCGACGCGAGAGACTAAAGTGTCACGCGCCTCGTCTTCCCAACAAGAACCAGCCCACCTATAAGTAACCGTCGATTCTTGATGAGTTTTCAGCCCATCAACACGCTAAATCTCCACCGATTCCCCGACCTTCAAGATCACCCCCTCAAACCCCGTGACTTCTCTCAACTTCGACGCAAACGCCTTCCCATCCTGTGCGATCACTTCCCAGGTATTGTAATGGCAGGGAATGACGCGCTTGGCTTGAAGGAACTCCGCAGCCCGGACAGCATCCGTTGGCCCCATCGTGTAATTATCTCCGATCGGCAGGATCGCGATATCGATCCCTTCTTCCCCGATCAGCTTCATGTCTGAAAACAACGCGGTATCTCCCGCATGATAGATCGTCCCGTCGATCAGTTTCAGCAGCACACCGGCAGGCTGGCCTCCATAGCTTCCATCCGGCATCGAACTCGAATGCACCGCCTGCGTGAACTTCACGACGCCAAACTCGAATTTATGCGACCCGCCATGGTTCATCGCATGCGTCTGTGCGACCCCCTGCTTCTCCATCCAGTTACAGACTTCAAATGTCGATACCACCAGCGACCCTGCCCGCATCGCAATCGGAGCCGCATCCGCGACATGATCCCCATGACCATGCGTTAAAATAATCACATCGGGATCCAAATCCTCAGGCTTCACCGTCGCTGCGGGGTTATCAGCGAGAAACGGGTCCATCAGGATCGTTGCACCGTTGGTCTCGATCAGAAAACAGCTGTGCCCGAGCCACGTAATCGTCGACTTCGCCATCGAATTTTACTTTCGAAGAAAATTGCCACCGAGTTCACAGAGGCCTCAGAGAAAAGAGATCACCTAACAGTTCTTTTCGACCTCGGTGATCTCTGTGTCCTCTGTGGCTATCAATCTGGCTTACATCTTCCCGGACAGAATCGCATTCATATTCTGCTTGTATGCCTCAACGCCGGGCTGGCCGTAGGGGTTGATTTTGATCAGACGCCCTTCAATCACGGTCGCCAGCATGAAGAACTGGAAGATTTCGCCCAACGCATGGGCATCGAGATTCGGAATCAGAAGATCCGCCGTTGGACGATTGACGTCATCATACGCCATGTTCGTCCCCTTGATCGCAGCGGCCATGACTTCCGGCATGCCTTTGCCTGCGAACTTGTTGAGCTGATCCTTATCCTGCTCGGGTGGCACACTCGGAATCTCAAGAGCAGTCTTGGTCGCATTCTCAATGATCATGTTCGTGATCATCTTGTCTCGAATCCCTTCCTGATGCTGCTGCCCCCGGCTGTGCAGGTCACGCGTATTGACGATCGTCAGCGGGAAGGCCCCTTTCTCTTCCTTGCCAAGACTCTCTGCAAGCAGTTGATCGTACCACAGTCCGATCGCTTCCATCTTCTTGCCCCAGGTCGAGAGAATGCGGGTATGCATTCCTTTGTGCTTCTCCATCAGGTGGCAAACCGCAACATAGCTGAGCGCGGGATTCTCATCGACTGGCTTCTCTTTGACAGCCTTCGTCATCGCAGCCGCCCCTTCGAGCATCGCGACGATATCCACTCCCAACGCCGCCGCTGGCAACAACCCAACCGCCGTCAGGACAGAAAACCGCCCGCCAATACCATCAGGAATCGGGAACGTCACAGGATACCCCTTGAGATTCGACAGATCTCGCAGCTTCCCGACTTCACCCGTCACTGGCACGATGAACTTCTTCGCCTCAGCCGAATCGGCTCCGTAATAATTCTCTAAAGCCGACTTGAAGATGCGAAACGCAACCGCAGTCTCCAGGGTTCCGCCTGACTTGCTGATGACGATGATCCCGTATCGCTGTAGTAGTTCCTTGGGATTCGTGCAGCCTTTTTCCAGCAGGCTCAGCAGTGAAAGAATTGCATCATTGTCGACATTGTTGCCTTCGAAGTACAGCTTCGGCGTATTCCCGCGAGAGGCACGATCCTGCTCATTGTGATACGGGTCAAACAGGGCTTCATAGATCGCCCGCATTCCCATGTAAGATCCACCGATCCCCAGGACGACCAGTCTCTCCAACTCGCTTCTCAGCATCTCGCCCGAGGCAATCATCCGCCCCAACAGACTTCCCTTCTTGTCTTTTGCATATTCATCGAGCAGTCCTTGTGGATAGTTGATGAACCCTGCATCGAGGGGCAGTTTCTCAGCCGGGATGTTCCCGGAGTGCATGATCGCAATGTCGTCGTATGCTTCGTCGCGTGCTGCCTGCAGCGTCGCATGCAGCCCATTCCATTGATCATTCGTAATCAGCTTGCGAGCAGCCGTGTAGTCGTAACGGATCGTTGTCGACATGCGAGAGTCTTTCACAGACAAAAGAAGATTCACCAGAAGATGATTCACAGCAGAACACCGACTTCAGCATTTCGGAAATAGAAATGCATCGTCTCTGTGTAAAGAGTAATCCGCTCTCCGACAAATCACAATTCCTCCTCATCGAGACTTTCTAACTCCGAGCAGTGACGACGGATTGATTCCTACCAATCATTCCATCATGCTGAAGGTTCTGCAAAACATCTCCATCCCACGAAAAGGAGTTTCAACCGTGCTCCGCACTCTGCTCGCCAGTGTCTTCAGTCTCATGGCGGTCACTTCAACCGCTTGGACAAACGAACTCGCTCACACCGCCATTCCCTCCAAACCCAACATCATCTTCATCCTTGCTGACGACCTCGGATACGGCGACCTCGGCTGCTACGGGCAGAAAATCATCCAGACCCCCCGCATCGATGAAATGGCAGCTCAAGGTATGAAGTTCACCAACTTCTACGCCGGAGCGACCGTCTGCGCTCCCTCCCGTTGCGTTCTCATGACAGGCCTTCACAACGGTCACGCCCAAGTCCGAGGCAACGGCAGCAAAGTCGCTCAGTCACTCCGCGATGAAGACCTCACGGTCGCCGAAGTCCTCAGACAGGCGGGTTACGAGAATCTTCTGATCGGTAAATGGGGCCTTGGCATCCAAAACGGTGGCGATTCCGGGCTCCCCAATCGACAAGGCTTCGACGACTTCTTCGGCTACACCAGCCAGAGTCACGCGCACAACCCATATCCGGAATTTCTCTGGCACAACGACGAGAAGGTCAACCTTGGCAACGAAGTCTTCATTATGAACGAAGACTATGCAGGCAACACAGGCTATGCCACCAAACGCGTCCAGCACACCCAGCCCCTCTTCATCGAACGCACGCTCGACTTCCTCAACCGCAAGCACGAAAAACCCTTCTTTCTCTACCTGTCCCTCGTCGTCCCCCACGCCAACAACGAAGCCGGTCGCGCCCTCGGCGATGGCCAGGAAGTCGATGATTACGGCATCTACGCTGACAGAAACTGGCCGAATCCTGACAAAGGTTTTGCAGCCACTGTCACATTGATGGACAAAGGTGTTGGCCAGATCCTTGATGTTCTGGCTGCAAATCACCTTGATACCAACACCCTCGTCATCTTCACTTCCGACAATGGTCCACATCGCGAAGGGAAACAAAACCCCGAATTTTTTGACACCAACGGCCCGCTACGAGGCATGAAACGCGACTTGTATGAGGGCGGTATTCGAGTTCCCTTCATCGCCAGGTGGCCCAATGTCGTCCCGAGTGGCGTCAACAGCGAGCATGTCGGCTACTTCGGCGATTTCTTCGCCACCGCCTGCGAACTCGCGGGAGTCCCTTCGCCAGAAGGCCTCGATTCCATCAGCATTGTTCCGACCCTCACCGGTCACCCTGATCGTCAGAAACAGCACGAATTCCTCTACTGGGAATTCTACGAGCAGGGCTCGAAACAGGCCGTCCGCCAAGGCAACTGGAAGGCGATTCGCATGCCAATGTTCACTGGTCCGATTGAGCTCTATAATCTGTCGACAGACTTGGAAGAATCGAAAAATGTTGCCAGTCAGAACCCCGAAGTGGTCGCCCAGTTGAAGGCCGCTATGGAGAGCTCACACACCGCGAACCCCTTGTGGAAATCTCGTAAGCCTAAATAGGAAAATAGGTTATGGTGCGACGGCAGTTTCTCTAGTACTAGGACGGATGAATAGTGACGTCGCGAATTGGAAAGTTTTCCCATTAAAATCAAATATTTTTTGTCACTTTCAGAGAATCGTCTTCGCAGAACCGTTGTTTGATACGTATATTGCGTGAGAAGTTTCGTTGCCTTTCAAGGAATGACCAGAGATGTCAGACGCACAGAACCAAAATGCTCAGTCGCACTATTCGATGGAAGAACAGTTCGCAGCCGATATGGCTCCCGCTTCTGCCGGAAAACCTGCCAAAACCTTTCTCATGTTCTCTCTGATTGCTTTCGGAGCCGTCGGCGGGTACGTCAACGCCAATTGGGAGTCTTATAAGGACGTCCTGAGCTTTGCTTCTGTCAGCCCGGAAAGTGAAGAAAAGTCATGCTGCTCACTCAAGCGGCTTCCCCCACCGGGCGAGGTCTTCGCCTCAATGGCCCCCGAATCTGATGCCTGCCCAATCAGTGGTAAAGCATCTTCCTGCTGCTCTCACAAAGATGAACTCGCCGCCGCAACTGGTGGCGAAGCTCCCTGCTGCAGCCAAATGAACAAAGCCATTGTCGCTGCCATGATGGAAGTTGCGACGAAATCAGACGCTGTCGAAGACAAGAAAGAGACAGCCGAAGCCGCCCCAGAAGCCGTTGTTGCCCCCGCTTCAACATCATCAGCTGAAGAAATCTAATCCGACGCCTGTTTGAGACAAATCACAAAAACGCCGCCGAGCCCCGCTCGTCGGCGTTTTTTATTGGCACGTCGAAATTTGAGTTTCGTGAACTCGACTTCGCCTCGAACTGTCAGCCTGCCAGCATTTTTTGTTATGCTCCTGGAGAAAATCTCTCTCGAACTTTCAGACAATATCCCTATGCTCACAAAACGTATTATCCCCTGCCTCGATGTCCACGCCGGCCGTGTCGTGAAAGGCGTCAACTTTCTCAACCTCAAGGATGCAGGCGACCCGGTTGAAATCGCCAAACGCTACGAATCCGAAGGCGCCGACGAACTCGTCTTCCTTGATATCACTGCTTCCCATGAAGAACGTGGCATCATCCTCGACGTCGTTCGACGAACCTCCGAAGTCATTTTCATGCCTCTCACCGTCGGCGGCGGCATCCGCACCCTCGACGACATCCGCACCCTCCTCTCGGCAGGCTGTGATAAAGTCTCGATCAACTCCTCCGCCGTCAAAGATCCCAATTTCGTCCGTGAAGCTGCCCTTCGCTTTGGCAGCCAGTGCATCGTTGTGAATATCGACCCCAAACGAGTCATGAAAGACGGCAAAGAATTCTGGGACGTCCACATCAACGGCGGACGCAAACCCACTGGGCTTCAAGCAGTTGAATGGGCACAGCAAGTCGAAGCTCTGGGCGCTGGCGAAATCGTCCTCACCAGTATGGATGCAGACGGCACCAAAGACGGCTTCGACATTGAAATCACCAGGGCCGTCGCAGAAGCGGTCTCGATCCCCGTTGTCGCCAGCGGCGGATGCGGTTCCCCTCAACACATGGTCGACGTCCTTACCACAGGCAAAGCCGACGCTGCTCTCGCCGCCAGCATTTTCCATTACGGCGAATACACCATTGCCCAGGCCAAAGATTACCTCGCCACCAAAGGCATCCCCGTCCGCAATCCACAATTGACCTCATAGCTATTCTGCCCCCTGTAAGCCACCAGGGAAATCTGCATCCATCATCACACTGTCCTACAAACAAGAAAACGCCGCGAGCCAACGGCTCGACGGCGTTTTTCTATTCTCAGAAGGCGAGCGGGAGATGTGAATCCCCTGTCTTCAGTTCGCGTTAAAACTGTCCTACCACTTCCCCGCTTCCTCTGGTCCCCAGCGCCTGAAACACACCAGAATCCAGGTTGTCGGAAATGAAGTGGACCGATCCGTCAGCCAGGATGAACTGCGCACCACCCTTGTGACTGCTCCCAAAGTCTTCTGCGTGACCATGGGCTGGAGGAATGGCTCGCTTGCCGTAGTTCGGAGCATGCTCGGCATGACCTAAAATGCGTGCAAACGGATGCTCGGTGTTAGGAATCAAGCCGGTCCATGTCCCATAAAACTTCTCGCCACCATGGTCTTCATCAATGAACGTCGTGCGCTCGCCCACCATCAGCGTATTGCTTGTTCCATCGGTGATATCAGCAATCCGAATCTTGCTGTTGTGAAAGAAGATTCCGTCATTGCGATACTGCTGCCCGACAGTGATTTCCCCTTCTGCCAGGTCTGCTGCATCAAGGTGATCAACGCCCGCCACTCCAGGATAATTTGACAACCCGATCTGCATCTCGATGTCGTTAATCTCATCATGAACTTCGAAGATCTCCTCCGCATTTCCATCTGAGGGACAGGCAAAAACAGGGAGATACTTCGCCAGCGACGGGTGATTCACCGGGTCGCTGATCACACGCGAAAAATCGAACGTGTCGTACAGGGCACCCTGCTCAACGTAGGGCAGAATCATGGTCGACCAGCAATAACCGCTTCGCCATGTTGCAGGAATCGCCGTCCCTTCGTCGACGCCGGTGTGATGCTGACCGTTGTTCACGCCAATCCATCCCGGCGGGAAGGTATTGAAAACGTCGTGGTAGTTATGCAGCGCGATCCCGATCTGCTTGAGGTTGTTTTTGCAGGTCGAGCGACGGGCTGCTTCCCGTGCCTGCTGCACAGCAGGGAGTAAAATCGCGACAAGCGTTGCGATGATCGCAATGACGACAAGGAGTTCAATCAGGGTAAAACCAGCACGTGGACGCGACATAATAGAAACTGCTTTCTGCAGATGATGTTGGTGATTCAGCATGGAAGTGCGGGCGCAGCGAAACGACATGTTTCAAAGCCCAGACAAAATCGCGTCATTTTCCAAGACGCGATCAAACAGCATTTCTCAAGCAAACATCAGGCAACAGGCGGTCCGCGCGGAGCAGGCGAACTCGCGACAAAGCAGGCGTAGATCTCAGCCGTCAATTCGGGCACACTCAAGTAAGGTGCATCCAGGCTGACTAACTCAACAGACATCATTGTCGCTGCAACATGCGCTAAATGATGACACAACTGACAGTTTTCGCCATCGTGATGATGGTGGGGAACCGGAGCCGACTTCTCTCCACTTTCAGAGGATGCCAGAGACGTTCCGTGATCATCATGATGATGGCCAGCGTGGCAGTGATGATGGTGACACCCTTCAACACTCACCACGGCCGACTTATCATCAATATGTCCGTGCGTGACCCCATCCAAGTGCACGTGGCCCAGCGACGCTGTCCACGCGACCAGATAGCAGATCAGAGTTAAAAAACCGCACAGGCGCATCAATTCCCTTTTTCCTGACAGTCATTATTCCCCATTTTCAGGGGAAAACAACTGTCAACTGTGAAAATGATATGAATGCTCAGGCAAGCTGAGATTGAGCATTGATCAGGAACCGATAGTCAATGTTCGCTCCAGCTGTTGATGTAAATCGAATGAAATACGATCCCGACGCCAGTCGAGCAGCAGAATCTGACAGAGTGATGGAGCGCTGATTCCCCTTAACGGTCTGCGTTAGAGGAATCACGTTTCCGAGTGCATCGACCAGTTCCAAATTCAAATTGCTCGGCACACCCTTCAGGATCGACAATTCCAAGGTGAATTTCGATTTGCGACCGGGTGCTACGTCGAATTTGTAAAGATCACTGGTATCACCGTTGGCCCCGATGGAATCGGACTTCGTTTTCATCAACGGCTTGGTCGTGACGCTTCCAAGGTTGATGGCATCTGCGTTGTTATTGTTATTGCCATTGAAATCCGAATTTGCATCAGCCGTCAGATTCACAGTCAGATTGTAAGCGGTCGCAGCACCTGTCTGACCTGGGAGTACTCGAATGTAGTAAGTTCCGGGATTCAAGCTTGTCAGCGTCACACTTTCGGAGTTTGATCCTGTCAGCGATGACTGAGCCACAACTTTTCCGGCTGAATTCAGCACCTGCAGATTCGCGTTGGCAAACATCCCGGTGAGAGTGACGGTTCCGCTGGCACGAGTCAGGTTGGAGACGGTGAACTTATAGAAGTCATTCACATCACCGCTGAACCCGATATTTCGATTGGTACGCGTATTCGACAGCGTTTGATTGAGGGCGCTGACGCTGCCAATATCCGTGGCTGTCGCGAGTGTGTTGTTCGACTCATCCGGATCGGCTTTGAGAGCCAGTTGAGTTGTCACATTCAAGCGGTAACTGGAGGACAGCGTCCTGATGCCACCCGAAGAAACTCGAATTTGATAAACACCCTTATCCAGCGTTGTCGAGATCAGCTCTGACTGAGTCCCGACTTTATTCGACACCTTGATCGGGTGCCCAGCGCTGGCGAGCAGTTCAACCTGCATATTAGCTCGCAGATTACTCAGGCTGATCGAAACAGTGGAACGCTCGTGGAGTTCAAACCGGTAGTAATCAAATCGATCCGTACCAATTCCGACGTTTCCGTTGACCTGCCAGTTGCCTGGACGGAGTGTCGTGGTTGTCCCCAAAACAGTTGCCGAAGCAATAGAATCATTGAAATTACCATCAGCAATCACGACCGGTGTACCCGACAGCAGGCGTCGCTCTTCAAGTTGCTGAACAGATTCGGTAAATCGTCGAAGTCGCTGTTTAGCTGGAAACAGCTTCGCCCAAAGTGTCATATCGTATCGGCCCTTCTGAAAACTCGTTCTGGCAGAGGAAGAACTGGTTTTGCACCCATGTCCCACATCACAAAATTTGTCTAAACAGCATAAGCTGCGCAAACTAAACTTCCAGAAAAATAAGACCACTTATCATAATTTCACATAGAAAACCGGCAACTCGGGATAGGGACAAAAGGCCATGTCTCAGGCTTGCGTGGCCGGAGTTGCCAGTTCCTCAGAGGGAAGCTCGGGCGTCGTAACTCCTGGTTCAGCTTCGATTTCCAGCAAGGCATTCGCAGCGGCCCTCTGTTCGGCTTCCTTCTTGTTTGTTCCCCAGGCGGGTGCAAACTGCCGACGGCCTACCATAGCTGCAACCTGGAAATGCTTGGAATGATCGGGCCCGCGCTCTTCCAACAGTGCGTAAATCGGAGTTTCGCCAAACCGCTTCTGTGACAACTGTTGCAGAATACTCTTGGAGTTCTTCTCACCCTGATTTTCGATGATTCGACGAACGTACCCATCGGTCAGCCGTGAAACAAACCCCTTCGCGACTTCGAATCCGCCATCGTAATAGATACCGGCAATGATCGCTTCGAAAACTCCGGCCAAGATCGAATCCGGCAGATCGCGGTCTCGATCGATCCCTTTGCCGAGCTTGACAACCTGATGCAGACCAATTTCCCGTGCAAGAATCGCACACGTCGCCCGGCTGACGACTTCCGATTTGATTCGTGTCAATTCCCCTTCCGTCGATTCGGGGAACTGACGGTACAGCTGATCGCAAACGACGGCACCGAGGATAGAATCCCCTAGAAACTCCAGCCGCTCGTTTGATTCGAGACGACTGCGGGCTCCTGAAGCATGGGTCAGGCAGATTTCGAGCAATTGCTTATCGGAGAATTCATAACCAATAAGTTGTTCGCATAGTGCTAAAACATCGCTAATCACATGATCCTTTAATGATCAAAGCCGGGGTTCAGAAGCCTGTCGAGCGATTGAAACTCCATTATGCGTCCCCCGCCCCCACGATTTCAAGCCGGAATACGTTTGATTTGCTCTCTCTTCCGATCCTTCTCCCTCGGGGAGAAGGTGTCCGAGTCGAACTGAAGGTTCGCAAACAATACAGCCGAGGTCGAATGAGGGGGGAGCTGCGAATTGCCCGTAGGCAATGAATCCACCTCGCCCTCTCGGATCACTGAATCCAAACCAATTTCCCCGTTGCTCCGCCATCTTCCTGCTTTAATAATGTCAGGGATCTCCCGACGCTGTCGGTGGCCAAATGATTGGGTGTTTGCCGTACCACAGAAATTTTTGACACTCGTGTCCAACTTTTGATGAGACTCCGGCGTAGCGAATATCAACAGGATGTCGGTTTTTATTCTTTTGTTATCAAACAGGACGTGAAGGATTTCACGCTCTGAAATGATCCCTGCCAATTCTCAGCCAACGCGTTGGATTGAGGGCAGTTTATTTGCTCAACGAAGCATGAGTGAGGAGTTTTCTATGCGATCAGAAACCAGTTTCAGTTCCAGAATTATATGGGTCTTATTTGTCGGGGCGATGCTCTCAGCCGGTTACGTGCTGGGACTTCAACAACACCCCAAAGCAGAAGCCCAGGCACGAGAAGGCCTCGGGATCAGCCAGGCCGAACTCAAAGACATGTCGGCTCCGTTCCGGAATGCCTCGAAGCACGCGACTCCCAGCGTTGTGACCATCGTCACGGAAAGTCGCGGCCAGATGGCTGACAACAGCGATCAGATGGAAGAGCTCTTCGAGCAGCAGCCCTTCCTGCGTCAGTTCTTCGAAAACAACCCTCAGTTCCGCCAGGGACGCCCAAGCCCTCGTCGCCCGCAACTGCGACAAGGTCAGGGTTCGGGCTTCATTTACGACACCCAAGGGCATATCGTGACCAACAGCCACGTCGTCCAGGGGGCCGACCGCATTGAAGTGCGTTTGCATGACGGTCGCGTGCTCGATGCCACCCTTGTCGGTGTCGACTCGCGTGCTGATGTTGCGGTCATCAAGATCGAACCGACGTCCGATCTCGTGACACTGCCCGTTGGCAACAGTGACGAAGTTGAAGTCGGCGACTGGGTCCTTGCACTCGGCAGTCCCTTCGGGTTTGAAACAACGGTCACCTCGGGCATCATCTCAGCCAAGAGTCGCGGCCCGCACATCAACGAACGCGAAGACTATCTGCAGACCGACGCTGCCATTAACCCGGGTAACAGCGGCGGACCACTCGTCAACCTGAACGGTGAAGTCATCGGCATCAACACCGCCATCTCGACCCGCAGCGGCGGATATGACGGCATCGGCTTTGCCATTCCGATCAACATGGCCAAGTGGTCCGTCAATCAACTGATTGAAAACGGGATGGTCAAACGGGCCTTCATCGGCGTCGGGATCCAACCTGTCAGCCGTGAAATCGCCGATCAACTCGACGCCAAAGCTGGTCGCGGTGCCATTGTCACGATGATCAAGCCAGACTCGCCAGCGGCCAAATCGGAACTGAAGACAGGCGACATCATCCTCGAACTCAACGGTTCTCAGGTCAACAGCACCAACGAACTGCAGGGGATCGTCGAACGTCTCGACGTCGGCAAGTCGTACGACCTCATCGTCCTGCGTGATGGTACTCGCAAGACGCTGAAGATCACCATGGAGCAGATGCCAGAAGACTACACTCGATCCTCCGTCGACTTCACTCCTTCTCCTAAAGACAAGGATGAACCCGAACAGACCAAGTGGAACGACGTCGGCATCGAAGTTCAGCAGATCACTCCCGAACTCGCTGAACAACTCCAGATGAAAGAAGATTCTCAAGGCGTCGTGGTCACCTCGATTGATGAAAACAGCGTCGCAGCTCGTGCAGGCCTGAGTGCTGGTGATGTCATCCAAAAGATCGGCGGCCAGGAAATCAAATCACTCGATGACTTCCAGAACGCCATCAAGAAAGGTCAACCCGAAAAAGGTTACCTCCTCCTGGTCAAAACAGGTGACACCACCCGTTTCGTCGCGTTGAAGGTCAAAAAGTAATCCGATAACCCACCAACAAAAAAAACGCCGCGAGCCCTCAAAGCTCCGCGGCGTTTTTTATTTCTTAGGCGAGCGTGGGATGTCAATCCCCTGTCCCATGTGCTCTCTGCCACCATTACTCTCTGAGTACGACAAGACGCGCAATTTCACATGCTCTTCCGAAGCACGTTTTCAGATCCGCTGCCTCATCCCTGCTTTACCCTCTCGCTTCGCTCTCGATACAACTCCCCAAACGTCTTCTTCGGCACTGGCGGCAAATCCCGCTGCTTTCCCCATGGATTCAACCAGGGATGATGCGAGAGACTCTTCGGGGTGATCCTGAGCATCGTTTTCCCAATCGAGGCTCCCAGCCGAAACAACTTCGGACGCTGCATCGCGAACGACGCCACCTTCATGGGAAACCGCTTCGACCACGGCAGGAGGTTTTTTAACACCAGCTTGCTGCGCCACGTGTAAAGTTGATGATGCAGATCAATTTTTACCGGACAGACATCCGTGCAAGACCCGCACAACGTACACGCATGTGGCAGCGTATAAAACGCCTTGGGATCGCGTGATGGGGCGAGAATCGATCCGATCGGCCCCGGCACCGTCGTGCTGTAGCTATGCCCGCCGCTGCGTCGGTACACAGGACACGTATTCATGCACGCCCCGCAGCGAATGCACTTGAGTGAATTGCGGAAGTCCTCCTGATCCAGCAATGCTGTCCGGCCATTATCCACAATGATGATGTGCAGTTCGGACTCGTCATCTTTCGGCCCCTGGAAATGCGATGTATACGCCGTGATCGGCTGCCCCGTCGCCGACCTCGCCAACAGGCGGGTAAAGACTGCCAGATCGGACCACCGCGGTACTAGCTTTTCCATCCCCATGCACGCAATATGGACCTTCGGCAGCGACACCCCCAGATCAGCATTCCCCTCGTTCGTGCAAACAACAAAGCCCCCGGTCTCCGCGACCGCAAAGTTCACGCCACTGATCCCGATATCCGCCCGACAGAACTTCTCCCGCAAATGCCCCCGCGCAGCCTCCGCCAGGAAGTTGGGATCACTCTCCCCGGCCGGTGTTCCCAAATGCTCGTGAAACGTCTCGCCGACTTCCTCCCGCTTGATGTGGATGGCAGGCAGAACAATGTGACTCGGCGTCTCTTTACGAAACTGTACGATTCTCTCGCCCAGATCCGTGTCGACAACTTCATACCCGTTGCGTTCCAGGAACCCGTTGAGGTGACACTCTTCCGTCAGCATCGACTTGCTTTTGACGATGTTCTTCGCGTTGTGCTGCTTGAGAATCTTCAGAATGATCTCGTTATGCTCAGCGGAATCCGCTGCCCAGTAAACCTTCGCCCCCCGCGCAATCGCATTCTTCTCAAACTGCTCCAGCAATTCCGGCAGATGCGTCAGCACATGGTTTTTAATCCCAGAAGCCTGCTCCCGCAACTGCTCCCACTCAGGCAACGAAGCCGCCTGACGATCCCGCTTGACCCGCACGAACCACAATGTCTCATCATGCCAATGCGCGCGTTTTTCGTTGGCGATAAATTTGGAGGCTTGTTCGGGGTGTTTTGTTGTTGGTTGAATCATTGATCTGGTTTGATTTTCGTTTTTTCTCGTTTGGTGTCACGCTAAACCAAGCGGGACTCACATCTAAGTTTATCCATCTATTCCATTTTTCGCATCCGCAAACATGACTCGGAAAGCACAGATTCAAGCATTGGCAAATCAGCGAAGAACCTGATTTCATGTTGTAGCATCAAAGAAAATAGCCTCCTGTTCCGCTTTCATGATCGAAAGAGAAACAGAAGGCTGCGTATGAAATCGCCCAATCGGCAGCGAAAGAATCGTGCCAATCCACAGCGAGTAACAACTGTGCATTGACTGGTATCCCCAAACTATTTGGGTGGAGCGGGAGGTGGCGGAGTTGGAGCCTTAGGAGGTGAAAGCATACCTGGACCATCAGGAGACGCCTGCGTCTTTCCGCCATGTGGTGGAACATCAGGCTCAGCGCTTGAACAACCAACCAACATGGTTAGTGTCAAGAAAAAGGAGACTCTTACCGTGCTAAGACGCATTCTCTTTACTTTCAGTTAATTGAAATACGATGAAACCTTTACGAGAAGCGAATACCTTAGAACTCACCAATGACTCTGCCATCTGACAGGCCAGCGATATAGGCATAAAGGCTGAAGTCAATGCTCGTGGAAATAAACCGCACTGCTCCATCAGCCATTGCGAATTGCACCCCTCCTGCATGCTCAGATGAGTTTTCCCACCAGTTAGCATTTTTCCCGCTACTAGCGAGACCCCAACCATTCGGCATTGCTCCTGCCCCCATCCACGTATAATTCGTGTCTTTACCGCCAGTGCTTTCGCCATAAAGAAATGTGTTGCTTGTTCCATCTAACACGTCCCGGAATGCGACCTGCGTCCAACCGCCAAAAATTCCTTGCCACTGCTTGTGACTGTTTTCCAAACGTCCTAGATAACCTGCGACTGGCAGGTAACTTGTCTTGGCATACCCATCTGTCGCGCCAGTCACATATCCCGAGAATTCGTATTGATCTCCGTCTGCGACACAGCGAGACCCATTGGTCGCGCCATCTGTGCACCACGTATGTAATGAAATGAAATCGTCTGCACCTTCAAATGTATCGGAAGGGCATTGAAAAACGGAGATGGGAGCTTTCGCCATTTCTTGAGTGCCAACATCGTAGTAGATCCAGTGATACGTGTAGGACGTTTTTGTTTGTCCATAACCGTAACACCAGTTTGGAGTTCCTTTGCTTCCAAGTCGTTGAGGAACGACACCCTTCCATGAATCAATTTTGTCACTGATAGCCGTCTGCTCAAGAAAAGGCAGGAGTAAAGCCAATGAACTGATATTTGAACCGTACTGAAGTGCAACAGTCACATCACAGTTGCTGTCACCGGAAATGGTTGCTGGCGGGAACTGTTGATAGACATCGTGGAAATTGTGGGCTGCTAGAGCAATCTGCTTGAGGTTGTTTTTACATGTTGATCGTCTCGCAGCTTCCCTGGCCTGCTGGACTGCTGGAAGCAAAAGAGCAACAAGCGTCGCAATAATGGCAATCACAACCAACAACTCGATGAGAGTAAAGCCGCGAGACTTTGCGTGAACCATCGAAACTCTTGTCTCTGTCGACACCATGCTAAATCTCTCCATTTGAAAAGGGAAAAAGAAAAGTCAGCAGTTCCATGCCAGGATTCAAGACGGAAAAAGATGACATATCCAGGCATGGTGCAAACGCAACGCACAAGCAGTTAATAAAGAGCGAGGAGCAGACGATCTACCTGCAGCAGTGTGGCTGTGGCAGAAAGATTGAATGATTTGTCACAAACGCAAACATCAGACCAAATTTCTTGCAAACGGGATATTTTTTCTCTGTGAAATAAGTTAGCTCGATTTATTCCGATCTTTTCCTGCTCAAAATCTTAAGAATAGCGACGATGAGCAATTTCACTTAGGAATCGTTAGCGTGATGTGCCCTCTGATATGCAGCATGGTGCCTCGAATTTACGCAATAATTAACGAAAGCCGCCTTGAAATCTCGTTATCCAAGTGCTGGGTATTTCATCAGTTCCTACGAGATTTTGTAAGTACACGACAGTACCCGTAGTACATCCACCACTGCGAAAAACCTCAGCACATCAACAGGGATTCCCGAAGGCCTTAATCTCGCTTCATTCGATGACCGAGACATGCCCTCTTCGCCTTGCTGCTGTCACAGCAATGATGATTGTCGTAAATCCCAGGCAGCTGATCACTCCTCCCACCCACAACGACCACGGCCGGTATACCATGGTCACGACGTGTTTCCCACGTGGTACGTTCACCCCTCGAAACTGTCCGTCTACAATCTCCATAGAGACTGCCTGCCCATCGATCATCGAAACCCACCCCGGCCATGCCAGATCTGTCAGGATCAGTTGATTTGGCTGGCTAATGAACGTCTCCACCTCAACGCGATTTGGCTGATACGATTTCAATTCAATCGTCTTTGCACCCTGATCATTGTCCCGTAATTCGTCTCGCCAGCTGATACGTGGGCGCACACCCGCCAGCTTTGACAGGTACACTGGCTCCTGACGCCCCCATGCCCGCCCGAAGTACGGGTCCGCCACAGCGACCGCAGCCTCCACAGGCCACTGCGTCGCATCCAGCGGCTCAAAGCTCAGCACATGTGTCACGCTCGACTTCTGCAGCCATGTCACCTGAGATGGCATCGTCACGAGTTTCCCCTGTTGGCTCCGCTGATCCTCGGGCGGCGCGGGCATCGTCAGCTTGTCGTCATAATACTGCTCTGGTCCAATCCCCAGGTAAACAGGCGTCGCAGACAGCCCCGTGGATGTCGCCAGATTGGGTCCTGGCGAAAAAATCCTCGTCAGGCCTTTCGACTGCGAGACGATTTCTTCAACCGGACTCTCGTTACGTTGATTGATCCCTGGGTTCGCAACCAGCAGTGTGTACCCCGTTCCGTTTCCATTGAAAAAGCTGACATCCGCTCCTGACATCCACAACGTATTGCGCCCCATCACGTACAAGTCGAATATTGAGACCGCCAGCACGAGCCCTATCACCACTCGCCCTGCCTGCGCGTCGAACCGCTTCGTCACGCGATCCAAAAACCAGCCGGCAAACAACGCGACTGTGATCGTGGTCATTACGGTGTATCGCCCCGGTCCACGGAAGAACGAAAACCCCGGTAGGAACTGAGCCATCGGCACCAGCCACCCCGTCGCATAAACCAGACAAGCCAGCCCCAGCACCAGCCAATACCACATCCGCCACCGCTCACTTGCGGACAGATCATGATTCCACAGCAAAGCGATGATTCCGCCAAGCGCCAACGCCAACGGCAGCAGTCCAAAGTAAAGGTGAGCCTCTACCTTGTTCGTCGACTGCGGGTACGTCAGGAATGTGGGCTGCCCCAGCAGAACGTCTGAATCCACCATCGCATCATAATAAATAAACGGCGCCACCGTCTGAACCAGATACCACGGCGGCAAGTGTCCCTGTCCAACCTCACCAAATTTCTCCACCGTCGAACGCTGCGACTGCGCCTTCAATTCCATTGTCGATATCAATTGAACCGCTGCCAGCGAGAACCCCAGCAGAAGAGTCATTGACGTCCAGGTCACCGCTGACCATCGATTCACGGATTCAGCATCATTGGTATCCTCGTCTGTTGTTGTCCCCGAAAACCCCCAGACCGCCATCCCCAAGCAGGCTAGCACACTGATAAACGCCAGATTGTAATGCCCCGCCAATAGCTGCAGCCCTGTGACACCAGCCAAGACTAAGTAGTACGCGGGCTGCTTCTGTTGAATTGCTCGCTGCAAGGCCCACAGCTGCCACGGAATCCATCCCCCTGTGATGATTGCCCATTCCAGACAGCTTCGAGCAGGGAACCATCCAAAGACAAAGACACACGCCGCCAGGACTGCTGCCGACTTCGACAGCCCATTCTCTCTTGCCAGAAACCCCATTCCGACAAACGCGATTACCGTATGCACCAGGTGATTGGCGTTGTAAGCCGCGTTGACATGCATCAGCCAGTAAAACAGCAGGTGAAATGGGTAAAACACTCCCGTCTGACTTTCTCCCACCAGCGGGTATCCAAACCCGACCAGGTTATTCCACAGCGGTAAGACCCCTTGTTTCAACCAGTCTGCAAAGTACGTCTTCTGGGGAAAGAAATAGGTATAAGTATCGCCGCCAATGATCCCATACCCGACTGCCAGCGGCCACCAGAAGAATAGTGTGAGCGCGATCCCTACGACCGTGAAGACCGCCAGATCCAACCATCGTGAGGATGTGCGCGAAGTAGGTTCAGACATGCGGGGACCGCCTCATCAGTTGACAGGAAATCGAACTTCCGGAGAACACTTCTGAAAAACCAGGCAAGCTCCGTTGAGTTTAACGAAGCATCCCGGCATCGTCGTCACCCTGCAGCAGGCATTTTCCTGAATTGACGGTGGCCCAAGCCGCAGCGCATCCTCTAAGATGTTGGCCACAAGACCTGCCAGTCAATGGACGAGTTGCAGGTCTGCTCATCACGCCTTGAGACGAAGGAGTCATTGATGTCCACCCAGCTGTCACTTCACGAGAAACTTTGCGAACTGGCAGATAATCTGTGGTGGAGCTGGCAGCCTGATGTCAGCGAGATCTTCCACTTGATCGATGCGCAGCGCTGGGCGGATCTCAATCACAACCCGATCATCATGCTCCGCGAGTACACGCCGGAGAAGCTCGAACGCAAAGCCAAGGAAGGGGTTATCCCTTCTCGCATCAACCTTGCTTACCGCCAGTTCAAAGAATACATGAAGTCCCATCAGACCTGGGGCGTGCATGAAGCGGGCATCCTCGGCTACCGCCCGGTCGCCTACTTCTCGGCAGAATTCGGTCTTCATGAATCACTCCGGGTCTACTCCGGCGGCCTGGGTGTCCTCGCAGGGGATCACCTGAAATCCGCTTCCGACCTTGGCATTCCCCTTGTTGGTATTGGCCTTTTCTATCACGAAGGCTACTTCTCTCAATCCCTCAACGACGAAGGCTGGCAGCAGGAGATCTATAACACCGTCGACATCAAAGACATGCCTATGCATGTCATGAAAGACGATCACGACAAACCAATCATTATTTCCGTCGAAGCAGGCGCCGGCAAAATCCACGCCCGCGTTCTGCGTGTCAATGTGGGTCGCAACCTCCTCTTCCTGCTCGACAGCAATATCCCTGAAAACACGCCAGAAGACCGCAAGCTGACAGCCCGTCTCTATGGCGGCGACCAGCGCACCCGCATTCGTCAAGAGATTCTCCTGGGTATCGGCGGGGTCCGGGCCCTGACGGCGATGAAGATCGAGCCACGTGTCATTCACATGAACGAAGGTCACTCTGCGTTTGCGCCGCTGGAAGTTATTCGGATCAGGATGCACCGGGATGGTCTTTCGTTTCATGATGCGATCCGCGAAGTCCGTCCGATGTGCTGCTTCACGACGCATACCCCCGTCGCCGCCGGTCACGACCGCTTTGACCCTGCGTTGACCCTGGAACAGCTCGGCCCGATGGCTCAACAGCTTTCACTCAATAGTGAAGGCTTCATGGCGCTCGGTCGTGTCGAGCCAGGGAATCACAGCGAGCCGTTCTGCATGACAATCATTGCGTTCAAGACAAGTCATCGTGCGAACGGCGTCTCGAATCTGCATGGAGTCGTTTCGCGCCGCATGTGGACCTGCCTGTGGCCGTATCTCAGTGAAGCCCAGATCCCGATTGGCCACATCACCAACGGCGTTCACGTCTCTTCGTGGCTGGCCCCCAACCTGCGAGTTCTCTACGACCGCGTCCTCCCCGATAAGTGGTACCTGCGCACCGGCGAAGCCAAGGTCTGGGAAGGGATCGACACCGTCACCAACGGCGAGATGTGGGAGATTCACCAGACACTCAAGAATCGCATGGTCAACTTCGCCCGCTCGTGGATGGTTCGACAAGCTGTCCGTCGGCATGCCGCCGATGAGAAGATCGATGCCCTCCAGCAGATCCTCGATCCGCAAGCCCTGACCATCGGCTTCGCCCGACGATTTGCACCGTATAAACGTGCCGACCTGATCATGCACGACATCGACCGCTTAGCTCGTCTCTTCGAAGACGAGAAACGCCCGCTGCAGCTGATCTATTGCGGTAAGGCCCACCCGGCCGACGAGCAGGGCAAGAAAATCCTGCAGCGCATTTACAAGATCTCTCAGGAGAAACCCTTCCTCGGCAAGATCATCTTCCTCGAAGACTATGACATCAGTATCACGCGACAACTCGTTCAGGGAGTGGATGTCTGGCTGAACAACCCGCGTCGCCCTCTCGAAGCCTCTGGGACTTCGGGGCAAAAAGTCGTTCTCAACGGCGGTCTGAATCTGTCAGTCCTCGATGGCTGGTGGGCGGAAGCCTATGACGGCATGAACGGCTTCTCCATCGGTAACGGTGAGACTCACGTCGATACAGACATCCAGGACGAACGTGATGCCATCAGCCTGATCGAAACCCTTGAAAACGAAGTCATCCCGCTTTACTATCAGCGCGACCGTGACGACCTTCCCCGCGACTGGGTCCTCCGCATGAAACGAGCCGTCCGCACCCTCGGCTGGCGCTTCAACGCCGACCGTATGGTCATGGACTACACGAAACTGAGCTACATCCCCGCCGCTGGTGGTCTTTCGTCCGAAATGATGATCATGCCCTGATGCCACTCTCTGGTAGCACAGACATTCCTGTCTGTGTTTCCGGGTCTGTTTGACAAAAAATGACGCTCTGGCACCAAGTGGCATGCTTGCCGCTCCAAGCAAGTATGCTCTTTGGTCCGTGAATAGGCGGTCAAATTCACAAGCCAGGTGCCACTGGCTATGCCGGTGTTCTTCGTTCTTTAGTTGACACCGGAAACAGGTACGTCTTTACTCCCTGGGCAAACTTGGTTCGCAACTCTTTTCCTATCTGTTAGCTGCCAGTCAGCAAAGCCACATCACCTTCACTGCCGTACCCACTATGAATGAGAAAGACGATCGCTACGCTTCGATCTTCCTCATTTTTCTGCGATTCGGTCTGTTGGCGTGGGGCGGTCCCGTTGCACAGATCGCCATGATCCGGGAGGAACTTGTCGGACGACGACAATGGATCACTCCCGAGAAGTTCAGACGGGCGCTGGCGGTCTATCAGGCTCTCCCTGGCCCGGAAGCCCATGAACTGTGTGTCTATTTCGGTATAATCCGTGCCGGTCGCCTGGGTGGCTTCCTGGCTGGCTTGGGTTTCATGTTGCCCGGACTGCTGCTGATGCTTCTGTTGGCCTGGGCGTATTCATTCTATGGAGCCGATGTGCTGTTGCCGCTATTTGTCGGCGTCGCTCCAGCTGTGACAGCAATCATCGTACGTGCCGCTCAGCGCCTGGGCAGTCAGTCACTCGTCAGCGTTGGACACTGGGTGGCTGCCATCGCTGCTGTCGGACTCACTCTGATGGGCGTGCATTTCCTGATGGTATTTCTCGTCGCGGCGATCTGGCAGACACTCTGGTCAGCAGGACGACGTAGCGTTGCAATCGCCGTGGGCATGTCCCTTGCTGTCTTTGTGATTTTCATCACTTCACGTTATCCCACCGTGAACGTGATCCATCCGGGGAGTTCCGGGAATCTCCTCATTGAAGGCCTCAAAGCAGGCTTGCTGTCCTTCGGCGGTGCCTACACCGCGATTCCATTCCTGCAAAACAGCATGGTCGGGCATTACCCTGACGTTACTCAAACTGTTTTCCTGGACAGCATCGCGCTGGGCAATGTCATACCTGCCCCCCTCATCATCTTCGGCACTTTCCTGGGATACATCGCCGATGGACTGTCCGGGGGATTGCTGATGACTCTGGGGATCTTCTTCCCCGCCTTCGCCTTTACCCTGATCGGCCATCATCAACTGGAACGTCTGATCGAAAATCGCGCCGTCCACGGTGCTCTGGAAGGCATCTCCGCCGCCGTCGTCGGCCTGCTCGCTCTGACGGCTCTGAACATCTTCCAACAAGTGGTAACAGGCGGACTGCAGTTATTCCTGTTCGCGTTCTCCCTCGCCGCACTGCTCCTGCTCAAGAGTAAATGGACCATTCCAGCCGTGATCATAAGCTCTGGGTTGATCGGTTATTTCCTGAGCAACGCGAACTGAGGACGCTGTACAACGCTAAGAAGCACTCGCAATAACACAATAGCGTCTGATCGGAAAACCGCTGCGACAAAAGGTTGTTTTGTGCACGTTTCAAGGTAGTTAAAATGAATCTTCTTTCATGCGAAAAGAACAAAATTCTTTGAAGCCCCCTTTGGACATTGCCACACAGTCACGACACGAACTTCGTGACTTCACATTCAAGTCCGTCTCTGATCTTCACTATCTTTACTGCTGGCACGTCCCGCGCCTGTCAAACCTTAACGGTTGTAACAATGCTGCGGGTCGCAGCAGCTGTAACAGGAACGGTTGTTGAGGGTTTGCTCGCTCTACATTCAGATTCACGCTGATCAAGCACGATGAAAAGATCACACCACGGAAGGTGTCGTGCGGTTCGCGCGAAGATTGAGGGAGCGATAGCGTGTCTGGATATGTTCGATGGTATTTGACTCTTGCCCTTCTGGCTGCGGGCTGCACGTCGCGTCACGTCGACTCGACCTTTCAACAAACAGCCTCCACGCCTCCGCCATCGACCTCGTCTGAATTCTCCGTTGAGCACCGCTTCAGCAATCCGGACAATATCAAGGCTCTCAAGCAAATTGTTCCGTCTGACGTCGCTTCATCAGATTCTCACATCAAAGAATCCAGCGAGACCTTTCAGACGGCCGCTGCGCAGGAAACAACGGGTCAAAAACCCAACGTTGTCTTTCCTGAAGCTCAGCCTCCAGTGACGACACCTGATACGCCGCCCCCGGCTGCTCCGGAAAATGTGCCGCCGGGTCAGGTCGTCGACCCCAATCGCGATAATCCTTATGAAGAGATCATCGAAGCCGATCACAAGACCGGAACTGGTCGGCTCCTTTCGCTCGATGAAGTCATCGGCTCTGTTTACGGCGCTTACCCTGCTCTTGCAGCAGCTGAACAGGAACGTCAAGTAGCCTTTGGCGAAATGGTGACAAGATCCGGCGAGTTCGACACGAAGCTCTATGCCGATTCGAACAACCAGCCTGTTGGCTATTATCAGACTTACCGACAAGCTGTCGGTGCCTATCTCCCAATGTACAACGGAGGCCAGGTCTTTACTCAATACCGCGTCGGACGAGGTTATTACGAGCCCTGGTACCGCGAACGTCAGACCAACGATGGCGGTGAATTCAAGCTGGGCATTGAGAAGCCTTTACTGAGAAACCTCGAGATCGATCCTCGTCGTGCAGAACTCTGGCAGGCGGGCGTGCAGCGACAAGCCGTCGAACCTGATATCCAGGCGCAACGAATCCAGTTCGTTCAGGAATCCGCGTATGCGTACTGGTCCTGGGTGGCTGCAGGCCATGCTTACCAGATTAAAAGCGTCCTGCTGAAACTCGCAGAAGATCGTAACGAGCAGATTCGCCTCGAAGTCGAACGCGGTAAGAAAGACCCGCCCGTTCTGCAGGATAACCTGCGAATTATCGCCCTGCGTCAAGCCGAGTTAATTGAGGCAGAGCTGAAAGTAAAACAGTCAGCCATCAAGCTGTCACAGTATTACCGCGACCCATCAGGGCGCCCGTTTGTTGTTACGCTGGACCAGTTGCCCGACTTTCCGTTGATCGATTCACTCCCTGCCGATCAATTACCGATTGACCTGGATCTCGCGTTGGCGCGTCGCCCTGAGTTGACAGTGCTCGATTTCGTCAAGAAAGACCTCGACATCCAGTACGCCCTGGCAACCAACGACCTGCAACCGACACTCGACGCCTACGCCATCAGCTCACAAGACGTTGGTGAGCCAACCAGCCCGTCCCGCGATAAATCCCGTTTGGAGTACGAAACTGGACTGGCATTCGAAGTCCCTCTGCAACGTCGTAAGGCGAAAGGTAAGCTGACTTCGACTCAGGCGAAGATGACCCAGGTCGCGTATAAACGACAACTCACCGCTGACAAGATCGGTATCGACGTCCAGAAGTCAGTCGCAGGAATCAACGCCGCGGTACAGGTCATCACGCAGGAAGAACGCAACGTCGAACTGGCAACCTATATGGCGCAGGTCGAACGACGGATCTTCGCGGTTGGTCGAACAGATTTGTTCCTCCTGAATCGACGGGAAGAAGACGCCGTGAAGGCTGCCATCACTCTGGTCGAGGCGAAGCTGCGTTACTTTCTCGCCCGAGCCGACTACCGGGCCGCGCTGGCGCTGGATTGACGATAGAACTCTTGTTTTCCGCAAATAAGGTCAACACGTTGATCTTATTTGACTGTACTCAGAGGAATTACGAGAGCTGCCCCTAAACCTTCGGCAGCTTCGGGGCCTTGGGAATCTTGCCGTCTTTCTCGATCTGGATCGAGGGTGGGAAGCCGTTGAGGTTACGCCAGATTTCGTACCACAGCGGAACCGTGTCCAATAAAACCCAGCCGTTGACCCGGACGCCTTGTCGCAGGAAGCGAGGTTCCGGCCATTCCTGAGTCGTCTCATCGGGAGCAACGAGGACACGGAAGCGTCCCATGCCGTCGTCGGTCTCATCAACGGAGATGACTGTTCCGCCGAATGTTCCCACCGCGACCTGAGGCCAACCGGAGAATTGAATCGCGGGCCAGCCTTCAAACTGCAGACGGACGTGTCGACCGACGTCCACCAGCGGGGCATCGTTGCCTTTGAGGTAAACCTCCACGGAACGATTCGCTGTCTCGGGGACGATGACGCAGATCGGGTCACCTTCCTTGAGGATCGCTGCTCCCTGGTTGGGCGTGATTTTCACAATCGTTCCATCAAAAGGAGCATTGAGGACCTGCGACTGCTGGCGAGCGGTCTTGATCTCTGATTCTGTCAAATCCTTCTGAGCTTTGTTGACTTCACTCCGCGCTTTCGAGACTTCACTGGATGCCTTGGCGATATCGGACTGAGCCTTCTGCACCATCCCCAGTGCGTAGTCGATATCAATATCGGCAAGCGCCAGCTTGACATCGCGGTCCTTCATCTTACTGTTGAGGTCTTCTTTGGCAATCTGGATGTAGGTCGCTGCCTTGTCGACTTTGATGCCAGCCTCTTTCATCTTTCGCTGGGAGACCTGAAAGTACTCGTCGTTGTAAATCCCATCGCGATAAAGCAGTTGATCACGCTGAAACTCCAGATCGATCTGCTCTTTAGCCGTGACGGCTTCGCTGTACTCTTGCTCGGCAGCATCGACCTTCTTTTTGGTCATTTCGATTAAGGCATTGGCAGAGTCGAGCGTGTCGCTACGAATCGTGCGGTAACGCTCGATCTGCTGGAAATAAATTCGCTCAATCTGCTTGGCGTTGACGAGATTCTGTTCGTTGGCTTCGAGAACTTTCTTGGCTGCTTCTACGACCGATTTCGACGCGTTGAGCTGATCATTCAAGCGAGTGACATAGTCAGGATCAAGATCCTGGATCTCGGCGATGAACTGTCCTTTTTCGACCTGGGCGTTCTCGAAGATGTTGTGTCCCCAGCGAACGATTCGTCCCTTGATCGTCGCTTGCATCGTCTGCGGGCGCTCTGTGGGGCTAAAAGCGATCACGTTTCCCGTCCCCTTGACCGACTGCTGCCACGGCGCAAAGACAACGAAGATCATCGTGACGATCAAGGACCACATCAGGACATTCGCAATCCTTCTAGCCTTCTGCGACGACCGCGCCAGGCGCAGAGTCGGCATGAGCGTCTCGTCATACGCCACCGGCTGCAGCATGGTCGATCCCGGACGTGTCAGGACTTGCGAGAGTTCCACATCAGTCAGTTCCCGTCGTGTGACTTCACGTTCGTCCGTTTTCGTTTTCATCGTGCAACCTTGATCTCTATCTGCTGGTTCGGTCTTGGCATGAAGGGCGTGGATTAGACAGTCGCGAGAACATCAAGTCGACGTCGCATCTATCAGACGCGGGCTGGACATTTCTGGCACGGCTGTATGCCCCATTAGTCGCAGGCGATACTCGCACATCGAGGCAAGCTGCTTGCGACCGGTCACCAGGATCAGCGTCCATGGATGATCAGGACGAATCAGATAACTCATGATCCGCTCTGCTTCTTCGTCAGGCAGGGCATCAAGAACCTCATCAATGAGTAACAGCCCCGGTCTTGCAACAATCGCGCGAGCCAGCATCAGACGCCGCGACTGGTTTTGAGTCAAAGGCGACCCACCGGTAATCAAAGACGTTTCCAAGCCATCCGGAAGCTTAAGAATTTCATCCAGAAGGCCGACATGCTCGAGCGCATCGCGCAGCTGCGGCATGGTAACATCGGGACGCTGCAGGTGCAGATTCTCGGCAAGCGTCCCTGTGAAAATCTCGACTTCCGAGACAAGCGAGACATGACGACGCAGAACATCCGGACGAACATCACGAGGATCAAAACGATCAATCGTCAGGTGACCCTGGGTCGGAACTTTCAGGCCGAAGAGCATACTGAGGAGCGTCGACTTGCCGCTGCTGCTCGGCCCGGTGATCGCCCAATGCTCTCCCGCACCAATCATCAGGTTGACGTGATTCAAGACGTCGTGGCCGTGTGGAGTCACATAAGCAAGATTGACGATCTCAACGGAAGCAGGCTTACCTGTCTGCAACGACAGAAGTCCCGACTGCTCAGCCACCGGAAGCGAGAACAGATAACCAAGCTTATCCATCGACGCCATCAGGTCGTAAAACTCTTCCAGGTGCTTCCCCAGCTTGGCCAGAGAAGACACAATGACCGTGACGATCAATTCTGCCGCCACTAGTTGTCCCAGCGTCAACTGACCGGAAATGACGAGGAAGCCTCCAATGCCCAGGAGCGCTGTACTCGCCAGCGCCTGCAGCAGGAGCGCAAACAAAATCTGTCGCATGAGGATATTAAACTGCAGCCGTCGATCGGTCAGATACTGGTGCGTGAAACGGTCGGCACGCTCCATCGCAAACTCGACGCCACCATAATGACGGAACGTCTTCGTATTGCCTGCGATATCCTGCAACCATGCTGCGGTGGCATACTTCGCATACGATTCATCAATACTCGTTCTGATACCGCCACGTCCCAGGACGAAGATAATCACTGCGCCAGCGACCAGCAGGACAATATCAAACCCCAATAGCCACGGGTGATAAAACGCCAGCACCGCCATCCCGACGAGCGTCGAAATCACCAGCGAAACCCCGTCGAGCAACATGGATGCGGTGACTTTTTGAACGGTTACGATCTCGAAGAATCGGTTGACCAGTTCCCTCGGCTCGTGATGCCCGAACGAATCAATTTCCGCGCGAGGCAGTCGGTATGCCAAATCCGCAACCACGCGGGCAAACAGTCTTCGTTGAATAATTTCGACGACATACGTCTGCAAGGCCTTGATCGCAGCCAGGAACAGCAGGAACGCCAGCAGAATGACCGACAGCACCACGACGGGTTGCAAAACATTTCCAAACGCGACCGTATTGACCAGCGATTCAATCGCCAGCGGAGTCGCCAGTGATAACACACCTGCGACCATCGCAAACAGAACGACGATCCAGATATCCGACCATTCCGGTCTCAGAAGTCGCCAAAGCAGTTTCGAGGGAGACTGATGATCGTCGTGATGACTTTTCTTGTATCGACGACCGTCGGGCTCCAGACCGCCATGGGTCGGATCGTTGTCACCCGGGATCAGAACGCTGTTCGCCTGCGCGAATCCTGATGGACAGGCTTCGAGATTTCCAGGCTCAATAACAATACACCGAATCGTGTTCTTATCAGCCTTCAGCTGTTCACTGAGCTGGTTCTTCCTCAGCCAGACGGATTGAGTCGCCCCATCAAAATAAACCAGCAGAAACTTCTTGGACTTCACCTTAATGACAGCGTTCCAGGTGTCCGAATCCTGCAGGGTTACAAGGGCAGCTCCTTCACGCGCTAACTGAACAAACTGCGCAAAGTTACAGTCGATAACCTTGGCTTTCAGGCCCAGGCTTTGTGTCGTCTCAATTGCAGGACGCCACCAGTCGTCCCGTCGTGCTTCTTGAGCGGAGGTGAATGCGTCTGAGGCAACGCGCCTGATCTGTGATCGTTCGACCGCCTGTCCGCAGTTCTGCAAAACGGCTTCAAGAATCGCGGTGACCTGCTCGGCCGAGCCCTTGGTCGAGGTGGGGTTCACGAGTTCTCCTCAAAATCGAGAGTCAAAGTGGTAACGTCAATCGTTGAAACGACGAATCGATCAAGTTGGATGAATAGCGTGGGAATTATAGTCAGAATAATTCTGATGAGAATATGGATCTCCTTTCGCCAGCGTCATTTAAGCGACACAACGAATACGTTATTGGACTCGCGAAACCACAATCATAATAGCTCAGATTTTGTGTCTCTGCCGGTTCAATACGGATTCCGGAATGCGTGAAATCCCTCAAATCATTACGCGGTATTACCTTACGTCGTGGTTGCCAATCTGAGTTCTGCCACAAATGCTGCAATTTCCACAATCGCTCAGCCCACCTTGTTGAGGTGTGAGATCAAAATGCAGCTGACAATAACTCTCCCAGTGCCGTCGTGATTTCCTTTGAACCTCTCCGCCCCGAGGTTTCATTTAAATGCAAGGTTCGTCGCGCACTGCGAACATCAGCTCAAATAAATCGGCGAGCGTGTTGACCTCTACTTTGCGCATGACTCGCGAGCGACGGTCTTCCACCGTTCTCACAGTCAAGTTCAGCTTCTCAGCCATCTGTTTATTGGTCAGTCCCTGATGAATCATCTCAAGCACTTCCTGCTCTTTGTCGGTCAGGCGTGCTAAGCGGGTCTGAGCGTCAATGCGTTTCGACTTTTTCAGCCGGATGAGTCTGTCCTTTTCGATACTCCCGCGTATCTGCTGTTGAAGGACATCAAGACGAAACGGCTTCTCGAGAAACGTGTATGCCCCTCGGCTCATCGCAGTCACTGCCATTGAAATATCGGCATGCCCGCTAATCATAATGACGGGAAGACCAACCCCTGCGTCGACAAGCATTTTCTGCAGTTCGAGTCCGCTCATCCCTGGCATTTTGATGTCAAGAATCAGACATCCCGGGCGTTCCGGGTCGTGTCCATAAAGAAAATCTTCCGCGCTTCGATAGACGGCTGCGCCATAACCCAACGACTTGGCCACAATCGCGATTGCCTGCGAAACGGCTGGATCATCATCGACAACATTGACCACTGGAGTACTCATCGTTGTGAATCTTGCTCCAGTTGCGCATGGCTGACAGGAAGAACGATCTGGAAGATTGCTCCACGCGGATGATTGGGACCGGCTGTCAGTCGCCCGCCGTGGGACTGGATGATTCGGCGACAGATCGCCAGCCCAAGTCCCATCCCATGGATCTTGGTTGTGTAAAACTGCTCAAAGACTTTCTCATAGTCAGCTCCCGTGATTCCCTGTCCGAAGTCAGCGACCTCGATGAGAATCGAAGGTGATTGTGAATCGAACTGGGAACGAATGATGCAGACACGATCGTCTTTCTGACTGACAGGCATTGCGTCCAGCGCGTTGTAGATCAGATTGAGTAAAACCTGCTCTAACTGCGTCCGGTCCGCATAGACTGTCGGAAGACTTGCCTGCAGGTGCAACTTGACCTCAGCCTTGCCGTGATTGGTGTAGTGATTCGAGAAAGAAACTGCAGAGCGGATAATCTCATTCAAATCGACAGGGGCACGGCTCGGTTCTGATTTTCGAATCATCGCGCGCAACGAGCGAATGATGGATGCGGCCCGTTCGGCCTGCATGGCGATGTCAGACAAGGTATCTGTCACGTTTTGCTCGATGTCAGTTCGCTCAGCAATCATTTGTCGGAGCAGGTCCGACTGCAGGCAGATGGCAGATAAAGGCTGATTGAGCTCATGTGCAAGACCGCCTGCAAGTTCTCCTACGGTATTGAGTCGATGAACATGAGCCAGATCATCAATTCGACGTCGGATGAATTCTTCGGTCGCCTTTCTCTGCCGAATATCACGAACATAACCAGTGAAACTGTACTTCCCTGACGCATCCTTGACGCAGGCAAATGAGATCTCAACGGGGATCTTTGTTCCAGAGGAATGGAAAATATGGGCTTCCACGCCGGACCAGTTCATGGTTCTTTCATGAGTCCTCTGGAACCTTGCAAAAGCGGCTTCATGACTTGCTTGAAACTCGACCGGGATAAGCGACATCAATGGTCGCCCCACCAATGAACTAGCCTCGACTCCGAAAAGCTTCGCCACACTTTCGTTGACGTAGATGATCAACCCTGCGCTATCGACCGAGATGATTGCATCGGTCGCAGTCTCCGCCAGGACGCGGTAAAGCTCATAATTGTGGTCGATCGCGCTTAATCGGGTTTCGAGTCGCGCGCACTTCTCTGCGAGTCGCTGATTTTCAGCCAACACGGCGTTTGCATCATTTTTAGAAGAAGAGGGCATGATCGACTCGGGATGTTGTCAGGTATTTCGCAGGTTACTCGAGAATGGCATTCGGAGACTGGCGGGCTGCTTCTATCATAACACTTGAGAGGATCGTGTAGACTTCAATCCATGCTTGACGGGTCTCATCGGTGAATGCTGGTCCCAGTCCTTGCTCAAGAGTCCACAGAAGGGCAGCCCCCACGGTCTGATAGTGCTCAGGTTTCACGCGGTAATCATTGTGGCGGATCCCAAGTGCCTGCACATTCGAGACAATTCGGTCAAGATGATCCAGCCCATGAACGCAGTACGCCAGCATCTGCATCAGCTTCACCTTTTGTTCCTGAATATCGTCGGGAAACAAACTTCGTAATGATGGATCCAACTCAAACAGCCGTCCGTAAAACAGATCGGCTGCAGTGCTGGAAATCGGCGAGACCAGTTTCCAGGATGATTGTACGAGCGTTTTTTGTTCTGGGGTCATGGGCAATCCAGGTGAGAAGAAAGAGAAAATGATGACAAAAGAAATCGCTGGGTTTAAGGAACAACGACGCGGACAATGACTCCACCCATCACGTCTCCCTCTTTGAAGACAGGGTAGTCATCACCTCGCTCGGCGTGATTGTTGTGGCAGTCCCAGCAGGCCTGGGTCACCGCCTTATCGGGATAAACAGCAACCAGGTACTTCTTTCCTTCAATGACTTCGTCGGCATAGAAGTTTTCGCCGATATGCTCAGCGACGTACTCGAGCCCTTTTTCTTCCACATCAGTGCCAGGCCTGTTCTGCCTGTTGAGAGGCCATTTTGATTTCAGCCCATAAGTAAAGCCGGCGTCAGGATTCTTGTTGACGAGTTCTGCCCCCATGCGAAACATCTGCGCCGGAAGTGGAACCTTATGTTCTTCTGAATCCCAATACTCGCTGGGCATCACAGGTGCATTCTGCTCCTGCAGATTCGAGACGACATGAGTGGCGTAAACGGTCCGATCCGCCATGACAACGGCATGCACCGCATCTGCCAGTCTCTGCGGAGAGATGCCTCCCGAGTTTGTGCTTGATGAGGCTTTGGGATCGACGCTCATTTCTGATCGCGTACAGCCTGCACTGATCAGGCAGCTGAGTCCGGTCACTGTGACTGCGTATCGAAACCAGAGGATCGAGGAACTGTAAGTCATCACGATGGGCGTATCCGTAATTCGAAAGATCATTGAAAGAGAGATTATTTCTTAGCGTTCGTTCTCGATTTGAGTCGTGAATTCATTCGCTCGACAGCCATCGTCAGGCTCTGGACATGAATGTCAGGTGTCTGCGAATAACACAAGTCGACCAGTTGAGGATCGGCCAAAGAATCCAGACTGAACTGAAGTCCGTGACAGTTGATGCAGACCGCACGAATCATCTTCTCATTGGGGCGCAAGGTTTCATTCTGATTATGCACAACGGCGACGTTTCCTTTGCGGTCGACTCCGCGTGGCATGTGGCAGCTGGCGCATGTCACTCCACTCCCGGCTTCCGCCTTCCCAGCCAATTCCTCTCGCCAAAGTTGCTCATGTGATGAGCCAACATAGGCCCGCGAGTGGGCGTCATCATGGCACTTTAAACAGGCTTCCACCGCAGCGAACTGTGTATCAAAGCGATGGTCATCATGGCAGGCCATACAGTTCAATTCTGCGTGCAGAGAATGTGGTGACATCTTCAAGGTTGATTGTGCGGGGGTCATCGCGGACAGCCCCACGGCCAGTCGCATTCCATGCATTCCTTCTAAAAAGCCATCGACATTCTTTTCATGACATGCCTGGCAGGCTTCCATTCCGACCCTGACTGACCACAGACTCTCTGACTTGCTCTTTGATGTATGGCACGCCTGACAGTTCACGCCGGCCTTTGCATGTGCTGTCTGGACCCAGTCCTCAAGGATCGATCCTTCGACAACCATGTTCGGTGGAACATCCTGCTGGCCCAGGATCAGTGAGTTCGCAGACACTGTGGGCTTCCTGACTGGCAGGCGTGGATTCTCTTTGACGCTCGGCTCGTCAGCATGATCCGTCAGGAATTTTTCATAGAGCGCGGTGTTATCGTGGTAGTTATGGCATCCAGCAGTCGAACAACTCTGGAAAGAAAATCCTTTGTGACTGATTCGATGTTCGCCGATGTCGCTGTGACAAAAGCTGCAATAATCGAGAGGCACTGTGACGCCCATGGCGTGTGTCTGCTCGGAAACGTGTTCTTTATGACACGTCAGGCAACTCCGCGCGTCGATCTTGCTCACATGCTTTGCCATCGCAGGATCATCGAATTTGGATTTCGGATGGGTATCACGTGATGCTTTCAGCGCCTCCTGATGGCATTGCAGACAGGCATCTTCACGAACTCCCATCATGGCATCATGGCATGCAGAACACTTCAGCTCGATCTGATGATGTCCATGGGATGTCTTGCCAGGTAGAAAGACAGCTGCGGAGGCATTCATTCCCTTGGACGATGGAAACGCCAGCGACAGGGCAATTGACAGCCCGACGGTGATTCCAATCCAGATCCAGAATGAGTACTTCAACATGTGGACAGAGACTTTTGATTAATTCCCAAAGTAATAGGCACTGATCACATGAAACACCAAGAGAGCCGGAAGAGGCAAAAACAACGCGACATGAATCCCAAACATCATCGAGCGAGTTTTCAGACGCACTCCTGACTTGGGGCTGGAATCCGACAACGAACTCGCGATGCCAACCAGGCTTCCTGAGGCTGAGACAAGTAAGAATGTTGCTAACAGGACTCCATTGAAGTTTCGCCCGAACTGCAGTCCTGTGTGAACCATGACGAGTATGACTACGAGCAACGCCAGCACGCCGTGAGCCAGACGCCAGTCTCGAAACTCTCCCCATTGGAATCGCTTCCACCGCTTTCTCAAACTGAACACCATCCCGACTGCCAGCACTCCCACTGCCGAGAAGCCAGTCAACTGCTGGTAATAAAAATCATTCCAGAGTTTCTGCCAGTCATACCATGCGGATGTGACAGACTGAGCAGCAGGGATCGGCCCAATGACGATCCACGCGGCAATGAACGCCAGCGTCGAGATCGAGCAGATCAGTAGACGAGTGCTGCTGAGTCGACCACGTTCGATCGAAGAATCACCCACAAAATCAGACAGCAACGGTCGACATGATCCGCAGACGGTCCCTGCTCGCGTACATGCGGAAAGCTGCGAGACACTGACACAGCCATTTTCATAGGCCGTGGTTAATTGAGCTTTCGTTACTTTCACACAATTGCAGACAACAGCAGAGCCCGGCCAGCGGGAAATATGTTCTGCTACGTCACGATCCCAGATTCGTCCCTGAACTCGAAAGCGATTCTTCTGCCAGAGTGAAACCGATTCTTGGTTCAAAATCGCCTGATGTAACCGCGAGAGTTCTGCCGCCTGGCCTACGACAATCGCCCCGACGATTCGTCCCGACTTCAATACGATTTTTCGATAGACATTTTCACCAGACCAACTCAGATGATCATAATTCGCGCCCGACTGCAGATAATCTCCCAACGTACAGACATCGACACCCATCAGCTTCAAGCGAGTGGAAAAGTCACTGCCTGTAAAGGAGGTTTCGTGGCCGACAAAATTGCTGGCCAGGACATCAGCCATCTGACGCCCCGGCGCGACCAGTCCATAATGAATGCCACGATGTACGGCACATTCACCAATAGCAAAGATACGGCGATCCGAAGTCTGAAGATTGTCATTTACGATGACTCCTCCTCGCTCGGATAACTTCAGACCACAACCGGCCGCGAGTTCGTCACGAGGGCGAATGCCCGTTGCAACCACAACCAGATCAACTGACAGCGGTTCATAAAGATCAAAATTTAAGACTAGTTTCTGGCCATCGCGAATAATGGCTTGTGTGCGATGAAGCAAGTGAAACGTGAGTCCAAGTTGTTCCATCTGGACTCGAAGCAACGCTGCCCCCTCCGTATCGAGTTGCTTGGGCATGATCGCCGATGCCACTTCGACAATGTGCGTCTCAAGGCCCATCTGTCGAAGAGCATTGGCTGCCTCCAGTCCTAATAGCCCGCTGCCGATAACTGCTGCGGACGTCGCCCGGGATCCATACGAACGAATCTTTTCGACATCTTCCCGTGTCCGATAAACAAACACGCCTTCGCTTTCGATGCCAGGAATCGGCGGGATTAACGGACTTGCGCCGGTTGCAAGCACCAGGCGATCATAGTGAACGCATCGTCCCAGGCTGGTCACGATCGACTGCTTGGCCGGATCAATCGACGTCACCGGCTCATGAGAGATGAGCTCGATCTTGCGTTCTGCGTACCATTCCAAAGTTGCCAAATCAAGTTGATCGTCGGGGTTCGTTCCAAATAACTCACTCAAGCGAACCCGATCGTAAGCCGCTCCTGATTCCTCGCCAAAAACGATAATCTTCCAGTCTGCTGCGCCGTCAAGCGATGTGAGTTTATCGAGAAAAGCGAAACCAACCGGCCCATTGCCAACGACGACCAGCGTCTGGACGCCGCCGCTCGGGGATCGGATCGGTTGATTTTCTCGAATTGACATCTTGTCCAATGAGCAACACGGTTTGAGGGAGAGAGAAAGCCTATCCAGCGATCTCATCAATAGACATCGCGAAGATATCGTTTCTGCTTCACCATTTCCAATACATAGGCTTTTGCCTGAGCAGCAGTCATCTTCCCCTGTTGTTCAATGATCGCATGAAGTGTCTGATCGACGTCTCTGGCCATTCTTCTGGCATCGCCACAGACACAGAATGAGCCCCCTTCCTCCAGCCACTCGAAGATCTCGACTGCCGACTCCATCATCCGATCCTGCACATACACCTTTTGTTCCTGATCACGACTAAAGGCGGTGCTCAGACGTGTCAACTGACCAGTCTGCAGATAATTATCTAGCTCTTCGCGGTAGAGAAAATCAGTCTCCGAACGTTGATCGCCGAAGAACAGCCAGTTTTTACCTCTGGCATTTCTGGCTGCTCGTTCCTGAAGAAAGGCACGAAAGGGGGCAATTCCCGTTCCCGGGCCCACCATGATCAACGGCTTATCATCATTGACTGGCACATGAAACGCGTGAGCGGGATGTACGTAAACTCTAACGTCACTTCCCGCCTGCAGGCGATCCGAAAACATCGTGGATGCAACCCCTTTTCGTATCCGATTCTTCACATGGCGAATCTGACGACCGACTGTCAGATGGACTTCGCGATGATTGATCTTCTGCGAACTGGCAATGGAGTAGAGCCGAGGCGAAAGCGGCGACAGCGAGGTGACAAACTCTTGAGCAGAGATGGCCACGCCGGGAAAATGGTGTAAGACATCCAGAATATCGAGTTCTCCCGCCTCATCTTCGTCAATCAAGGTCTCCAGTGCTGCTACTTGTTCTTCCCCTTTCAATGACTTCTTGACCAGATCGATCAAGTCATCACTGATCCCCTTCAAACAAACGTGATGTGTCAATACCTCAGACAGTGATATCGTCAAGCCTGCGTACTCAACCGTTGTTGTCCTATCTGCGGCAATGGCTGACATCACGTTTTCGACCAGTTCATCGCAGTTGGAAGGGTAAACACCGAGTGCATCTCCCACCTGATACGTCAGACCACTTTCTCCAAGGTCGATCACAACGTGTCGCGTATCCTTCTCAGATGTCTCTGCATTGAGTCTGGAACTTTGAACCAGCTTCGCCAGCAGCGGCGTATCGCGGCTGAATCGTGATGCGGGTTCTGTCGCTACTTTTTCTAACGTCTTCGAACTGCTGACGTTGACGGGATTCTCCTCAAGAATCTTCTTGAGCATCTTCGAGGTCGGCTTTCCTCCAGGGACGCATTTCGTCAGGCTTTTTTCTTCTCCTGTGGCGATCGCGGTCGAATAGGTTCGACAGAGATAACCACAGGCACCGCAGTTCAACTGCGCCATGGCTGCCATCAATTTCATTTCAACCGGCTGATCCTTCGCGGCTGCCATTCTCTCGTCGATGCTCAAACCGGGATCATGCCAGGGAAGATCCGTGTCTGCGATCTCTTCAACAGTCTGCTCAATGACCGCTGACGAACTCGATGCTACGAGCCCGGCCGACATCGTTCCATTGGTCTCATTGAGACCGAGCATGCCCGCGAAAAAGCCATTCAACCAAGCCCGTTGTTCGCTGGAGAAGGGAGCTGTTTCAGGAATCAGCATTGCAGTCATTGTCATGCCCTGGAGATAAGGTGAAACATTCAGTCAGAAAGAAATGATGACTCGATTACGCGGTGACAAAGGTCGTTTCCAGACAGAGTCGTCGGAGTTCCGTCATTCCAACACGACGCACGAAATCGACGAACTGCTCACCCTCCACGCGTTGCTCGATATACAGTTCCAGCAACTGCAGAATCTTCGACGGCAACTCAGCCTCGGTCACGGATCGAAACAGCTCTTCTGCGATCGCTGCTTTCTCTCCATACCCTCCACCGACAAAGACGTGATAGCCATCGACCATCTCATCGCCGACTTCTACTTTTGTCCCGATCATCCCGATGTCGCCGATATAGTGCTGAGCACAGGAATGGTGACAGCCGGTGAAATGGATATTGATCGGCGAGTCCAGTTCGATCCGTTCTTCCAGATAGGCCGCTAGCTCTAATGCGTTTCGTTTTGTATCTGCACCGGCATACTTGCAACCGGCACTTCCCGTACATGCAATCAGATTGGCACGAATACTGTGCGGTGACCACTCCAGTCCTGCTTCTTCGATCATCTGCTGGGCGGCTTCCAGATCGCTGTCCCGGATATCAGGAATGATGAGGTTCTGCCAGACAGTCAATCGAAGTCGGCCGCTGCCATATCTATCTGCGATTTCCGACAACTGCCTCATCTGATGAGAGGTCAGATGACCGACCGGAGCGACGACTCCAATGTAGCACGTCTCGCTTTGTGACTGACGATGAACTCCGACATGACCAAATCGATCGACCTGCGGACGTGGCTCGCAGGTGGAGACATCGAATGCCCGCAATGGAAATTTCAAATGCTTCTGAACCTCGTTCAAGAAACCTTCAAATCCCATTCCATCAAGGACATATTTCAGACGCGCTTTCTTCCGATCCGTTCGATCTCCCAGCATTGAGAAGACTTTCACAATCGCAGCCGCGACCGGAATACATTCTTCAGCGGTGACAAGGTATCCCGTATCCCGCGCGAAGTCACAGTGGCCGGTAATGCCCCCCAGTGTCAGGCGGAAGTAAACACCAGCTGGAACGCACGATGTCGCTGCGTCGTCGCCAATGCGAACAGCGGAAAAGCCGATGTCGTTGGTGTCATCGAGACTGGCGATCCGCCCACCGCCATCGAAGGCGATGTTGAACTTGCGGGGCAGTCCATACATTTCCCGATGCTGCAAAATGTAGTGATGCATCTGACGGGCCAGCGGCAATGTCTCGATTAACTCGTCAGGATCAAAGCCACTGGTTGGTGACGACGTCACGTTTCGAATGTTGTCAGCACCTGACCCACGGATGATCAGCCCCAGGTCCATCAGCCCCAGTAACACATGCACCCCATTCTCGGCGCTGATATGACGGTACTGAAGATTTGCCCGCGTCGTCATGTCGGCCGCCCCGCCGGCATACAGGTCAGCCAGATCAGCCAGTCCACGCATTTGATAGGACTTCAGTTCTCCCCCGGGAATGCGCAGTCGGCACATGTAAGAATCCTGTGCAGGGGAGACGTAAAAGAGTCCCTGGTATTTGAACAGGAAGGCATCCGTTCCTTTGGGAAATCGTCCCTCGCGGGCATGCACGAGCAATTCATCCCACATGTCAAAAGGGGACTTGTCCCGTTTTGCTTTTTCCTCGCCTGAGAGCTTTTTCCCCGCATCAAGGACTTTCTGCTGAGCGTCATAATGAATTGACTCGGGACCAGCCGGACGATTGGATCCCCCGTTGAGCACAGATGACAGACCCGCAGGAATTGTCCCTCCAACCTGGACGTTCGCGCCGCCCGCGACGGGACCACACGAGCCAGACAGCACTGGCAGTCCACGAACTGTCCGCGCAACATCTGCACCGAGCATGAACCCCTGCAGATACGATTGCTGGTCTTTGTTAAAGCCGTTTTGCTCACTCATGGCTGCCTCCTGTCCTGGCGTGAATTGCTGCTGGTTCCAGTCGCACGGAACACTGTTTGTACGATGGCTGTTTGGAATACGGGTCGAACACATCCAGCGTCAGTTGATTGGCTTGCTCGTAATGCATAGGGACAAAGAGTTGTCCTGGCTGGACGTTACTTGTCACAAAAGCCTTGGCCGAAATTCGTCCACGTCGAGACACGATGTCGATCTGCTTTCCGGATTCCACCTGGAACGTCTTTGCATCGACAGGATGAATCTCAACATAGATCGACTGCGGATACAGCTTCCTGAGGACAGCGGACTTGCTCGTCCGTGTCTGTGTATGCCACTGGGAAGCCGTCCCGCGTCCTGTCAGCAATGTCAACGGATACGAGTCATCGGTCGGCTCCGGGTTGGGTCGAGGTGCTTCAAAAAGAAATCTCGCCCGGCCATCGGCATGATAAAAGCGGCCATCCTCAAATAAGCGACGCTCTTTGTCAGGCGTACTTTCAGATGGCAGGCAGGGCCATTGAATTCCTCCCTGCTCATCAATCATCTTGTAGTTCACGATCCCGGTCAGATCACACGGCTGTCCCGCTGAGATCCTCTTCATGACCTCAAACACTTTGTCAGGCGATGTCCATCCACGAAACATCTCGCCACAGCCCCAATACTCACTGATCAGGCGAAAGATCGAAAAATCTGCGATCGCCTGTCCCGGAGCAGCCTGGACTTTCTTGATCACCCCCAGACGACGCTCCGAATTGATGAACGTCCCCTCTTTCTCTCCCCAACCGGCGGCGGGCAGGACCAGATCCGCCATCTGGGCAGTTTCGGTCGTCGAATACATGTCTTGCACAACCAGGTATTCGAGTTTGTCCCGCAGCCTTTTGAAGCGATTCTGGTTGATCCAGGAGTGAGCGGGGTTTGTTGCAATCACCCACAGCCCTTTGATGTGCCCGGTTTCGATGCCGTCGATAATCTCGTGATACGACCAGCTGTTCCGATCAGGAATTCGTGCGACATCGATTCCCAGCAGTGTCGCGATTTTCTCGCGATCACCAGCCGAGGTAAAATCGTGACCGCCGAGCAAGCCCGTCGTATTGCTGAAGATTCGGGACCCCATCGCGTTGCATTGGCCGGTGATTGAGTTCGCCCCCGTTCCTGGTCGACCGATATTGCCCGTCATCAGCGACAGATTGATCAGACTCTGGGCAACCCGTGTTCCTTCGTAGCTCTGATTGACTCCCATCGTCCACCAGAACGAAACGCGAGATCGCTGGTGAATCTGCTCTGCGAGTTCAACGATCTGCGAACGCTCGAGACCTGTCTGCTCCACGACCCGTTCGAGAGGATAGTCACTGACGAAACTGGCAAACTCGTCAAATCCAGTGGTCGAGGCGTTGATGAACTCACGATCAATCCAGTCATTCTGGATCAACAGGTTCGCCAGTCCATAAAACAGCACGAGATCCGATTTGGGCTGAATCGCCAGATGACGATGAGACTGCATGGCGGTTTCCGTGGTGCGTGGATCGATGACAACGATTTCCGCACCACGTCGATTTCTCATCACACGTTCCCAGAGAATTGGGTGCGCGATGCATGGATTAGCGCCGACGAAGATCAGAAGGTCCGATTGCTCAAAATCGTCATACGTGAAAGGGGGAGCATCGAAGCCAAAGCTCTGCTTATAGGCTGTCGCCGCCGTCGCCATGCACTGACGGGTGTTACCATCTCCATGGACGATCCCCATGCCAAATTTGGCCAGCGATCCGAGGAACACCATTTCTTCCGTCGGAATCTGCCCTGTACTGATGAAGGCAACCGACTCGTTTCCGTACTTTTGCTGAATACGTTTGAAGTTCCGACAAAATGCTTCGAGCGCTGTGTCCCACTCGACTGGTCTCAATTCTCCGAAAGAGTTTCTCATCAGGGGATGGGTCGCGCGATCAGAGGCCTTGGTGACTTCCAGCGCCTCCCAGCCCTTGGGACACGCCATGCCGAGGTTGACTGGATACTCTGTTGTTGGCGACAGGCCGATGGCACCTCCGTCACCAAGATGCACTTTCAATCCACAGCCCGTCGAACAGAACCCGCAGACCATGGTTGTCGTCGCAGTCGGACGAAGCGAGTCCGGGACTTGACCCAGTCCGTGTCCTCCTGCTCGCAGTGACAGTTCGCGGGTCAAACTGCCGCTGGCAGCATGCACCAGTCGGAGGGCATCTTCAAAAGGCGAGGTTGGTTTTGTTGGTTCAACGACCTGACTCATCGCATCCCTCCCGGCATTCTGGGGGCAATCACCGCTTGAAAGAAGAGAGTCCGTTCTGCCAATTCTCCCGCGATCACGAATAGACATCCAACCACGGCCACTCCAGTCAGAAGCGGTAGCGGGACAGATCCGACACCCATCCCAATCAACGCAGGGATAGCGATTCCTCCGACCACTCCACACGCAATCCGTAACACAACGGTCGAGCGAAGTGCTCCAGTCAACAACAAGGATGTCTTCTTGTCGTCCGTGAGCCGAGTATCCTTCAGGCGCCAGAGAAGAGCGAATTCGCCAAGGATCTTGGAACCAGCCAGCATCACCAGAAGAAGCGATAGGACGCGGACAGCAATCGAGCTCGTCTCTGGTTCACTGACGAGAATCGTCAACACCAGCGAAAGTCCTGTCACGACAGCCGTTCCAAAAAACCTCAAATTCGTCCGATGAAAATTCCATAACGAGCGTTGCGTGAAGACGTAAACCATCACTGAGCAATATGTCCCGAGGATTCCAAAGGTCACAGATCCCAGCAACGATCCAAGCAGCCCGGTTTGTAGAAGAGAGCCAGTCAACAGCGGCGCGACTCCTGGCAGCCAAGACTCGACAGAGGCAGCGATTGTCTGATACCCCGCCAGAAACGCCGCCAGTCCGGTGAATACCGCATATCCGCCAAACGCGACCGCTTCGCGTGATAACCAGGAGTGACGTATTCCTAGAATGCCTCGAAACGCATACAGCGGGCGTCCTAAGTGCAACGTCGCCGCGACGAGTCCCGCCTGTCCCAGTAGAAACGACAGGATGATCAGGCCTATTATCGACATCTGTGAAAACTCAAACCCGCCCACAAAACAGAGGCCCGTCGCAGCCAGATATCCTCCCAGCGACGCCTGCATCAGCACCAGCATCAAGATCAAAGGCAAGTGTGCATGCTCTGGTTGAATGTCATCGTCGTCTCCGGTTGTCAGATCACGGGGAAGAGGTGTTTTCGACAGGTAACGGGTCGTTGGTTTGGTGTAGGAAGCATCGTGTGTCCGTGGCAGAAACACGTTAGACGCCGCATCAGCCAGAATCTCATCCACATCAACCACCGTAATGGAGATGGCCTCATGGGGGCAGGCTTGCACGCAGGCAGGTGCCTCATTCACCGCCAGTCGATTCCGACACATGTCGCATTTACGGACAATCCCCTTGCTGGCGCTATACTTGGGAACGCCATAAGGGCAGGCGAGCGTGCAGTACTGACAGCCAAAGCACTGGTCATCCAGGTGATAAACAATGCCCGTCAGCGGATCTTTCTCATAGGCATTCGTTGGACAACCTTTCAGACACGCCGGGTCGACGCAGTGATGACAGGCCGAGGTGACATGCTGCAGGAATGACTGCTCGGCCTCTTTCTGATGCAAGACTCCCACATCACGCCAGGTCTCTGATTCTTCCAGACCATTCAACGTATGACAGGCAGACACACAGGCCTTGCAACCAGAACAGCGATCCAGGTTGACCTGGAACGCGTATTGTTGATTCAACCCAGGCTTTGCAGTCGGCAGCAGTGTCTTGTAATAGCGCTCCTGAGACGGCGGCAGCAGGCACGGTTCGTCATACAAATAGGAGAACATCTCCACGGCTGACAGACTCTTCTGCTGGCCGAGGAGGAGACCAAGCAGATCACTGTGGGCACCAATCTCCGAAGTGGGACGATCATCCACCACGGTCGCGATTCCGTGGCGCGTGATCTCAAACTCCGCCGTCTCAGACGACGAAGCTGGCAAAATCGGATTGAGAGTCGTCCCTGTCACGTTATTCGTTTCCAGCATGTGTACCAGAAGAAATCAAATCGCAAGTTGCTTTGGCTGTCTCGAAATGGATCGGGATGTCGTGGCTTGTGTCTTCATAGCTCGCGACGGCATGGCATGTGTCTTCGTACTCTGGCGTCCGGCTGCGTCCTGGGTGTGAGTGAGCCAGTCCTTCCAGAAACGAGATCAAATGCCCCCGATAACGGTAGTAATCTGGATGCTCCAGCACTTCATCGCGTTTTCGTATCCGAGGAATCGGGATCGCGAGAATCTCACCCACGCGAGCGCGAGGGCCATTCGTCATCATGACGATGCGATCTGACATATAGATTGCCTCATCCACGTCATGAGTCACCAGCATCGTCGTGATCTGCTCCTCGGCGAGAATTTCAAGAATGACGTCCTGAAGTTCCATCCGGGTCAGTGAATCGAGTCTTCCAAATGGCTCATCCAGTAACAGCATCTTCGGCCTCAATGCCAAAGCCCGCGCGATGCCGACTCGCTGCTGCATTCCTCCAGACAGCTCGCGCGGATACCGATGCATCGAGTCACCCAGCCCGACCAGTTGCAGGTAGTGGGAGACGATGTCCGCTCGTTGCTGCTTTGTCGCATGCGGATAGACATTTTTCACTCCCAGTAAGACATTCTCAAAAGCCGTCATCCAGGGGAGTAAGCATGGCGACTGAAAGACAACCGCCCGGTCAGGACCAGCCTCGCTGATTTCACGACCATCGACCACCACTCCTCCCGATGTGATGGAGTTCAGCCCGGCAACCATGGTGAGAACCGTCGATTTCCCGCAGCCGCTATGTCCAATAATGCTGACAAACTCTCCCTTGGGCATGATCAGGTTGAACCCGTCAACCACAACGACATCTTCCCCGCGCGGATTCGGGTACGCCTTCGTGACGTTGTGAATCTCGACATATCGTTTTTCGGAAAGAGACAACATGATGAGTTCCTATCGTGAACCGCCTGAAGAGCAGGAAGACTAGCTGGCAACGACGACTTCCTCGGTGACAACGCGACGTCGTCGTGAATCCCATGCAACTGGCGAGATGTCAGGCAGCGGTGTCAGTAACTCCACGCGAGTCCGACGCTTTTCCTCTCCCATGTGAGACATGTAACGTGTCACTTCATTGCGAAGTCGTTTAAAGTCTTCATTGAAGTTGAGAGTCGTCCGATCACGCGGGCGAGGCAGGTCGACGATGAACTCTTCTCCAAAAGACGCCATCGGTCCCTGGGTCAGCGTGACGATCCGATCGGCCATCAGAACAGCTTCATCGACATCATTTGTGATCATCACGACCGTCCGCTGATCCTGCTCCCATAGGCGAACGATTTCGTCTTGAAGATTGGCTCGCGTTAAGGCATCCAGGGCGCTGAGCGGTTCATCCAGCAGCAGGATTTCTGGCTGCATTGACAAGGTTCTCGCCAGTGAAAGACGCTGTCGCATTCCACCGGACAGTTCATGTGGCTTTTTGTGCTCAGATCCCGTCAGACTCACAAGATTGATGTAGCGCTGGATATAGGCAACTTTTTCATCGCCATGCATCCTGGGGAAGACTTGTCGAACAGCGATTTCGATGTTTCCTGAGACCGTCAACCATGGCAGCAGTGAGTAATTCTGAAAGACGATTCCCAGCTTCGGGCCCGGTTCGCGGACAGGATCTCCATGCAGTGTGATCTGACCTTGAGTCGGTCTTTGCAGACCAGCCATCAGTGACATCAGAGTACTCTTGCCACTTCCAGAGAATCCGATCACCGCAACGAACTCATTCTTACGAACGGACAGATTCAAATCGTTGAGCACGACATGACGCTCACTGCCATGTCCAAAGGCAATCGAGACATCATTCATTTCCAGAAAGGCCATGTTGTCATTCCGTCAAACTGAAAGAAGGAAAATCGCTCGCTGAGACAGTGAATCAGATTGCTGCCGGTGCTCCATCAAAGCTGACGAGTCGCTGCAGAATGATCATGATCCGGTCCAGCAGGAACCCGATCACTCCGACCACGAACACCACGACAAACATCTGGGCAAACGTGGCAGAGGAGCCATTGTTGAACATATCCCAGACGAATTTGCCAATCCCTTCACTCGAGGCCAGCAACTCGGCGGCGATCAACACCATCCAGCCAACTCCCAGTGAAATTCGCATCCCGGCAAAAATCAGCGGCATGGCCGAGGGAATGACAATGCTCACCAGACGTCGAGTAAATCCGAGTCTGAGGACGCGGGCCACGTTCATGTGGTCCTTGTCGATCGAGGCGACACCAAGCGCGGTATTGACCAGCGTCGGCCACAACGAACAAAGCGCGACTGTCACCGCAGACGCGATGAATGCAGGATTGATCTTCATCCAGCCGATCAGCGGCAGACGTTCCAGCAAATGCAGCAGCCAATGATTGTCTGGATCGGGAATCAAACCACCAACAATGATCAAGGCAATCGGCAACCAGACGATCGGCGAAACGGGCTTGAACATCGCGATAAAAGGAGTCACAGCCGCCATGAACGTGCTGCTCAACCCACAGAGAATCCCGATCGGCACAGCGATCATTGTCGCGAGGACAAAACCAGTGAAGACACACGCCAGGCTGCGAAGCGTTTGAAGCGGGAGTGTCCATGGTTTTGCATACGCAGATTTTTCCATGGTCTGCAGTCGCTCTTCAGTCTTGACGATGCGATTGGCCAGGCCAAGAGTCTGTGCCCCTGTCGCGGTTGCAAACTCAGACTTCAGACGTTCCAGATCCGCCTCGCTTTGTGCCACCCTGGATTCGCGATTCCCGACCGTTAAAAGCTCTTTCCGCTTCTCGAGGAAGATGATCTCCTCCACGACATTTGTCTGCTGCTTCAGCGCGTTCAGATAGGGCTGATACTTCACTGACGAAATGTTCGTGAGCTTTTCCTGAATCGTCTTCAGTTTCTCGTTGTTCTCTTTCTTGAGTCCGTTGTATTTCACCATCGCAGCGATCAATGCTTCACGGTCGGTTGTGGAACTCTTCTCGGTAATCCCTGACGCCGTTTGTTTGATCGCGTCGAGCATTGCCTTTTCCTGAGAGGTCTGCTCTTCACTAAGATCATTCAGTTCCTTTTGCACGGGGCCAACCGTCTTGGCCAGAAACTCATCGCGGCCGATTTCTATTTCTGCAACACGCGCGTCTGCTGATTGCTTTAACGCGGCCAGATCACTCAGACGTTGTTCAACACGAGCAAGTTCTGCCTGTCGGGTTTCTCCAGTGAGGATGTAGTCGTCCTCTTTGGTGTTCTCGCGAACAAAGAACTGGAAAACGCCACGAAACGCCTCCGCGACAACCCCCGGAGTAGGAACTTCACCCGACTTAGTCTTCAACTGCGGACCAGCCCAGTTCCAGATCCCGACAAACACCAGAACTGCAACAACCGGCACGACGATGAATCGCCCGATCTTCTTCAACTGCAGCGCAGGCTCTTCGCCATAGCAGAGTCGGACAATCGGCTCCAGGAACGTCAGTCCTGTCACATGGATGATCTTGAGTAAGCTGTATTTCACGGGAACCCTCATGGGAGTCGAATGAATTTCGAGAGGTCGCGATCGCGACTACTGCGGATCTTTATTGCCGATGATGTGAGAATTCAGATAGCCGATCGGATCGCGTGCGTCGTAAGAAATCCCGTCAATAAAATCAGTCGTCACAGGCTTATAGCCATCGGACGTCCAGGGAATTTCATCCTTTTCAATCTTGCCTTCATCGAGCAGCATCTTGGCTGCGGTCAGATAAACATCTGGCTTGTAGATCTCGCGCACCGTGTCGTCATACCATTTGGCTGGCATGGGCTTGGAGATCTGCCCCCATCGTCGCATCTGAGTCAGAAACCAGATGCCATCGCTGTACCACGGATAGCTCGAGTGATACTTGTAAAAGACATTGAAATCCGGCATCTCTCGCTTGTCGGTCCGCTGGAAGTAGAAGTAGCCGGTCATCGAATTTCGGATCACGTCATAGTCAGCGCCGACATAATTCGAGCGGGACAGAATTCTCGCGGCTTCCTGTCGATTGATGAGATTCCCTTTCGAGTCCGTCTCATCCAGCCATCGTCCCGCGCGGATCAAGGCTTTGATGACAGCAATATGCGTATGGGGATTCTTATCTGCCCACGCCTTCGAGACCCCAAAAACTTTCTCGGGACAGTTTTTCCAGACATCATAATTGGTCGCGACCGGCACTCCGATCCCCTTGGCAACGGCTTGCTGATTCCAGGGTTCGCCGACGCAATACCCTTGAATATTTCCTGCTTCTAAAGTCGCAGGCATCATCGGCGGCGGAGTCACTGAAAGCTCCACCATCGCATCGACGCGCCCACCAGCCGGGTCAGCTTCCGTGTACATCCCCGGATGAATTCCGCCGGCCGCCAGCCAGTAACGCAGCTGGTAATTGTGTGTCGAGGTCGGAAAAACCATCGCCATTTGCAGCTTTTCACCGAAGGCCAGTTTTTCGTCGACGACTGTTTGCAAAGTCGTCGCAGAAATCGGATGCACCGGTTTCGGAGAATTCAACTCCGGGGACGACTTCTGCATTTCCCGCCACACAGAATTCGAAACCGTGATCCCATTTCCATTCACGTCCATCGTGTAAGCAGTGACGATGTGTGCCTTCGTGCCATATCCAATCGTCGCAGCGATCGGCTGTCCCGACAGCATATGCGCGCCATCAAGATTTCCGCTGATGACGTTGTCCAGCAGCGTCTTCCAGTTCGGCTGTGCAACGACCTCGACCTGCAATCCCTCGTCCGCGAAGAATCCTTTCTCCTTCGCGATCACAACCGGCGCACAATCTGTCAGTTTGATAAACCCAAGCTTGAGTTTGTCCTTCTCGATATCCAGAAAGTCGATCACGTCTTGTCCAGACGCGATCATCGTGCTCGTCATCAGGACAAGCAGACAGATCATTCCCGGAATGCGTCCAGCGTTCATGAAGGTGATTCCCTGCCAGGACTGTAACGTACAACGACCGTCATCGATCGACAGGGAAGAACAGAGGCAACCGATGCGCCTCAATCACTCAGACGCATGAAATTTCATTGAGAGACATCGGTTTTCCACGGTTTCGGCAGTCCACGAAACCGTAGTTTCCACGATGTGGCGGGGTCGACCGCAAAAGTCGGATCGATTGCTCTCAGATAACAGATCAGCGATATGAAAAGATTCTAAGCAGGATTGATGATTTCAATGGCATGTCAGATGCCAAAACCATCTTGGGCATTCATTGCACGACAGGGAACTCGATGCCGATCATCGTAGCGGAGTTTAGAATTTCACTTCCGTAAGAAAATACAGCTGACTGGCATCACTGCGATTGATCGCAGGCTGTTTCTGGACGGCATCGCCGTACCAGAACCATGAATATCCAAACTCAGCCGTCCAGTTCGCATTGAGTTTGTAAGTGGCAATCAGATCGAGCTCGTTGCCGATGTGATCGTAAGGCGTTCCCGCAGCGCCAAACGGTGCGCCTCCGATATTGTAGATGTAATCTTCCGAATGTGCTTTTCGGAAGTAATGGAAGACCGCATTCAGATCCAGCTTTTTTGATGGACTGACTTTCGAAATGAACGCAAAGTCAACCAGGTTCGAACCATTGAAGTTGTCCAGGATCCCCCAATACGCGTGACCAAGCGGGTAGAGGGTATTGTACGTATTGATCTGCCCGTCGTTGGGATCTGGATCTCCCGAACCATACCAGATCAACCCGCCCACCGTCGGACTCCAGGTCGCCTGATTCCAGGTATGTGAAACCATGAGATTCAGGCCGAGCGCTCCCACATTCTGATCGAGCCCTGTCAGAAAGTCACTGCTCCCACATTGGTAAGCAGCAAACGTATCCCATGCCCACGTTCGAACCGGAGCCTCGCCTCCGTCTTTGATTGCACGCTTGCCATAAATACGTGTTCCCAGTGTGTAGAGCTCTCCATCCGGTCTGTTCGCCTGATCTTCCTGCTCATTGTCAATCAGAAAGAACAAGTCCATCTTGCTGAGTCCAAGGCTTTTATAGGTCGCGTAAATACCGCTAAAAAGATGGCTTTGATCGGGCGAATCGAAAGATTCGGGTCGATACACGACATTTCTCGCCGCCCCATTTACAGGACGAACGACAAAGCCATCAATATCCCAGTTCTCGCCCGACCAGTAGAGTTTGCCGCCTTCAAAGTTTCGATACGTATTGGCCCATCCAAGTGGCGAGATGATGTGTTGATCGCCATAAAGCAGTGTCTGGCGACCATAGCGACCGCGCAGTGTCCCAGAATCGTTCTGAAAAATCTTGACGTCGATATAAGCCTGCAGAATATCCCAGCGATTGGTGTCGATCGGAAGTTCCGGCAGGTCATTGTGAAATGTACTGGCATCAATGATCTCGAGGTGACCTTTGACCAGATCCTCGTAAGCAAGATCCAGATACGGTGTGAATCGATGCTGGGTGTAGCTGCTTCGCCCAGGTCCGCCGGGACGCAGACGATTGTCTTCGTCGAGGTAACGAAACCGGTAGGCTCCGCCAGCAGATGCCGTCAATCCCGTCTCGCCGATCTGCATGTCTTTCAAGCACGACAAAAATGGCTCATCAGAGGAGATCGCGTTGAACCAATCCAAGCCGGTCTCACAGTCATCGATTTCACAAGGCTCACCAAACGACGATGGCGTACAACCTTCATCCGCGCAGCTCACTTTCATCAACTCCTGCGCTGGCATTTCCACGGCAGGAAGACACAGAACGACTATACAAACTGCAAAACGAGCCAACATCGCGGAATCCCTTCCGTGCCGAAGTCCGAATTTCAAAACGACTGAAATTCGCTGATATCATGACTTTCGGTCGCGAGATCGACGTCATTCGTTAAAAGCACAAAACTAGGCATTCCATAAAGGCCGCGCGTTCAAATCGAACGACAAAATTTACCCAGGCGATAAAGTTGATGTGTGGAATACCGTTGGGGCGGCTTGCTTCTTGAAGCGGAGGTAATTCCAGGAACTATGTGGCGATAAATTCGCATCAGACATCACTCGAGAAAGATTCTCGTGTGCCCCAGTCAGAATCCGGTGCGGCATTTGCGACTGCTACTGTCTTTGAAACACTTCACAGTCCACACTTCACATACCACGTAGAAAGTATGCCATGGACACGATCGTCGCCATTTTCGTCTGGATTCTGTTTGGGCTGATCGTTGGAGCGATTGCCCGCGCTGTCTACCCCGGTCGCCAACCGATGGGGTTTGGGAGCACGATTGCACTGGGAATTGCAGGGTCGCTGGTTGGAGGGGCGATCAGCTGGGCAGTCTCGGGTGCACCGAATCGTCCATTGCTGGAGGGGTCCGGATGGATCTTGTCGATCCTCGGTGCTCTCATCGTTGTGTGGGTCGTTACAGCAATGAATCAGCGGAGTGGTGTCAAATAAATAGATTGCAGACAGGTCACATTGAATTCGATTCGTGCGCTGCGGACGCTCAGTTCGAGGTTAAAGCGACCAGACAACCTGATTTGAAGTGGCTTTCAACGCCTCAAGCATTCGTTAATTTGCGTTCATAATGCCACGAATTGAGCCCTGCTTACTGGCATCGACTGCAACAACCATGGACTGACACTTGCTCTGTGAGCCAGCATTCGCAACGATAGGTTGCATAAGTTCTAATCGATGGTTGTGGCAGGGTCGTTGCCTTGCCCAGCGTCTTCCGTTTCCTCGAATTGAGGTCAAGGTTTCAAAATGATTCTCTTCCGCACGTTGGCCGTGGCTGTCGTTCTTGTTGTGCTGAATGGCTCGATTCAGGCACAAATGGCCGTCTATCAGGATGGCATTGAATGGGAAGTTCCCCCCAAGGTTGTCCCGGGCACTACGAATTCAACGGCTCCGTCTGATGCCATCGTGCTCTTCGATGGCAAGAACATGGATGCCTTCGAAGGTGGGCAGGACTGGACCCTCAAAGACGGTTATGTTGTCGCCGCCAAGCACGATGTTAAAACCAAGCAGGCGTTTGGTTCGATTCAGCTTCACATTGAATACTCCGCTCCCCCGGAAGACAATGACAAAGGCCAGGGCAAAGGGAATAGCGGAATCTACCTGATGGACGGTCGCTATGAGATTCAGGTACTCGATATGTTTGAAAACGAAACCTACCCGAACGGGCAAGCAGGCTCTGTCTACAAACAAATTCCCCCCATGGCTGACCCGATGCGCAAGCCAGGGGAATGGAATGAATACGATGTCATCTTCAATGCACCTGAGTTTGACATGCAAGGCGAATTGAAGAAGCCTGCGTACGTGACCGTCATCATCAACGGCGTTTGTGTCATCGCTCAGTATGCCCTGAAAGGGAAGACCGTGTATGCGGATGCTGTTCCGCACTACGTCGCTCATCCTGACAAGCTGCCGCTCGTCCTCCAGTATCACAGCGACCCCGTTCGCTTTCGCAACATTTGGGTGCGTGAACTTGAGCCTCCCAAAGGCAAAAGAGTCGATGAGCCGCACTTTATGTTTGGCGACAAACGGATCAAGTACGAGCCAGAAAAGCCAATGACACCAAACAAGAAGTAAGACTTGTCAAAACTGTTTTCACGCCAACCGCGCGAGCGTTCATCATGTCGCGCGGTTCGTGGGAACAGGGAGCATTCCGCAGCACTGGCTCATCACATTCTGGTGAGAGCCTCTTGTTCTGGAAAACGGAATTAGGGCCGTTCAGCTCGTGGCATCGGGGGTTGTCGCGGACTTCGAAATCAGGCCCTGTTTGCGGAGTTCATCCCAGAATCCTGTCGGAATCATGACCTTCATCGAATCGGCATTGGCTTTGACCTGCTCTGCAGTGCGGGCACCGGGAATGATGGCGGAGACGATCTTGGATGCGGCTGCGAATTGAAGAGACGCTGTTCGCAAATCGATGCCGAAATCAGTCGCGACTTTGGTCAGTTTTTCGCGCTTTTGTACTGCACCATCAGGAATCGTTCCGCTATATAAATAGCGATCACGCCCTGCCAGATAACCAGCGACGAGAGGGGCGCCCACGACCACGGAGACCCCCTTCTTCTCGAGAACCGGGAATGTTTTCTCAACAGCCTGCTCGTGATCGATCAGCGAATACTGACAAGCCAGCAGGAAGAGATCGGGATCAGCCACCTCGACGGCGCGCAGCGCAGGTTCTGGACGGTTCACTCCGAACCCCCAGGCTTTGATGATCCCTTCTTCTCGCATGCGGGTCAGTTCGGGCATCGCGCCTTTCTGAGCGATGTCGAAATATTCGGTCCAGCGTTCTTTCATGTCGCCATTGTCAGGCGAGAGATCGTGAATAAAGACGATGTCGATCTGCGAGACACCAAGACGCTGCAGACTGTCTTCAATCGAACGACGCGTTCCTTCTGCAGTGTAGTCATAGGTGTAGGAAAAGGGTGACGGCTCCTGCCAGAGGGCTTTCGGAGGAGTCTTGGTCGCCTTCAGAATGCGGCCGACTTTGGTGGAGATGATATAGTCTTCTGGCTTGTGGTTATGCAGGAAACGCCCAAAACGTCGCTCGCTCAGCCCCAGGCCGTACCAGGGAGACGTATCGAAGTAACGGACACCGACTGCCCAGGAGGCTTCCATTAGCGCCTCTGCGGCCTCGTCGGACATGGCTGCAAACCCGTTTCCTGCCGCGACTCCACCAAGTCCAAAGCGGTAAGGTGGAACATAGTGACCGCTTGTGACCACGCCATTGGTCGGAAGTGGGGTATCAGTCACCTTGCCGATTGTCGGCATGACGGAGCCAGGGCCAGCATCAGCAGCGAGCAGTGTCGAAGCTGTCAGCAGAGTGGAACCAGCAGCGAGCGGGAGGAATTCACGTCGGGTGAGCATGTCGATCTCCTGGAGGGATACGGGCGATGAACATCTCGTCGTGAGTTGCACAGCATGAAAAAGTCCACATACCGAGTATTGCGCTCACACTAAACCATAGGCCAGTGCAAGCACATAAAAAGACGACTACGACTCGCGGTTTTTTGGCTGCAGCAATTCGCAGCTTGAGCGTTGCCAAAAAAGAAGATCCCCGATCAGCGAGAAGCCGATCGGGGATCTTTGATTAGAATTGTCAGACAAAAGTGTTTGTCAGACAGTGTTGATTAGTCGCGAGCCACTTCGTCCATGATGCAGCTGAGAGCCGTGTTGGCAGCCAGTCGGACATCGTTGTCCTGATCGCTTGTCGAGACGAGCAGAGCAGGAATGACGGGTTCAGCTTTGATCCCGAATCCACCCAGAGCCAGGGCAGCTGCGGTTCGGATCGTTGGATCGTTATCGTTGAGCTTCATTGACAGCGAAGTCAGAGTCTGTGGATGTTTCTCTGGATCAAGTTCTGAGATTACGTGAGTCGCCAGACAGCGGATCGAGTTATCATCCGATGATGCTAAGTCCAGGATCGTTGCAACACCTTGTGGATGATCTGGGCTCAGTTTGACGAGGGCTTCAGCGACGTGGAGTCGAGTCAACTCATCACTGTGATTGAGTTGTCCTTCGAGATCCTTGAGATAAGGTTGAGCATGATCTTCCAGCAGCCCCAGCAGATACGCTGCAGACTGGACAGCAGGAAGTTGCTCTGACGTCAGGAAATCCGAGATATCTTCAGCCGAGATGACTGGTTGATTCGTGATTTTACCCAACGCCCAGGCGGCGTGAACCTGGACGACATCGCTGCCATCGAAAGCAGCATCGCCAATCTTCTCGAGTGTCGCGTCCGTATTGCTTCCGACGTCGGCAAGCTTGATCAGTGCATCGACCTGACGTGACTCGTCAGATTCTTTGAGCTGCTCAAGCAATGTTTCTTCAGAGGCTGGCTCAGCGATTGGCTCAGCAGCTGGTTCGGCGATCGTTGTTGGAATTGCAGCGGCGGCTTGTGCCAGTTCCATCGCAGATGGTTGACTGAATGCGTCATCTGCTGCAGGTGTCGCTGCGAATGATGAAGTTGTTTCTGGGACAGCATTGGCAAACGCCGCGTCCATGTTCGATGCGTCAGTCGGTGTCGCTGCGACTTGTGGTGCCTGTTCGGCAACAGACTGCTCTGCAAAAGCATTCAAGGCAGCATTGGCTGGAGCAGGTTGTGAAACCGTTGGAGCAGCCTCGTTCATGAACGGATCGACAACCGGACCACTCGCAATCGCTGGAGCAGTTTGACAGTTGTCGTCCGAGCAGAAGGCTGGATCACTGCCGAAGGGAACTACATCAGTCTCGGCAACTGCAACCGGTTTGTCTTCAACCCGCTGTTGGACAGCTTCTGTTGAAAGTCCCATCATCTGGAGGGCGACTGGATCAACATTCGACACCGAGGCTGGTGTGACCTCGATGACCTTGTCTTTTGATGTCAGCATGGCATTTGAAGGCGTTTGCCCAAATGCGTTGTTAGTATCGCCATTCTTCTTCGCCATTTGCTTGGCGACTTCCGCAGCGACGAGTTGTTCAATCGCCTCAGCACTCTTCGGCTGCTGAGCAAGCATCGTTTGTGGCGCACCGCTGGCTGGAGTGCTAAGACGGTCTTTCAACCGAACGTAGTTTTGCATCGCAGGCTTATGAGAAGGCTGCTTGGCGAGGATCTCCTGGTAGAGTCGCATCGCGACTTGATCCTGGCCCTGTGACTCAAGCTTTTGAGCCAGGGACATCATCCGCTGAGTGCCGTTTTTTTCGGCCTCTGTCTTCGATGAGAACAGCGACGGAGTCTGGCAACCGGCGAGCACCGCTGCGGTCAGAACGGGAAAAAAGATCTTCCTGATCAACATGAGTCAAACCCCTCAATTGCCATCCGTTGCAACGCGCGTCTCAGAAGTCTTTCAGACTCCGCAGACGTTCGGTTTGGTTTAATCTTCCCAGACTGCTCAAAATTCCTAATTTTGATTCAAGACTGAATGTACCAGTCTGGTCATCATTCGTATCGGAAGGCTGCGGAGTCGTTCATTATTCGTTTACGCAGTCCATGCCGTCTTTCCGGGATTACCAAGCTTATAACCATCAAGGTTTAACATTCAGTCACCAGTCGATGTGAAAATAACAGCGAATAGAATGAAAGAGGTGAATAGGGCGGGAGGGAAGAACGGGATGTCTGCGCAGACATGGAAGGGCTTGCTTACAAAACCGTGCACGCGTCACCTTAGTTGTCCTTGAGTGATCATCTGCCCGTTGAAGGAAGCCGATACTTCAAATCATGCTACTTCGGGCAGCCTTTTCCTGCGCCGAATCCGTGTCTTTAGATCAGTGAGGATCAGCAGTCGCGATGACGGACCTTCGAACTCGAATCGGTGTTTTAGAACAATCATCTCTCGACATTCACTGGCTGGCTGTCCTGACGCTGACAATCCTGCTGTTCGTGATGGGCAATGCGCCTGTTTCGGCTCAGATTGTTCCCGGCACGGGCACCAAGGTTGATACCTCCGGTGACAACTTTGAAGAAGAGAAATGGGAGTTCGTTCACAACTTCCCCAAGAGCAGTAAAGAACAAGACGAGACGCTGCGTTATCCACGCGGCTACTCGAAGAACCAACGCTGGTTCGAAAGCCCCAAGCGTGGTCAGCCCGATGAAATCCTCCGAGTTCCAGCTCCAGCGGGCGGACTCGAAGGCAGCGAATGGGCTCTGTCACTGCGCACGAAGCAATCGGGGATTCCCGGTCGTCTCAGCCATGAGATGATGCAGGACGACCTGATTATGAACGGTCGTACGATGCCAGTTTCCTGGCAGCCAAGCTGCGTCGTTCGTGTTTATGTGCCGCCATTCCAGGAGTGGGAGCAACGCAACGGATCAAGCTTCGGAATCCGCGCTGACTGTCACACGACGATCGTTGATCATGAAACCAAAGGTGGACGTGGTCTGTTCGGAAGAATTAAAGGCTTTGGATCTTCCACGAAGCAAGAAGCCTACTGGCCTGGCTTCTTCATTGCGTTGGCCAAAAAAGATGCCAAGAACCCAGCGGACCGTGCTCAGATCATCATCCGAGGTGATTCTCTGGGACACGAAGTCGCTGGTCCAGTCATCAAGAATCCAGGCTGGTGGACGTTCGGCATGTCGTTCACTGCTGACGGACGGGTCCACTTCTATGCCAGCGAAGGTGTCGACAACCTGACCGCTGCTGACCTGATCACATCGCAGACTCCATATGGCTATCGCTGTGAAAGTTTCACCACGATGTTCTTCAACGTCTGCAATATGGACGACGGACGAACGATGTCAACACGCTGGATTATTGATGATCCTGCCATCTACTACGTCGGCAACGGCGGCATGGCTTACGGCTCAAGCGCCATCCGTCGCTAAGCTGTCACGCGTTGATCTGAAAATGAGAAAGCCTCCGTTCCCGCACGGAGGCTTTTTTTACGCGCTGTGTGTTTCCCCGTAGGGTCCGCTGTGCGGACCGTTAATTCGCAATAATAGCAATGATCGCTTTGAATAACTGCTTAGCGTAGATACCGCTGCTCTCATTCGCAATGGACGTCGATTTACGGTCCGCACAGCGGACCCTACGAAACCAACTCGCTCAGCGGGGTATCCGCGAGGCTCAGGGATTTCAAGACCCAGGCGAGGGTAACCAGGGCGTCACAGCGAGGGTGTTGATCGAAATGCCATAGGCGGCCTTCTTCGAGAAGGGCCAGACCAGATCGCTGCTCGTACATGTCGCGGGTGGCTGCAGAAAGGGTTGGCTTTGCAAGCGTGACGCCTTGCTCGAGCAGTGTCGGAGTCGCAAAAGATTCTGCAACACTGAGCAGACTAGCGGGCTGTTCCTGCCGGAGAGCACGAGATGCGAGTTGAAGTAGAGAGGGGCTGGAAGCAGGGTGTCCGAGTTCGTCAATGAGTTGAACGCGACCAGCATCTTCATCAATCAGCAGTCCAACATCGCAATGATGTTCTGGGACGAGGGAGGTCAGCGCTGGCCAGGAGTCATGCGCCTGCGGGGGAATGACCTGACTGAGCATCACACACGGGAGTTTTTCAAACAGACGATCGACGGTCCCCTTCACAATCTCATCAGTGACACCAACGAAGACGCGCAAAGGACGCAGGCCGTGGAAGAACTTGCGAATGTGAGTTTCGTAAGCCAGCGTAATCCGTTCCTGACGCAAGGTGGCTGCTGTCCGAGTCAGGCGTGTACGCGTTGACTGGCTGTCAAAGGCTGGCAAAGTCCAGGGGAGCCCGTGCTCGCTGTAAAGATTGAAACCGGAGTTGGCAGGGCCATGATCATTACCGGTAATGTAAATGCCCGCAGTCACGTTATAGTGTTGAATGCCGAAGCAGAACTGAGCCTCGGGGAGCGGGCCCAATTCAACGATGTGACACCCGGTGAGTTCGAGCCCCGACAGAAGCTGGCGATAGATTTCCAGCGAAGGGTGTCGCAGATCGCAGCTGACGGCAATGCTGGGCCGGTACAGGCTTTGTCGAGGAGAACGAGCATCAGTCGAAACCGTGCGGACAGTTTGATGCCAGAGTGAGTTGAGAGGCTCGGCCAGCGCAGACAGGACGGTCTTGGGAGTCAGTGGGCGGAGGTAGACAGCTCGTAGTCGGTGCCCCTCGTGGATCAATTTGGTGGGGTCATCGAAGGAGGTGACTTTGCCGGCGTTCTTCGTGTTGTTATGCGAACAGGTCTGGCATTTGTGGTAGCCGGAAGCTAAGCGGGCCCGATGCACGGAGGCTGAGATGGCGCCGGTTTCGCCAGGACATTGGAAACTCAGCTCAGTATCAAGAAGAAGCATGGCCCGGCTTTAGCGTGACAGGATCGATAATTCGTGACGGGAGGACTATACTGAAATCGTCGCGTTCCCAGTTCGGAAAGCTGAGTCCGAGGGGAACTGTATGCCAAGCCGAACGACAGGGTCAAGATCTCATGCACGCCACGGAATTTCTGTTTAAAGCTGCGAACGCAGAACTCGGTGATCTGCCAGGGGTCGTCGCGTGTGTCGGGAAACAGCGTGCGCTCAAGCTGCGGATCTATGCACGGCTGAAACTCGATCTGCTCGGGTTGGATGTGACTGAGGATATGCTCACCCAGCTGTCGGCTGCGTCGACGGAATGGAAGAGCATTCATGACGAGCTGAAAACCATTTCCATGTGGTCGCCAACGCGGATGATCATTCTGGAAGACGCGGATGCATTTGTCTCGACATATCGTCCTCAGCTGGAAGCCTACGTCGATAAGCCAGCGAAAAAATCGATGCTGGTCCTCGATGTCTCGACAATGCCTTCAAATACGAAGCTCGCCAAACTGGTCAAAGACAAAGGCTTGTTCCTGGAATGCAGTGAACTGACAGGATCTGCACTCACGCAATACCTGACCAAACTGGCGATGGATCAATATGGGAAGCGGATTTCTCGTCAAGTCTGCGAACTGCTCGAGCAACTGCTCGGAAACGATCTCGGAATGCTGGAAAGCGAACTGGCGAAACTGGCCAGCTATGTTGGAGACGTCAAAGAGATCTCGACCGACGATGTCCAGAAAATGGTCGGCGGTTGGAAAACCGAGACGACCTGGGCAATGCTCGATGCCACACGCGATGGGAATGTTGGCAAGGCGCTCTCGTGTTTTGACCAGCTGGTGACTTCGGGAGAGGCATCACAAAAGTTGCTCGGCGGGCTGGTATTTGTCTTTCGCAAGTATGCAACGGCAGCGAGCCTGGCGATTCATGGAAACATGCCGCTACCCGCTGCGATCAAGACTGCCGGGATTTTTCCTCGGGACCAGAAGCCGGTGGAAGACTATTTGAAGCGGATCAAACGAGACAAAGCCCAGATGCTGCTGACAAAAGTGGCCAAGGCAGACGCGAATCTCAAAGGGGGCTCCCAGTTACCAGATCGCGTCGTCTTCGAGCAACTCATCCTCGAACTCAGCGGTGTGATCTAAAAGCGGTCTCCAAATGAAAACAGCCACGGGTTTGAACCGTGGCTGTTTCTATTTCTTCCAATCATCGATCTCTTGTTATCGAGAGATAGACAGACTCTTATTCACTGCTTTCAGTTCATCGACAGCAGCATCAGTGACCTGACAGTTCTGCAAATTCAAAACCTTGAGGTTCTTGAACTTCGCAATGTGCTTTAGAGAAGCATCGGTGATGTTGGTCTGACGCAGGTTGAGGCGGACCAGTTTCTCCAGAGGCAGCAGAGATTCGATACCAGCGTCCGAGATGTCGATGTTTTCGTCAAAGTTGAGATCGGTCAGATTGGTCAGCTTCGCGATCGAGGTCAGGCCTTTGTCAGTCAGTCGGTTGCTGAATAACTGCAGACTGGTCAACTTCGTGAGAGGCTCGACCGCGACAATGCCATCATCATCGATACGGTTTTCGCTCAGCTCAAAAACCTCCAGATTGGTCAAACCGCTGAAGTATTTCATCGTGTCGACATCGATCAACGTATCGCGAACCTGCAGACGCTTCAGCTTGGTCAGGCCAGCAATGTCTTTATAGCCGTTGTCGTTTTCATCTGCACCATAACCAACGCTCGTACGACGAACGGTTAGATACATCATGTCTTTCATTTCGCCGATGAGTTTCATCGAGGCGTTGGTGATCTTGGTATCACTCAGCTCTAAGCCGACGAATGACTTCCCTTTGAGCTTGGCGATCCCTTCGTCAGAAACGTCATTCAGAGTGACGTTCAGGTAATTGAGTTTCGGCATCGCCGCGAAATGCTCGAAAGCGCCATCGGTGACACGGGCACGTTCAATGAGCAGGGTGAGCAGATTAGGGAGGACTTTGAGGTTGGCAATCCCGTCGTCGCTGATGTTGGTGAAAGTCAGGTCCAGCGACTTCAGATTCTCAAGACCAGACAGCGACTTCAGGCCATCATTCGAGATGCTGGTCTGCTTGAGGCTAAGGGTTTCTAGCGACTTGATCTCGCCGACATCTTTCAATCCAGCATCCGTGATCCCTGTCTTGAAAAGATTCAGGGTCTTAAGGCCTTTGAGTTCCTTGAGCGTCGCCATCCCTGCATCGGTAATGTCCGGGCCGATGAGGTAGACACTGTTCAGCGCGGGCAGGCCTTTCAGGGCTGTCAGGACTTCGTCGCTACAGATTCCCTTGGTGAGATCAACCGTCGTATAACGACCATGTTTGTCTTTGACGACAGCAGCCGTTGCTTCGGTCAATCTGGCGAGACTTTGCGGATCATCGGGAGTGATATCAGCGGTTTTGACTGTGTCATTTTTCGCTTCGGATGTTTCTGTCTTGGTCGGAGCGGACGTCGTTGGACATCCACTGGTGAGCAGGACAAAACCAGCGAGGAGAACAGGTGCACAAGCTTGTTTAATCGTCATAGAAAGAGTCTTTGCAGTGTACTAGAAGAGGGCAATTGTGTCGTGGCGTCAGGAGTTTTGACAAAAAATCAAAATCCTCTCCGCCAGAGGGTGGCAAAACTCATTATTATGGAGGAAAAATAGATCATCAAGTTCTGCTCTACTTGTAATCAGGAAACTGATCAAACAAAATACATATATCTGCTTTGATTGGTCTTCCCTCGATTCTCGAACCATCCCGAAAAAGGACCTGCCATGTTCTACTCCCTGCCTTCGCGCCGCGACGCCCTCAAAACTGCAGCTGCTGCTGGATTGGGTTCTGCGCTGTTTGTTCCCGGGACGAAGCAAGCTTATGGAAAAACCCTGTTCCAAAGCGAGAAACTTAACTTCGCCTGTATTGGTGTCGGTGGGAAGGGCTCCAGTGATACCGACGACGCCGACAAGTACGGTACTGTCGTCGCTCTCTGCGATATCGATGAAGATGGTCTGGCGAAGAAGTCAAAACGCATTCCCAAAGCGAAGACCTTCGTCGACTTCCGCGAAATGCTCGATCAAATGGGCGATAAGATCGACGCCGTCACTGTCAGTACGCCAGACCACACTCACGCCATGGCAGCCATCGCCGCCATGAAACTCAAAAAGCACGTCTTCTGCCAGAAGCCACTGACCTGGTCGATTCAGGAAGCCCGTCGTATTCGCGAAGTTGCCAAAGAAACTGGCGTCGCAACACAAATGGGTAACCAGGGAACTGCTGAAAACTCACTGCGTGAAGCTGTCGAAGTCGTTCGCAGCGGTATCCTCGGCGAGATCAAAGAAGTTCACATCTGGACGAACCGCCCTGTTTGGCCACAAGGAACTGGTCGTCCGAAAGAGACGATGGATATTCCAAAGGGGCTTCACTGGGATCTGTTCCTCGGCCCAGCTCCAGAGCGTCCCTACAACTCGGCTTACACCCCGTTCAAATGGCGTGGATGGCTGGACTTCGGAACCGGTGCACTCGGCGATATGGCCTGCCACACCGCCAACATGGCCGTCATGGCTCTGGGTCTGTTTGACCCAATCGCCTTGACTGCTGATCACACGGGGATCGTCGAAAACGAGTCTTACCCAATGTCTTCTCAAATCATCTTCGAATACGCGAAGACTGACAAGCACCCTGCTCTGAAGATGACCTGGTACGACGGCGGTCGTAAACCAGATCCATCTCTGCTGCTCGGCGAAGAGATGACTGCTTCGGGTTCTCTGGTTGTCGGTACAGAAGGTAGCGTCTTTGGTCCTGGCGATTACCATGGCCAGACCAAGATCCTGCCACTCCAGAAGTTCAAAGATGCCAAGAAGCCAGAACAGACTCTGCCACGTACCCGCAACCACTTCGAGGAATTCACCCAGGCTTGTGCTGGCGGTCCTCGTGCGATGTCTGACTTCGTTGACTACTCAACTTACCTGACCGAAACCATTCTCCAGGGTAACCTGGCGATCCGTGCCGGTTCAGGGGTCAAGCTCGACTTCGATCCAGCCGCTGGCAAGGTCACCAACCTGCCAGAAATCAACAAATTCCTGGGTCGCGAATACCGCTCAGGTTGGACTCTCGGCTAACGTAAGTTGCCATTGAACGAAGCCGCGGAGTTCATTCTCCGCGGCTTTTTTTATGCACTTTTGAAGAGCGGACTTATGAAAGAGTCTCTTATACGAATCGCAATTTAAGCCAGCTCGATTACAAAAGTCGTGCCATGCTCACAGCTTTGGGTGAGCAAGCTGCTTCGTTTGGACGTTGGAGCGTTCAGAACATGCTTGCTCAAAGCCGCAAGCATGGCACGTTGAGAAGACGCGCTGAATCAAGTGGTGATTGGTATGCTCCGTCAGAATAACCAGGGGGTCAGGACCGATAGATCAGCCAGCGCCGGCTTGATCCACGTCTTGCGAAGTCGATCAACGATCGACAGGAGCATCGCACCGAGGGCAACTGCGAGCGTGATCGAAGACAACGATGGATTTAAGTAACAACGTAAGAGCGCGATGAAGATGATCACTCGCAAAAACCAGCGGTAGCGTGACTCGGCGTATCGCGTCTGAGAAATCGCCGTCGGCTCGTCAAGTTGCTCATCCATCTTTTGCTCCCACACCGAGATGCCGTACGCATTGGCCCAGAGGAGCACACTTCCCCAGATCAGCCATGTGATGTCATTCGATTGAAACGGCGTCTGTTTCGCAGTGAATGGAAACAGCACGGAACCCGCTAGAAACAAAACAGCCACCGTGATCTCACGAGGCAAAACACGCCTCCCGATCCGAGGAAAACACTGAGCAAAGGCCATATAGCCGATCGCCACACCAGCCAGGCTGAGCCCATTCCGCCATTCGTCATAACCACATGAGACGATCGCAATGCAGACCGCAGTCACTGCCATTACAAGAAAGAAAACGCAGAAGGCATTTCGATAACGCCAAAGAAAAGCATGACGCTCGGGAAGTTCCTCGGGGCGTATTTTCCGATATCGCCGCACATCCCAGGCGCGATCCGCGATATAAGACAGCCAGATCGCAGCGACCAGTAGAAAACGCTGATAAAAAAGCAGAGGCACGTCCCATTGCCGAGCCGCTGCGTCCTGCCAGCAGAGTCCGACGAGCACAGCATCCAGTCCTAGAAGATTGAGACTCCCGATCGTTGCTTCAAGGACTCTCAACCAGATTGGCAATGGAGACGCTCGACCTGCCGGCGCAGAAAAACACCCAGAAGCAAGTTGCTCTGGGTGTTCTGTTTTAGCGTCTTGTTTCGACAAATTACTTAGCGTCCCACCACCATTGAGTTTCGGTCGCCTTTGATTCAGTCTTCATGTTGTCGAGACGATCAGAAGGCTTCATGAAGCCTTCGCCAAACAGCCCCATGACATCAGCACGCACGCCACCGGCCACCTGGACAACGATGTCCTTGCCGCGGAAGACACGGTGATTGACGACCGAGTCCACAGCCTTGGGAGTCGTGTATTTCGTCGTGACATAGCTACCATCAGCAGCGAAGCAGCCGAGGTCGAACTGGCTACGCTCAGCACCATGTTCGCGAGCGATGATCGCAGCGGCCAGTGACAGATCGAAGATGTTTTCGAGGTCAGCAAAGACACTGTCACGAGCAGCGAGTTGATCGTAGTTATTGGTGAAGTTCTGAGCGAAGAGGCGGTTCGTGGCTTCTGCTTTACCAGTTGGAACGCTTTCACCTTGAGCAGAGACGAACTGATTTTCTGACTGGCAGAGAACCGAGCAGTTGTCGATCGCATAGACACTGCGAGCAGCGTTGTGAGTGACGGCATCGCATTTGACGGTCAACCACCAGCGAAGAGCGTCAATACTGCCAGCGTTCGTTTGTTCGGTGACATTCATCAGTTTGAAGTAGTCAGGAATCTCAGAACCACCGTCGAGTTTACCGACGCCGATCAACTTCATGCGGTAGTCCGCTTCGATGATCACGCGGGCCACGCGAGAGTCGGTTGGGACGCCGTAGAAGCGGATGTCCTGCTGACCGAGTTTCTGCTGCAGGGTACGAACCCAGTTCTTGACTTGAGCAGGAGAAAGAGCACCGCCCGCTTGAGTTGCTTCAACGTATTCCTTCAGATCCTTCATGCCAGCTTCGCGTGGGTCGATCGAGCATCCGAAGATATTCTGACCGTTCTTCGAGAAGGTTCGCATGACGGTGACGAGGTCATCGAGTTGCATGACTGGTTGTTTTGACTTGGTGCCGATCGCTGTTCCGCTGGCATCATAGGTCCAAGGTTCCGATGGACCAGCCAGAATGATGTCATTGTTAGCCGTATCGACGAAGACATATTGGATCGAGGTCAGACCGCCGAGGTTCTTCATGGAAGCCACAACTGGCAGGCCTTCAGCAATCTGTCGGGCAACAGCAGCTTCGAGAGCTTTCAGCGAGATCATGCGAAGATCGCTGGGGGCAGACAGGTCCTGGTTGAGACTGTCTGGACGGACTTGAGAGAACATCGCGTCCAGAGAGTTGTCAGCTGGTTTCAAAGAAGCAGACAGAACGCCGTGTGCATCAACTCGGACCCCGCGGTTGAAGGGTGAAATCGAACCGATACCACCAACTTCGTCCCAGGCAAACTCGTCACCGGTTTCGGTCGTGATCAGGTTAATCAGCTGGGTAAAGTCAGCACCGCCACCGTTCATGGCTTTCTGGCTGGCCAGACCGGACTTCTGCTCTTTGGCATTCATCCGGCTCGACATCCGGCTGACCGTTCCCAGGGATGCCTGAGCACCCGAGAATTTCAGCTGAGCCTGGGCAACTTGAGCCAGCAGTTGATCTTTGAGATCAGCTGAATCTGATTGCTCAGCCAGTTGAATCGCCGTGGTGAACTCACCAGCAGCGAGAAGTTCCTGGAAGGTATCCGGACTGACATTTCCAGCGCGAAGCTGACTGGTCACACCGGCAACAACAATCAACAAGGCAAATGCCAGTCGAACAAGCGAGGGCATAACACGACGCATAGTGATTTCCCAGATTCCCAAGAGGTGACCAGGTGAGAAGTTCGTCAGCAGAGTTGTCATCTGTCTGGAATGGAAGAAACGGTTTGGATCCGTGAGCCGCCTACTTGCCGAAAAGCAAGGAATTGACCCGGAATCCGCCTATTTCCCGTCATCGTTTAGCATCGTCGTATTCTTGCGGCACGTCAAGGAGTTTCTCCAGTTTCACTTATTTTGCCACGTTCTCGACCTCAAAATGCGCCAGAATGGTCACAGCCGGTAGATTTGGCCCACGAAAGAATACGAATTCAAGAAGCCTGCCAGGGACTCGTCGAGGCGGATTCCCCTGCTAAAATCGCTATTGTCAGTACAACTCAAACAATCGTCGCCCGAACACCGTCGCCCAAGAGAGGCTCATGCCAGAACTGCCAGAAGTTGAGACAATGGTCCGCGGGATCCGTGATGACGTCGCAGGTCGAGTCATCGCAGGTGTCATCACACCGGAATGCCGCTATCGTCCCATTTCGATCAAACCGGGTCTGGATGAGATCCGCCGACGAGCACAAGGGCGGACGATCACCTCCGTTTCCAGACTGGCTAAGCGAATCGTCTTAAACCTGGACAGCGGAGATGCCTTTGCCGTTGAACCGCGTATGACGGGTTTAATGCTGCTCAAGGACGCACCGTCCCAGGAACACTTGCGCTTCGAATGGAAATTGTCCCCAACCAAGGGGAAAGCACCATCGCTGTGGTTCTGGGACCGACGCGGACTGGGGACGATCCGATTTTTGTCGCAGTCAGAACTGTCCTCGCTCGTCGGGCCAGATGCATTGACGACCACAGCCGAGGACTGGGCGATCATCTGTCGAGGGGCCAAGACGCCGATCAAGGTACTGATGCTCAATCAGCAGAAAGTCGCAGGAATCGGAAACCTGTATGCCAGCGAAATCCTGCATCTGGCAAAGATCGATCCCCGTAAACCAGCCGGCGAGTTGAAAAAGTCTGATCTCGAACGAACCGCCAACGCCACATTGGCTGTCTTGAATCTCGCTATCCAGTACGAGGGCTCAACTCTCTCCGACGGGACGTATCGCAACGCCCTGAACAAATCCGGCGGCTACCAGAACGAACATCGTGTCTATCAGAAACACAGCCAGACCTGTCCGAGTTGTCACAAAGGGAGCATCGAGCGAATCGTCCAAGCCCAGCGTTCGACCTTCTTTTGCCCTCGATGTCAGAAGTGAGATTATCTTTTTCTAGTGATCTAAGCTGGCTAAGCCTTCTTATTCAAGTAATGCCAGAAAGTAGGGTGCTGGTGAGTCTTCGAACCGCACCAAAACGACACCCATTTGCCCATTTGGTGCGGTTCGCAAAGCCTCACCAGCACCCTACGATGGAGTCTAAGCTGGCCAGGCTTTTAGCTTCGCCACTGCTTCGGCAAGTTTGGCGCCGACTTTCTTGACAGCATCGTGCTTCGCCTGATCAAGAAGATGCCCGGCTTCGTGGAACGCGTTGTCCGCTTGTGGAACGGTGACCTGGTCTGGCATTACCAGAACACCAATGTTGCCAAGAATCGATCGCAGGGTGACCAGTCCACGAAGACCGCCCAGAGGACTGGGAGAAGCAGCGATCAAGCCCGCCACTTTATTCTGGTAAGCCGCCAGTCGCGATTCTGTTCCTTGTCGACGAGACACCCAGTCGATCGCGTTTTTGAGTGCAGGCGTAATCGAACTATTGTACTCCGGCGACGAAATCAGGAGACCATCATGCGCAAGAAACAGATCCTTTAGCTCCTGTGCCTTCAGCGGCATTCCCTGTTCTGCTTCCAGGTCTTCATCCATCAACGGCAGTGGAAAATCCTGCAATGAAACAACCGTCACTTCCGCCCCCGCCTCACGAACACCTTCCGCAGCGATGCAGACAAGCTTTTGATTGAAAGAATCATTCCGCAAGCTGCCAGAAAACGCCAATATTCGCACCGCCATCGGAGAGGACCTTCGTCGTGAGGAATCGATCAGTGGCAAAATGAAGTTCGGCCCCCGTGATATCAAAATCAGGAGGCCGATTGATTCTTCAAAATTAGTCTTTGGAGTGCAGGTGAGCTTCAACGAACCAGAGTTTCTGATCAAGACTCGCAGTAATCCCGGTCATCAAATCGGAAGAAATTTTATCGCCCGCTTCATCAAGTGCATCGACTGACTTACGGGTCCCGTCCGAGGTCACTGCCAACGACGTGGAGAGCAGTTCAATGTGCTGACGGCAGGAGACGGCATTAATGTCGTACGCCTTCAGTTTCGTCTTCGAATTGACTTCCTGAACGGTTCCCAGCGCCACCCCACCCAGTGCAGAAATGCGCTCTGCAACTTCATCGACGAACTCGCGAACTTCGCCGTGGATCTTATCGAAGAGCTCATGCAGGCCGATGAAGTGAGGGCCACGAACATTCCAGTGGGCTTGTTTGGTTTGCAGTTGAAGATCGAGCAGGTTGACCAGTTGCTGATTAAGAATCGAGACGACATTCTGGCGGACAGTTTCCGACAGCGTGTTTTTCGTAGGGTGGAACATGGTGCAATCGTCCTTTGTAGGGGGAGAAACGGTGCGAGGGACAATCGTCTATGAGTGTCCTGGGGAGAACTGGTCGAGAACGCGTCCTCGTGGACGGGTTGGTCATTTCGCTAAAATACTTTATCCTTGGCTGATTCTATGTCGTACGAACAGCATCTTCAATTACGCAGATAAACTTCATTTTTCTGAAAGCCCGCCGATGAAACTCCTGCCTGCCATCCTCCTGGCACTCGCGACCGCCTTCTTCTGGGGAACTTATGGACCTGCTCTTGGGAACGCTCGCACGGCAGTCAAGATCGCTGAAGGTGGCTGGTCACCATTTAAGCCTTACATGTTTATTGGCGTTGCCTATCTCGTCTGGGGCGTTGTCGGCGGGCTGGTGATGATGAAAGTGAATGGCGACAGCTTCAGCTTCACCGGCAATCACTTCCAAGCGGCAAAATGGGGCTTCCTGGCCGGTTCACTCGGAGCATTCGGCGCCTTGACGTTGACTGGAGCCGTCATGGCCGCGGCGGTGCACTTGAAAGGAGGTGCGCCGAATCTCGTCATGCCATTCGTCTTCGGCGGAGCAGTGATTATTTCCGCTGTGACTCCGATGATCATCGGAAAACTCACCAACGAACCTCTCAGCGTTCCCCCGGTTCTCTGGCTGGGAGTTTTATTGATTGTTTCGGGAGCCGTGATTGTTGCCAGAAATGCTCCCCACCCGAAACCAAAACCAGCTGCCTCTTCAACGCCAGCTGCAGGAGTGACGGCGGAAACACCAGCACATTGAGAGCTGTCCATCGCAATTCGTACTTAACCATACGGGATTGAATGCAGCTGACCATTTCAAGCTGGTGGGCTCGGTCGGATAGCATGGCCTTCGACGATTCACTCTTCGTGAGCAATCTAGTTGCCAAGCAATCCGATCATCTTCCACATCGTCCAGCCAATTGTTCCGACAAAGGCCAGTCCACACAGTGAAATTAATCCGCCCGGAATAACCATTTCACGCGATTTCAATCCTCCAAAACTAAAGGCCAACGCATTTGGTGGAGTTGAGACTGGCAAAGCCATCGCCAGCGAGCAGCCGAAGGCCACTCCCAGGCCGAGCGGTGTCAACGACGTGGCCGTCATCGTGATGACAAGCGGCATGAACAATGCCGCTGCTGCGGTGTTGCTCATGATTGTTGATAAGAGACAACTCAGAAAGGCAAGGAAGATCGCCATGCCGTAAAGCGACATGGTTTCGAGGTCGAGTCTCTCGACAAGGACTCGCGCAAGTCCGGTTCGATCGATGACTTCACCAAGACAAAGCCCGCCCCCCATCAGTAGTAAAACATCCCAGGCGAGCGTGCGGATGACCAGAGGTTTAAGAATTCCTCCCCCGAAGAAAATGATCACCGGAATTAGAGCAACCGTTCCTGTCTTCACCCCGTGATAATCAGACATCAACCACCCGACGATTGTTGCGAGGATGGTAACCAGCACAACCCAGGTCGAAGCCTGGAAAGGCTTGACTGCACGAAGCGGCAGACTCTTCATTTCTGCCTGCCCGCCTTTGAAGGTAATCCGCAAGATACCCCAGGCAATCAGTATTAAAAACACGACGGATGGCACCCCAAATGACATCCAGGTTAAAAAATCAGGAGCCGATCCGACCTTTCTCAAACTGGCAAGGACGATCGCATTCGGCGGCGTTCCGACAGGCGTGCCCAGACCACCAATATTCGCCGCGAATGGGATTCCCAGCAGAATACGTTTTCGATCCGAAGAGCCGACAGGAAGCTGATTGAGAATCGGCGACATGACTGACAGCATCATGACCGTCGTTGATGTATTGCTCAGCCACATGGAAAAAAAGCCCGTAATTCCCATGACAGTTAGGAGCAGAATAGCAGAGGAGTGTCCTGCATACTTGAGAAGAGAATTGACGATTCTCAGGTTGAGTTCTTCCTGCTCCATCCCTCGAGAAATGACGAATCCTCCTAAATAAAGAATGATCACGTCCGAAAAGAACGGTGCCATGAAGTCGGACGGGGGAGTCGGGCCTATTTGGCTGTTCATAACAGGCTGAAGCCAGACCAATGACATCAACAAGACGCCCAGTCCTGTCACGAACAGCGGTAGAATCTCGGCAAACCAGGACGTAGCCGAAACGAGAAGAATAGTGAACGCGATCTGCTGCACGGGACTCAGTCCCAGCGCCGAATAGGCACCCGCCAACCCAGCGATCAACTGAATGAGCAGAACGACGACTCCGCCGATGAAATAGGGAGTAATCGCCGACGGATGTTCTTCGTTATCGCGTTGATCTGGAATCGGGATAGATAATTCGGAATCACTGTTCATCGGATGATTTGACTTGGTCAAGTGGACTCGAAGGAATCAATTGGAGTTCTCATCCTAAAGACTGGAACATTTGTTGCCAATTCTGATAATTGAATATGTTGATACAGCTGTCGTCTCAGATGTCGTTAGAAGAACGTGGCCGTGAATGAAATTGTCTTCCCCGCGACACTCCCACACGATGGACATTTCGCTGAATGCGGTGGATGATCAGGTCACTGCGAAAGTCCTCTCAAGCCTTAAGTTTTGAATAGCGTTCTCATCCATGACGAAAACTTCGATTCGAATCGCAACCCGCTCCAGCCCGCTGGCCCTCTGGCAGGCGAACTTTGTCAAAGACGAGTTGCAGAAAACAGATCCAGAACTGACCGTTGAACTGGTTCATGTGACGACGGGCGGCGACCGCAATGTCCTCGACCCTCTGCACAGCTTCGGCGGCATGGGCGCGTTTACGAAAGAGGTCCAACTGGCTGTACTGGAAGGCCGGGCGGATATCGCAGTCCATTCACTGAAAGACCTGCCGACGGAGCCCACGCCCGGGTTGACGATTGCGTGCGTGCCAGAGCGGGAGCAAACATTTGACGTCATCGTCTTCCCCTCCCACCGCCGAAGAGATGTCGAGATCTTAACTCAACGTCTCCAAAACCCTGAGAACCTGACATCGGCAGAACTCGAAGAAATTGTTGACCACTCGATCGTATTAACACTGCTGGCCGAAAATGCCGTCGTTGGCACAGGCAGCCTGCGACGTCGCGCCCAATTGCTTCATGAAAGACCCGACCTTGAATTGAAGGAAATCCGTGGCAACGTCGACACCCGCATCCAGAAGCTGGAATCAGGTGACTACGACGCAATCGTCCTGGCGTTTGCTGGGATTCACCGGCTGAAACGTGATCTGGAACTCTGCTTCCTGCCACTGGACCACATGCTGCCAGCGGTAGGTCAGGGCGCACTCGGACTCGAAATTCGAGAGAATGATTCCGCAACAGCGCAGATGCTCCGTTCACTCGACCATCACGAGACTCACCTGGATGTCATCGCTGAGAGGGCGTTGCTACGAACGCTTCGCGCAGGCTGCCACGCCCCCGTCGGCGTCGAAACTGGTATGATCGAATCAAAACTCTGGATGATCAATGCCGTCGTCCTGAGTGCCGATGGCCAGCAACGAGTTGATGAAATGACGGCTCAAGATCACGCCCCCCGAGACGCGCGCGAAGCAGAAACGATCGGTGCTGATTTGGCCCACAAACTCATCCAACAGGGGGCCGACAAACTGCTGGGTCATTCGTAGGGTCCGCTGTGCGGACCGTCAATTCGCGTTGAATACGAAGGCACGAGTAAGCAGTTAAAAGGCAGTCGTTGGATTCAAAGTTGTTAGTCGATTCACGGTCCGCACAGCGGACCCTACGGGGAAACATGCCAAATCGTCCGCGAGCGTGGTTGTCGGAGCGGGTCTCGCGGTTGCGTGAGGACGGGCTTTATCGGGCTCGTCGCGTCGTCGAGAGTCTGACTGCGAGAGAATCGCGTTTTGAGGATGGCCGAGTCGTCATTGATTTCGCTTCGAATGATTATCTCGGACTCGCCCACCACCCAGACGTGGTCGCGGCAGCGAAAAATGCTGCCGATGCCTACGGCGTGGGTGCCCGGGCCAGTCCACTCATCAGCGGGTTGACTCCCGCGCATACCCAATTGATTCAGGCTCTGTGCGATTTTGAGGGAGCCGAAGCTGCGCTTCTGTTTTCGTCAGGCTATGCAGCCAACGTCGGAGTGTTGTCCGCTCTCGCCGGCCCGGAAGACGTGATTTACAGCGATCGATTGAACCACGCCTGCCTGATTGACGGCGCGAAACTATCCGGTGCAAGATTTCGTGTGTACCGCCACGGTGAGTTGGACCGTCTGCAAAAGGAACTGGCGAATGCAGGAGAATTTCGTCGTCGGTTCATAGTGACGGACGGAGTCTTCAGCATGGACGGGGACCTGGCTCCGTTAAAGGAGCTCGTCGATCTGGCGGAAAAGTACGACGCGGAGGTCATCGTTGACGAGGCCCACGGGACGGGAGTTTACGGGCCCAATCTGCGTGGGGCGTGTGACCATTTCGTGGTGAGCGATCGCGTTCTGGCGAAAGTCGGGACGTTGAGTAAAGCCATCGGTGGGCAGGGGGCATTCGTCGTCGGCTCACGTGAACTGATCGACTATTTATGGAACTCTGCCCGGACACAGATGTTTTCGACGGCTCTCTCCCCCGTTTTGTGTGCTGCTGCAACTGCATCCCTGCGGATCATCCGCAGCGACAATGAACGTCAGCGTCGTCTTCGGAACAATGTTCATCAATTGAGGGATGCGTTACACTCGCTGGCCCTGACGGTTCTGGGAGACCGCGATTCACCCATCGTCCCGATCATCCTGCAAAGCCCGACACTCGCCCTGCAGCGCCATCAGGCGCTGCTCGATGAGGGTTTCCTGGTGGGATGCGTCCGACCGCCGACGGTTCCCGCGGGGACATCGCGTCTCAGAATGACCGTCAACGCAGAACATACGACTGACGATATCGAACGACTGGCGATGATGTTGAAGGGACTCTTATGTACCTGATCACATCGTCTACGAAATACAAAGATGACGGACTGATGAGTAACGCTGACTGGAAGCCACTTTATCCTTTCGCGACGCATTCACACGATGTGGGTGGCGTGCGGATGAACTATGTCGATGAAGGACAGGGAGATCCAATTCTCTTCGTTCACGGCAACCCGACCTGGAGTTTTGCTTGGCGGAACCTGATCCTGAAGTTTCGAGATCGCTATCGCTGCATCGCTGTCGATCACATCGGCTGCGGGCTGTCTGATAAGCCCCAGGATTATCCCTACACCCTGGCTCAGCACATCGCCAACCTGACATCTCTGATCGAGAAACTGGATCTCAAGAAGATCACACTCGTCGTCCATGACTGGGGCGGAGCGATCGGAATCGGGACGCTGGGGAAAATGCCGGAGCGGTTTTCGCGGGTCGTGATCACCAATACGGCTGCCTTTCCATCGAAGCTGATTCCCTGGCGGATTGCAGCGTGTCGGATACCCGTTCTCGGTCGAATTGGCGTCCGTGGATTGAATCTGTTTGCTGGCCTGGCGACAACGATGGCGACTGAGAACCCACAGGGCCTGCCTGCAGACGTTAAAGCAGGCTACCTGGCGCCTTATGACAATTGGGCCAACCGGGTGGCAGTGGATCGATTCGTCAACGATATCCCCATGTCGCCGCGTCATCAAACTTATCAAACGATCCTGGAAGTCGAAGCAGCTCTCAACCACGTCCGAAAAATGCCGACGCAGTTGATCTGGGGCATGAAGGACTGGTGTTTTTCACCTGCGTTTTACAAGGAATTCCGCACCCGCCTGCCGGAAGCCCGCTTTGTCGAACTCAATGACGCCGGGCATTACCTGTTTGAAGATGGACTGGAACCGATGGCTCAAACGATTGAGAAATTCCTGTCAGAAACGCCACGCTCGGACGAGTGACAGATCGGAACTTATCGCTGCCTTGAGAATGGTGGGCGGTCTGGCTTGAGTTTCCGTAAGTTGATGCGTTACTCTGAGATAGCTGTTGACGAAGGTGAAGACCTGCGTCGACGGTTATTTCCGTAGCGTTGACTGGATCAACGCTGTCCGCGAAGGAGGTCGCGTGATCAATTCTGCAGGCTGGGTGCCGATTTCTATACTGCGGGTGTCGTACTGCGAAGGTTCCTCGCAGACGGCTACGCTCCGCGCCCACCCGGAGTCGAGCATGCGTTATGCATGGGCCAGGAGCTGCCAATTGTGAGTACGTTTGAAGCATTGATCGAGAATCAGGACACGACTCGGCCTTATTCTGAGGAGTGGTACACCAGACTGAAAAATGTGCTCGGAGAAGCAGCCTGTCAACAGGCAGGCTTTTTCGCGATTCCCAATGACATGATTCTTTCGGTCGTCATCCCGGTGTACAACGAGCGTGAAACGCTCATGAACCTGCTGCAGAAAGTCAAGAACGTCCCTGTTCGTAAACAGATCGTCCTGGTCGACGACTGCAGCAAGGACGGGACAACCGAGATTCTCAAACAGCTGGCCAAAGAAGCAGAGACCAGCACGGACGAACTCAACCAGATCAAGGTGATGTTCCATAACGTCAACCAGGGCAAAGGCGCGGCTCTGCGAACTGGCTTCGCAGCAGCAGACGGCGATATCGTCATTATTCAGGATGCCGACCTCGAGTATGACCCGAACGAGTATCCTCGACTGCTACAACCGATTCTGGATGGCAAAGCCGATGTCGTATTTGGCAGTCGGTTTCTCGGAGACCGCCCTCACCGCGTGCTATACTATTGGCATTACCTTGGAAATAACTTTCTGACGCAGCTGTCCAACTGCTTCACAAACCTCAACCTGTCGGACATGGAAACGTGTTACAAGGTCTTTCGTAAAGAAGTGATCAAAGCGGTTTTGCCGAAATTGCAGCAGAATCGGTTTGGTTTCGAGCCGGAAATTACCGCCCGTCTTGCCAGACGTCGCTACCGGATTTATGAAATGAGCTGCAGTTATGACGGACGCACCTATGATCAGGGCAAGAAAATCGGCTGGCGCGATGGTTTCAAGGCCCTGTGGTGTATCATCCGTTATGGGCTGGCGGACTAAATTCTGAACAGGTACAGGCGAATTCTCACAGTTGAATGCCTGCACGCTTGTCCCGAACGGTCCAGTTGACAAAGATGAGAGACAGAGAAATTAAAACGACGGCAAACTCCCTCGTGTCCCGCGAACTCAGCGACATGATCTGTCGGCGAATCACCATTTGAATTGAACATTATCTTCTATGCATAACTCTGACACCCCGCCGCAGGATCATCGTTTCCAGGCGGAAGAACCGGACGACTCAGCCGCCAAGAAAAAACGCAAAGCCGCGCCCGGCGAGACAGAACAAAAGGGAAGTAACCGCTCCGGCCTCTTCCTGATCCTGGCGATCATCTTCATCGTGATTTTTCTGGTCATGATGGGAAGTCCCTGGGAAGCTGGCGCGATTCCTTACAGCTACTTCATCGAGCAAGTCGAAAGCGGCAACGTCACTTCGGTGAAATTTAACGGTGATCGTGTTCAAGGTGAGTGGAAAGAGATTCCAAAGACACCACCGGTCGAGAAGATGGAGATGACGGAGAAGTTCCACACCGTCATGGATGCCCGTCTGGATCATGGCACGCTGCAGCAAATGCTCCGTGACAAGGGCGTCCAATTTGATTACAGCGATACCAGTGTTGGTCTTGGCACTCAGATGATGATCTGGATGCTGGGGCTGATTTTGACCATGGTCATCTTCGTGACCATCATGCGCCGCTCCAGTGATCCCATGGGGCAGGGGATGTTTGGAAACTTCGTTCGAAGTCCTGCACGCCTTTTCCGCCCCGCTGACCAGAAGACGACCTTTGACGACGTCGCCGGCATGGAGCAGCCCAAGCAGGAGCTTCAGGAAATCGTCGAATTCCTCAAAAACCCTGCGAAATTCCAGCGTCTGGGAGCAGAGATTCCCAAAGGCGTGCTGATGATGGGTTCGCCAGGAACCGGGAAAACCCTGTTGGCTCGCGCAACAGCAGGCGAAGCAGATGTCCCCTTCTTCACCGTCAACGGTTCGGAATTCATCCAGATGTTCGTCGGGGTCGGTGCAAGCCGGGTTCGCGATCTGTTTAAAACCGCTAAAGAAGCCTCTCCATGTCTGATCTTTATTGATGAAATCGATGCCGTCGGCCGTGTCCGTGGAGCAGGGATGGGGGGCGGCCACGATGAGCGCGAGCAGACTCTCAACCAGATCCTGAGCGAAATGGACGGCTTCTCCAAAAACGAAGCGGTCATTGTCATCGCGGCAACAAACCGCCCGGATGTTCTCGATAAAGCATTAACCCGTCCAGGGCGTTTTGACCGACACATTACGGTCGATCTGCCGTCCAAAGAAGGTCGTCTGGGAATTCTGAAGGTTCACAGCCGCAAGGTTCCACTCGCTCCCGATGTGAAGCTGGATGTCTTAGCTGGTCAGACCATTGGTTTTTCTGGAGCGGAGCTCAAAAACCTCGTCAACGAGGCGGCTTTGCATGCCAGTCGGACCTCCTCCAGTATTGTGGCTGAGAAAGACTTCGAAGCTGCTTTCGATCGCATCCTGATGGGGACCAAACGAGAAGAAATTCTCAGTGATCGTGAAAAACGCATGACTGCTTATCACGAAGCAGGACACGCGATTGTAGCCTGGTTGCTGCCAGAACTGGACCCTGTCCATAAGGTGACGATCGTCCCTCGAGGACGTGCCCTGGGCGTCACGTGGCTGCAACCGAAAGAAGAACGCCTCAACTATGGTGAGAAGCGTTTGAAATCTCAGCTGGCGATGATGCTCGGCGGTCGTGCCGCTGAGAAACTCGTCTTTGACGAGTACACTGCAGGCGCTCAGGATGACCTCAAAAAGTCGACCGATCTGGCTCGACGCATGGTCGCCTTCTGGGGAATGAGCGAAACGATTGGACCTGTTGCCTTCCATCATGCCAACGAAGATCCTTTCCTGGGACGTGATTACACCGAGCAACGCGACTTCAGCGACAGCACGGCTCACATCATCGATCAGGAAATTCAGAAGATCCTTCACGATGCCTCTCGCAAAGCGGTGGAACTGCTCAGCGAGCATCGTGATAAGCTCGACAAGCTGACCAGTGAGCTGATGAGCAGAGAAGTCGTCGATACAGCTCACCTGACCGAGCTGTTCGGCGAACGACCACCGATGATTGACATCGACACGGTCTAAAGAGTGAGAAATTGCGGACGAATCAAATTGACGTCCGCAATTTTCATTGATTACAACATTACTGAACACGATGCCGGGAGTTCTCGAAGAACATTCCCGAGACGAAAAAAGACATTGAAAGTAAACGGCCCGCTATGCAACCTGAGACCCTCGCAACGCCTCCAGTCACGGCATTGTTCCAAGATATGGACCTGAGCGATGAAACCAAACAGGCACTCATTGCCGCTGGTTACGCCAGCGCAACGCCTGTCCAGGCCAGTGTGATTCCCGCTGCCCTGGAACGCCATGACATTCTCGGACAAGCTCCTACCGGAACCGGAAAGACAGCCTCCTTTGTCGTTCCAATTCTGGAAGACATCGATTTCAACGCCACGCTGCCGGAAGCGCTCGTGATGTGTCCGACACGAGAACTATCCGAACAGGTCGCCACCGAGTTCGAAAAGCTCTCCGGCTCCGAACCCCTGCGAATGGTGGTTCTGGTCGGCGGAAAACCGCTTCACCCACAGATCAATAAGATCAAGGCTGGTGTCCAGGTCGTGGTGGGAACGCCCGGACGCGTGCTCGATCTGCTCCGTCGTCGAGAACTGAAACTGACGAATCTGCGCACAATCGTGCTCGATGAAGCAGATCGAATGCTCGATATCGGTTTCCGACCTGATATTGAACGCATCATGAAATCGGTCCCAGACGAAAAGCAGGTCATTCTGCTGTCTGCCACGATTCCCGATGAAGTCGAAGTGCTGTCTCGAAAGTACCTGAAAAATCCAAAGCGATTCACCATTATCTCAGACAGGCCGTCTGGCAGTTCGGTCAAGCAGCACTACACAACAGTTGACGAGCGCAACAAACTCCGTCTGCTGGTTGATCTTCTCAAAAAAGAAAAGCCACGCCAGGCCATCTGCTTCTGTCGAACCAAACGACGTGCTGATGAACTGTTCGCTAAGTTCTCCAAGTATCTCAAGCACGTCGGTGCCCTCCACGGCGATCTGCCACAGACCAAACGCGACCGCATCATGCAGGAATTCCGCAAAGGACAAGTCCGCCTGCTGATCGCGACGGACGTCGTGGGTCGGGGTATCGACGTCAGTGGGATTTCTCACATCATCAACTATGACATTCCCGAAGATCGCGAAGACTACATCCACCGCGTCGGGCGTGCGGGGCGGTTGTCGTCAAATGAACCGGGGCGTGCATTCACCTTCGTCACCAAAGAGCAGGGTTACATGCTCACGAACATCGAGAAACTCGTCAACAACATGTTGTATGAGTACAAACTCGATAACAATTTCGTCTATTACACCCCAGATACGCCGCGCATGTCAGTCGAAGAATTCGAAGCAGTGCATGAACTGCCTGTCCCCGATGACGACGACGATTTCGGCGTCTTTTAAAGCGGTCTCCTGATCGTCGCTTCCGAACAAAACGTCCCCGCGACTGTAATCACGGGGCGTCACGTTCATGCCTATCTCACGCAGCTTCTCCGCGCGAGTCCTGCACAGCCTACTTGTCTAGAATACGCGTCCTCATCGAAGAGAACCGCAGCCTCTTATTTTGAGAGGGGTGCGTTCTGCTCATCGTTCGGCAGAGGGATTGGCAGCAAGAAGTCTTCCGTCTTGCTGTACGGCTTGTGCTCGCCGGGCTCTTCTTCCTGCTTACGCTTCGATGCCTTCCATCCGCCCGCACTGACGGAATGTGGCGTCGACTTAACAGGTTTCGATGATGTCGTCGAAACTTCGTCATCATCAGCAATGGGTGGAGTCAGCTTGGGAGGCGTACTCAGTTCCATCGTCTTGGTGGCAGCCTGAGCCGGGATCGAGGTTAACAGTGGCGGTGCAAAGGAATCCAAAGCGCCAGCCTTGGAGTCGGTCGGAATCTTGAGTGGCTTGGGAAGCTCTGCTGTTCGCGTCAGAGGCGCGGTCTTGATGACTTCTTCCAGCGTCTTCGGTGACATCAGCATTTCTGTCGTGTCGGCGACATTGTCGGTGATGGTCTTGAAGGTTGGTTTCGTAGCCATGTCGAGCTTAGGCTCGTTCTTCTTCTGCTCGCTCTCCTTCTTACGAATGGCGGCGATGCGTTCCTGATACATGACGACCGCATCGAGTCCATGGTAAAGAGGGCCGCAGTTGGCCGGCAGATGGCGGTATTGGACCATGTTCCAGGCGAGGTAGTTAATCCCGTTGCGAACCCATGGCTGCTTAATCTCTTCATCCGAGAGGGCCATCATCAGCCACTCCATGATGTGCCCAGTCGATGCAAGGCGTTCGCTGAAGTCAGATGGAGTTCCAAAGCCTTTGTAGTATTTGGTTGGAAACGAACCGTCAGCGTTCTGAATTGACTTCGAAAGGGCGATGTATTTCTGGATCTTCTGGTCTGCTTCCAGCCAGACACCCCGAAGTGGTTTTTTTGTCTTTTCCAGATAATTCTTCTTAGCATATGCCAGAGCGAACATGCCGTGAGTACCGCCGCAGGCAGCTCGTTCGACGACGGCTGAATTTTGAATGCGGACGAGTTTTTCGATACTCCATTGCTGCCCGGTCGAATTGGTCCATTCGTCAGCAGGATCGAGATACTTGGCCAGAAACCACAACGTCCAGGTGATTTCTTCTTTTTCGTTCACTTCCATCTTGGCGTTGTTGACGATGTCGGCCATCGTGATTTTTTGACCATTGCCAATGGCAAATTCATGCGTGATCGGCAGGTTGCTGAGAGTCAGGATGCCCAGGAACTGGTTAGGGTGACCCTCGAAGTGATACGGCTCAGTGTATTTGTGAGTGCGGCCACCATAAGGCGTCTTCTCGAACAGATACTGGCCTTTGTAGCTGGGCCCGCTGGTTGAAACCCATTCAATGGCCGGAACGAGCTTACTTCCCACACGAACCTGAAGATTCTGACGCAGCGCGATGATGCCGTGGAACAGCTGCCAGGGAGAGTGGCCGAGCATGCGACCTTCTGGCTGATTGCCCTGATTGATAACGAGGTAGCGTTTTCCCATCACCTCGACGGCCTGGGTACACAGGTTATCGAGCGGGTCATCCGAAGGATTTTCGACCTTCAGTGAATAAGTCGAAGGATGTGCGGGGTAAGAGGGAAACTCTTCTTTGGAACTGGTGTCCGAGTCGTCGTGACTTGTTTTGTCACTCAGTGCGTTTTTTGTCTCTTTGCGCAGGCGTCCCAGCAGTCCGACGGGATTGACCGTGAACTGATCCGACGCAGCGATCATCGCAGGCGCGCACAGCGTTGACAGGGTGAGAGCAGCGCAGAGTGTGACTCGGATATTCATCGTCATGAGGATTATCTGCCGGGGCTCAATGTGGATGTCCCATCGAGCCGGAGTCTTTGTCGGTAGGACGATTACCCGGCATTGCTGCGGAGTAATTCGAGGGTGGGAGGTGTCGCGAATTTCGTCTCACACGTCTACCCGCCATTCCGGCGATCCAGTCGTGGTAGCACTTCTTACAACGCTGACTCCTGGGGCGTGCGCGTCCCCTGCCCAGTTATCGGCAAAAGGTCGTAAGGGGTTTGCTGCAATTCGCTGATTGACGATCGAGCAGAGGAGAAAATCGTACAGCATTAGAAATCGTTCGACTTACGTCGACTCTGCAGGTCAACTATGATCGCTCATTGATTCAACTTTGACGTGATGACTGAACTGACGACTTCAGATTGATAACGCCATGATCCCACTACGCGACAACATTCCCTCCCGCTCATTCCCGTTTGTGAATACGGCCTTACTGATAGCGACCACAGTAGTCTTCATCGTCCAGTTGGCCGCTGGCGCACATCAGGATGAGCTGATCGTCAAGTACGGGATGATTCCCGCTTTCGTGACCGGCAAAGTCCACTCGGCCGAGAGTCTTGAATCCCGTATCAAATTGAAAATCGATACTCCGATTGAGGATCCGCGCCCTGAGTTCCTCGACCAACTGCCGTCCATTCCCCCTATCTTCACATTGCTCAGCTGTGTTTTCCTCCACGGCGGGTGGATGCACTTCCTCGGCAACATGCTATTCCTGTTCATTTTCGGGGATAATGTCGAGGACAGCTACGGCCACATTCCCTATCTGCTGTTCTATTTAGGCTGCGGCATCCTCGCGAGTGTCAGTCACCTGGTGACCGATCCGTCCTCGGTCGTGCCGACAATTGGTGCCAGCGGAGCGATCGCGGGTGTGATGGGGGCATACTTTTATCTCTGCCCGCATGCGAAGGTGCAGGCGCTGATCCCGATCTTCATTTTCATCCAGATCGTGGTGCTGCCTGCCCCGCTGTTTCTCGGGTTCTGGTTCATTCTGCAACTGCTACAGGGTGTTGCAATGGCCGGCTCGGGAGTCGCAGGGGTCGCGTGGTGGGCTCACATCGGAGGGTTTATCTCAGGGTACTTGTTGAGCGTATTACTGATTCGTGTGCACCAAATTCGCGAACCAGTGGAGTCGAGGTATCCGTTTACGGATCGGACTTTCTCAAGAATTTCGCGACGGTTCTGAAACATGCTGGAAATGCCGCCGGACAACTCGCGTATCTCGAAGTGGCGAAAATAGTTGGAACAATCTGGACGTGTGTGTTGGCGGAGTGTACTTTCATAGATTCCTGAAACCCATCGAGATGCAGTGGAGTACTTCTGCTGGACTGGCTGCTTTCCACAATGAGGAACGATTTGATGGCTATGCTTGCACGCAGTTTGATGGTGTTGGGAATCCTGCTGGCGACGGCGACAATCCATGCCGCGGAAATGTTGCCTCAGGGGGATACCTTCAAGACACTGTCTGGAAAGTCGATCGAGCTGCCTGCTTACCAGGGCGACAAAGTTCTGGTCGTCGCGATCACCAACACCACCTGCCCGTTGTGCAAGAAGTATGCTCCTCGTCTGGCTGAGATTGAAGATGCCTACGCTGATCGTTCTGTCGCGTTCCTCTTCGTCAACCCGGCCACGCTCGATGTTCAAAAAGACGCGACCGACATGGTCAAATCCCATGGCTTCGATGGCGAGTACGTATTCGACCCACACAGTCATCTGATCACAAAGCTCAATGCCAAGACGACGACTGAGGTCTTCGTTTACTCCAAACTCGGCGAATTAACCTATCGAGGAGCCGTCGACGATCAATACGGCGTCGGTAAAGCTCGTACTGCTCCGACGGTCAATTATCTTCGAGACGCTCTCGATGCGACCCTCAAAGGGACCAAGCCTGCTCTCACGATAACGGAAGCACCGGGATGCGTCCTTGCTCACGCGACAACGCCGATGACAACGGAAATCGCGAAGACCGAGCTTGGCGACGTCACCTACTATGGTCAGGTTGCTCACATTCTGCAGCAGAAGTGCAATGACTGTCACCGTACTGGAGGTGTTGCTCCCTTCTCACTGACCAGTATCAATGACGTCCTCGAACACAAGGGGATGATCGAATACGTTCTCAACGAAGGCATCATGCCTCCCTGGTTTGCAGACCCTGAAAAGAGTGCTCTCAAGTTCCGCAATGATATGTCTCTGTCCCCTGATCAGAAAACACAACTCCTTGCATGGCTGAAGAGTAATCACCCGATGGGAGATCCCAAAGAGGCGCCCCAGCCAAAGACGTTTCACAAGGGGTGGAACATTGGTGAGCCAGACCTGATTGTCGAATTGCCCAATGCCATCGAAGTGAAGGCTCAGGGAACGATGGGTTACCAGCACGTCATCATCGACCCGAAGGTCACAGAAGACAAATGGATTGAATCTGTCGAGATTCGTCCCACAGATCCCTCCGTTGTCCACCACGTTCTGGTCTTCAATCTCGATAAAGACAAGATCCCCAGACGAGGCGGTGGTACGGAAGAGGAAGGGTTTTTCGCAGCCTATGTGCCTGGAAATACCTTTCAGACATTTCCCGATGGTCTGAGCCAGAAACTCGCTGCGAATTCAAAGTTTCTTTTTCAGATGCACTACACCCCCAACGGGAAGGCGACATCTGACCGGACGCAACTGGGGATCAAATTCAAGAAAACACTGCCGGAACACAACGTCCGCGTGACCGGAATTGCAAATACCCGCATTTCGATTCCCCCGAATACTGCAGGTCATAAACAGACCGCTATCCAGACCATTCCCCGGGATGTGCAACTGCTTTCTCTCATGCCCCACATGCACTTGCGAGGTCAGGCTTTCCGCTACGAAGCGATCTTCCCCGACCAGTCACGCGTGACGCTCCTGGAGATTCCTCGCTACGACTTCAACTGGCAAATCGATTACAAGCTGAAGGAGCCCTTTTCTCTTCCCAAAGGGAGTCAACTGGAACTCACCGCCTGGTATGACAACAGTAGCCAGAACGTCAGCAATCCCGATCCTGATAAGCAGGTAAAATGGGGACCGCAGACCTACGACGAAATGCTCGTCGGCTACGTCTCGTATTACAACGAAGGCGAAGATCCACTCAACGAAACCTCCAATCCTGATGAAGCAGCACAGGCTAAACGCGAACTTGTCTCAAAAGCCCTGAAGCGTTTCGACAAAAACCGCGACGGCAAAATCACCCGCGACGAAGCGGCCCGCGGCGGCAAACTCTTTGATCGACTCGATGCCGATAAGAATGGCGAAATCGACATGGACGAAGCGGTCGAGAACTTTCCGAGTGAAGTCGAGCTTCTGCAACTCTTGCAAGACCGCAAGCAGTAAACCACGTTTTGCGTTGACGGTATAAAAAGAGAAGTCTTCGCCAGGTCGTAGAACTGGCGAAGACTTTTGTATTTTTGAATGACAGTCTCGTTGAAATGCTACCGCTTCTTCGCGAAGTAGTTGAGGTAGACATAAACGGCAGCACCAATGCCAAGGATCGGCATCAAAAACAACACGACAGAAGCTTTGGGAAAGAGAATGGGCTTAAGCAGGTAGTTATCGAGCAGGTAGCCTGCGAAGAAGGACCAGCAGACGATGATAATGCCGATTTTGCGCTGCTGATCGGGATCGGCAGGTGCAGCTGCTGCTTTCTTTGTTTTCTCCGGTTTGGACTTCGTTTCGCTTTTTGAAGTCTCTTTCTTCCCGGACGTCTTTTCCTTACCGGTCTGTTTAGCCTCGGCTTTTTTGACGGCGAGTGATTCGTCACGGACGCCAGGGGCGTAGTATTTATTGATGGCCTGATTGATTGAAAGCGGGGTCGCGATGACTGGACGCATGGAAAGCCCAAAGCGGAGACGGATTTCGTCTTCGAGTTCGTGATCCGGCAGGTCAGGGCAGGCGATCAGAACTTTGTCGTCATCAATGAACAAGGGCATGATCTGGTATTTTTTGACCAGAAGACGCGGGATCTGATCAAGGACGTCATCATCAGGGATGAGTTCCGCGATGTCGATGAACGCCATCCGCTTCTCTTCAGCAAGAAGCCGGGCGGCCGTTTCGGTATCGAGAAGCTTCATCTGGACGGAGGCATCTCGGAATTCCAGACCACGACGCTCTGCGAACTGCTCGATCTCTTTGACCTGATCGCGCGAGAGGAGATTCTGCTTCACGGCCGCCTGCCCCATCGTGAGATGGGCTGACTCGTCTTCTTCGAATTCACGTCCGAGGGACTCGTCGTACTCGCGTTTACGCTCGCCGTCTGTCAGGCAGAGCATGGCTTTGGCGAGTTCGTTGAGAAGTTCTTGTGACTCAACAGAGAATTGGCCGGTCGCGTACTTGCGGACGTGTGCGTTGAGTTTCTTGTAGTGAGCGCGGATTTTCCCGGGATCGTCTTCGAAGTCGACAACACGCAGCAGCTGGTAGTGTGTCGGCGGACGGAACTCTTCGGGAATGCCGAGCCATTCTTTGTAGACGTCAATAGCCACGCCGGACAGTCCTTTCACCGTTGTGCATCGCGGGTTTGCAGCGGGTCACGCTGCCGCAGAGCGGCGGTCATTCCACCGCCCGACAAGAAAAAGCCCCCGGTGAATCGCCGGGGGCTTGCATGATACTTTATTCGACGGAGTAAGCCTCAGCCAGGGTCGAGAAGTTGTCGACTTCTTCGCTGTTGATCCCGGAATCACGAACAATTTCCGTCATTGCTTCACGATTGCCGACAAGATCGCGAGCAGTCGCCTGGATACGACCATTCGCGTCGTAACTGTAGGTGACTTCGACGGGCGAACCAGCCGGCAGGTTTGGCGGAAGGTTGACGATGCGGAAGTCGCCAATCAGCGTACAGGCCGATGGGTCGATCGCGTCTCCTTCGAGAATGTTGACGTGAATGGTCTGCTGAGACGCCGAGTTGGTCACGAACTTCTGAGAGACGCTGTAAGGGATCTGGGTGTTCTTCGGGATCATGATGTGGTTGATCTTGCGAGCCCGGTTGTTCGGGTCGCTGATCTTGACACCCAGAGAGTGCGAGTTGACGTCGGAAGTGACGACCGAACGAAGACGATTAACGATTGCCATCCCGAGGCGGGACTTGCCTTTGGTGGCTTTGGCTTCGAGAATCGCCGCGTGGATCGCAGCACCGAGGGCGACTGCTTCTTCTGGCTTGACGTCTCTGGACGGTTTGCGTTGACAGACTTCGACGAGCATCTTCTCGACAACGGGCATGTACGTCGAACCGCCGACGAGGACGACTTCGTCGAGTTCCTGAGGCTTGATGCCAGCCTGCTCCATGACGAGCTCAGTCGTATCACGAGTCCGCTGGAGGAGGTCGCTGGTCATGCGTTCGAAGTCACCACGGGTGAGGGCAACGTTGAGCGACTTGCCTTTATAGTAAACGCCGACGTTGACCTGGGCCTTCGAGCTGAGATCCCGCTTGGCTTGCTCGCATTCCTGAGTGAACTGGAGAAGGGTTTCTGGATCGTCGCGTGGATCTTCGTCGTACTTACGCTGGAACTGCTCGCAGACGTGGTCGACGATTCGTCGGCTCCAGTCGAGACCGCCCAGCATGACGTCGCCGTCGGTCGCGAGGACTTTGAAGTTCGTAGGGGTATAGCGGACGACGGTCACGTCGAACGTTCCACCACCGAGGTCGTAAACGAGAATCGTCTTCTCTTTGACGTTGGCATCGGAGGCTCCGCGTCCCAGTTCCCCTTTGATCCAGGCGTAGGCGAGAGTCGCAGCGGTCGGCTCGTTGATGATGTCGATGACGTTCAGACCAGCGATGCGGCCTGCATCCTGAGTGGCTTTACGGCGCAGGTCATTGAAGTAATACGGGACAGTGATAACGGCGTTACCGATCGGGCCGATCTTGGCTTCTGCGTCTTGTTTGAGCTTCTTGAGAATGAGTGCGGAAATGAACTCCGGAGTCAGCTTTTTGTTCTGATAGACGATGTGGAAGTCTTTGTTACCCATCTGCCGTTTGACGGCTTCGATGATCCGCTGTGGATCTTCGACCGACATACGCTCGAAGGACGGGCCGACGACGACCTGGCCTTCGTCGCCCAGAAGGACGACCGACGGCGTGATCGTGTGGCCATCGTTATTCGTCACAGAAAGTGGTTCGCCGTCTTCGCCGATCAAAGCCAGGGAAGAATACGTCGTTCCCAGATCAATACCGACAGTGTTACCCTGTTGCAGATTCATTCGGTCGTCCTCAGATATCTTTGGAACTCAGAGATGTATTTCGGGGCTTGGAAACCCTCGACCGAGGAAAGAAAGATGCGCATCTCGGTTTTGGGGGCGATCGATGCCACTTTGCCGACGAAACTGACGTCTCGACGGCAAAGACAATCATCTTCGCATAGATGTGTCGGTGAAATTCCAACCCGCTTTGGTGCGAACGGATCGGAGTTTTCCATGATACGGACTATTCTGCCGGGCACAACCAAGCGAATCAAGCTAAACGAGGCTGGCTGAGGAAAATGTCGAAGGTTGGTGAACGGATCATTCCGGTCATTCCCAGGTGGACACACTCGGCAGGTTTGTGTTATAGATCCCCTCCGCGATGGCCAGCGGCTGGGATGCTGCATGGCTGTGCGTTGAAGCTGACCTCATCGACGTCTGGAAAGGAATCCTTCTCCGATGAGAACGATTGCAATTATGAATCAAAAAGGGGGAGTGGGAAAAACCACTTCCAGTGTCAATCTTTCGGCTGGACTGGCCCGTGCGGGGCATAAAGTCTGCCTGATTGACCTCGATCCGCAGGCTCATAGCTCGCTGCACCTGGGAATTGAAGTTTCTGGCGGAATGAACTGCGTTTACTCGGTTTTCGCGGGTGAACAGAGACTCTCTCAGGTCAAACAGCTGGTCAATTCGCATTTGTGGGTTGTGCCCGCGTCTTTGGACCTGGCCGCGACAGAGCTGGAACTCGTCGATGCGCAGGGTCGAGAACTCGTTTTGCGTCAGGCGATCGCGACCCTGGCCAAAGAGCAGCAGTTTGACTTCGTCATTCTCGACTGCCCACCCTCGTTGGGGGTGTTGACAATCAATGCCCTCACTGCGGCTGATGAAGTAATCATTCCGTTGCAGCCACACTTTTTCGCGCTGCAGGGTCTTTCGAAACTGCTGGAGACGACGGCGCTGATTAAGCGTCGATTGAACCGCGCTCTGCAGGTCAGCGGGATCATTCTCTGTCTGTATGAGACCGGAACACGTCTGGCGGCCGACGTCACCGACGATTTGAACAATTTCCTGACAGGGAGCGATCCTCAGGCTCCGTGGTCAAAAGCCCGAGTGTTTGCTGCGAGAATTCGTCGAAACATCAAGCTGGCAGAAGCTCCGAGTTTCGGACAATCGATTTTTGAGTATGCCCCGAATTCTGCAGGAGCGTCCGACTATGGACGACTGGTAGAAGAAGTGGTCGCGCTGGGACAGAAAGCAACGGTTGCCGCAACGCCGCCCATTTCGGCTGCTGAAGTCGCGCCGGTGATTGCAATGCCTTCGGCTGATCTGGGGCTTTCGCAGAACGCAGCTTGAGGTTAGTGAACGCGAGTCGAAATTCGCAGAGGTCCCTCATCCGACCTCGAAGACTCGGCCACCTTCTCCCCGGGGGAGAAGGAACAACTTATGGAATCTGATAGCCCAGTTCTCTCAAGGACTGGGCTAATTTCATGAGTGGCAGGCCGGTGATGGCGGTCATGTCCTCGGTTTTGACTGCATCGAAGAGAGTGACGCCGAGGGATTCGAATTTGTAGGAACCGGCACAATCAAGAGGCTGGTCGGCGTGAACGTAGCGGCGGGCTTCATCACGAGTCAACGGTCGCATCGTTAAGCGTGTAATGTCGACGAATTCTTTGTGGCCATCGGGGCTGGCGATGAAGACAGCAGTGATGAGGTGGTGAGTTCTTCCGGCCAGTGAAAGAAGCTGGTTGATGGCGTTCTCTTCAGCGTGAGGCTTGCCGAGAATTTGATCATCACAGGCCGCAAGCTGATCGCTGCCGATGACGGTTGTGTCGGGATGAGCCTCGAAGATCCTGATAGCCTTTGCACGGGCGAGTGTCGTCGCGAGCTGCATCGGATCAGCCACCTGCTGTTTGACGGCTTCTTCATCGACATCCGGTGAGATCGAATCGAAGGGAATGCGGAGACGTTCCAGAAGCATACGTCGATAACGTGAACTGCTGGCGAGAATCAAGGGGCTCATCGGGAGCTTTCGAGAAACGAACATTGATCGGTGGTTGTCGTGGTGTGGCTGTCGAAGTTAAGATACGACGTCAACGCATCCTGCCACAAAACATTCAAGACGATAAGGCGACCGCGCATGCACCCAGTTGAGAGAATCGAAAAAGATGGGCTGGTGACAATCATTAGAACGAAGCACCCCGACAAGGTGCCCCAACTGGTTGACTGCCTCGTGCAAGGCGGTATTACGCTGATCGAGATTACCTTCGACGTCAAGAATGCCGGGAAACTAATAACGGATTCCATCGAGAAACATAGCCCGAAGCTGTCGATGGGTGCGGGCACGATTCTGGACACAGCCGCTGGTCAGCAGGCAATCTTAGCGGGCGCCAGTTTCCTGGTTTGCCCGCACCTCGATGTCGATATCATCAGACTCGCCAAGCGTTACTCGCGACTGGTGATGCCAGGTGTCATGACGCCGACAGAGATCATGACCGCGTGGCAGGCGGGTGCGGATTTTGTGAAGGTCTTCCCAGGGCATGTTGTCGGACCAGAGTTCATCAAAGCCGTGAAGGGGCCGTTTCCGCATATTCGCATGATCCCGACAGGCAAGGTCGACGAGACAAACATCGCGGCCTTCTTCGAAGCAGGAGTTTCCGCCGTCGGCCTGAGCAGCTGTCTGTTTAATGAGCAGATCCTGGCCGATGGTGATTTCGAGACAGTGAAGAAGAATATCGAGAAGTACCGCAAGCTGGTGGATCAAACGTTAGGGCGGTGAGAGTGATTAATGCAGATGCCTGGCGTCTTATGACGCATCGGGTATCTGCATTTGCCTAGAGCGCACCCTCATCCGTCAGCACTGTATTTTGTAAACACCTGAGGTGTTGCGCTGCCACCTTCTCCCCTCAAGGGAGAAGGGACAAAATGCGGCTCCCCTCAAGGGAGAAGGGACCGAGAATGGCATTATGTAACTCTGCTCGCGACAGCATTCCATGCCATCAGTGAATCGCGTGCGGCGCGGACGTCGTGGACGCGTATGATGTCACAGTGTTGCTGAGCGAGGGCGATGGTGACACCCATCGTGCCATAGAGAGCTTCGTCAAGTTCTTCGCCGAGGACTTTCTTGAGGAAGCGTTTGCGGGAATGGCCGATGAGAACGGGACGCCCCAACGCGCGCAGTTGCTTGATATGGGATAGTAGCTGCAGGTTATGCTCAGCAGTTTTGCCGAAACCGATGCCAGGGTCGATGACGACGCTGTTTGATTGGATGCCAAGTTCTGCGAAGGCGTTGAGTCGCTCGTGGAGCCAGTCGCGAACTTCGCCAACGACGTCCGTGTAATGCGGATTCTGCTGCATCGTCGCGGGAGTTCCCTGGATGTGCATACAGACCATGCCTGCTTCGTATTCACGACAGACGTCTGCAATGAGGGGATCAAAAGTAAAGCCGGAGATGTCGTTGATGATGTCGGCGCCCCGTTCGAGAGCGGCGCGGGCGACTTCGGCTTTGTTGGTATCAATCGAGATCAGGCGCTCGGTTTGAGGGCGCAGGCGTTCGAGCGTCGGAATGACACGGGCGAGTTCTTCGTCGAGTGGAACTGGCAGTGAGCCGGGGCGCGTTGATTCGCCGCCGAGATCAAGGATGTGAGCGCCGTCCTGATCGAGTTTTAAGGCCCGCTCAACAGCAACATCGGGATCGATGTAATGGCCGCCGTCCGAGAAGCTGTCGGGAGTGACGTTGACGATGCCCATGATCCAGGTTCGCTCACCGAGAATGTGACGATTCCCTCGAATGAGCCAGTCATGTGTTTGTGATACGGGCATGGTTGTCCTTCGTTGAATGAAGCGTCATCATAAAAGAAGAGATGAGAGACGTCATCCATTGACCCCAATTCGCTGAAGAGAAGACCCTTTCCCATGGCCCGCTGCGACGAAGGATATGTCTGTGAAGTCTGCGGCAAGCCCGTCGAGAAGATCACGCAGAGCAGTTTGTATGTCCGGTATGTCATTGGTGAAGTCGAAAGCCGAGAGCTGCTGGCGATGCCCGAGCGACACTTGCTGTGTGACCCGACGCTGGCACAGTACATCGTCTCGGACGATTTCACGCCGGTGAAGTGCGAGGGATTCTTTGACAAACACGAACTCGACGCGGAGTTTGTTAGTGAACGAGAGCAACTCGTCACACGCGGGTGGCATCGACTGAAAGAAGTTCTAAAACAGAAGCTGCCGATCTCGGATTATCCTCTGGAAGAAGTGAAATGAACAATACGATTGCGCAACTCGTCAGCCGAGATGCTGCCACAGTCAAGGCGGGACTTGTCACGCTGAATGATCGACTGGGGGCAATTGCGAGCGGGTACTGGCACGTGACGCCCGGGAGCCATCTGGATCTGGTAGCGTACTCGGCGACGGATGCGATCACGCAAGATGTGCAGGAGGGATTTCAAGACGCAACGCGTCACGTCAAATGGGAACAGAACAAGCTCGGGATTGTCGCGGCATGCTGGGAGAGAAAGATCGTCCCGGCGATGGCGGACCCGTCGAAGGAACGCTTGACGGGGTCGGCAGACTGGCTCGTGAGATTTGGAGCGAAGTATTCGCTGTCCTGTCCTGTGATTATCGACGGAGAGCCTCAAGTGGTACTGGCGATTGCGTTTCCCGATGGCGCCGGAGAGCCAGCAGAAATGATTCCCAGTCTCGAAGTTTGGCGATCAGAACTCGCCGAGCAGCTGAGCTTGTTGAAATAAACTCGATTGGATCATCGAGTCGCAGGCAGCTGGCCGGGGACAAAAACGTCGATCCACATAAAGGGCTTACCTGCTTCATCAATCCGAAGGTTTGCCTGAAGACGGTGAGGAGTCGTCGCAGTGCCAAGGACCAGGGCCCAGGCGGTGCGTTTTTCAGGTAAGTTGATCATGAGTTTCGTCGGATCGACTTGATGTGCAGCCAGGTTCGTCTGGTCAAGAAGAATCGGAACCTTGGTTTCCTCGGAGGCGCGTCTGACCAACTCAGACAATGGCTCTTTTGTGGCTTTAATGGGCTTCATCGAGAAGAGAGTCGGGGCAGCGTCGAGGCGTTTAAGATTGATCGTCTCGAGATCCCACCCGACCGGCCAGAGATCTTTACCAGAGTTAACAGTATCGATCTTGATCTCAATTGACGAATTGGGAAGTCGCTGAGGTCGCATGCCCAGGCCATGTGACTTGAGGAGAATGGCGAGAGCAGTGCCCTTGGTCATGCCGGTGACATCGGGCAGTTTGGGTGCAGAGACCAGATGAGACGCAAGCTGATCGCGTGCAGCATCCGTCAGCTGCCACGGAATTTCGCCCTTCCTGGGAAGGACTTCCTCGACAGCATCAAGCAGGGTCATTGATGTGACGGGGGTTGAGAATGTCGCAGGTTGAGCCAGGAGTTTGTTGACAGACTCGAACTGGGCTTTGCTCAGTCCCCATGCCGGCTGGCCATTGGGTGCACCTTGCTTGCCGTAAGTTCTGAGTTCTTCGATCCACTCACGCAGCTGACGCAGGTCGGTTGGCTTGAAGGTTTTTTTGTTGGCAAATGTCAGCGTTCCATCGCCCGCCATCTGTCCGACGATCTTGATTCGGCGCCAGCGACCATTGATGGTTTCGGTAATGTCTGGTTTGTCTTCAACAAGTGGCTGGCGCAGACGAATATCGACATTGAGGGTGCCGAAATCCTTGGCCCACTGTTGAGCAATAAAGCCACCGGTTCCCTGTTGTGGGGTTACGATTTCGAACTCAATATCCGTGCGGTACTCTTTGATTTCCGCAGGAGCCTGTTTGGCCGAGGGAGACTGACACTGAGCCGCGCAGGGAAAAAGGATGCAGCCCAATAAAAGGCTGCATCCCATGATTTGAGACAATCGACTCAATTCGATATTCATGACCTGCTCCGCACGTCAGAGTGAATGATTAGCGACCTCGTCCTGGTGGCATACCACCACCTGGTCCCGACATCCCAGGCTGCATTCCGCCCGATCCGCCTCGTCCCGGAGGCATGCCCCCTGGAGGCATCCCTCCCGAACCGCTGCCAGAACCACGACCGAGGCGTCGATTCGAGTTTTGCTGTTTATTGGTGACACGGCCCATTCCCGCCATCTCTTCACTGGATCCATATTCTCCCATTCCTTCGCTACCCATGCCTGCAGTCGGGTTGGTCAGGCCATCTTTGAGTGTTTCGAAGAACTTGTGCTCGTCATCGACCATCTTCTCAACAGCCGTCTTACGTGCCAGATTCGAGATGGAATCCGACATCTTCAACGCGCCCGTTGAGTCAATCACGACTGTCTTGGGGACAATGCCGACATAGCCGAGAGAACGCTCGGTAATCGCGAGGTCCTTGTGATACTCGCGATCAATCTTCACATCAAAATCAACGTCGACGAGCATATCCGTCGAATTGAAATAGGCGTCTTCGTTTTCATAGCTGGGAATTTCCGGACGGATGACATAGGTCTTCACCTTGCCACCAACGAACTGGCCAATAGAAATCGGCAAGTTGGCCTTGATGTGAGTACCAGTCTGCTTGTTCCATTCAAACATCGCCAGTGATGCCAGCGCATCTGCAAAGCCTTTGGCGGGTGATGTTCCGGTGACGAAGTACTCCACATCGGGCTGAATATAAGAAGAGTTACTCGTATTGCTCCAGGGAGTAATACGTTCTGCACCCGTGACAACTTCCAGTGACAACGCGGACGCAACGGGCTGACCGTAGTTTGGATTCACCATGACGAGTTGGACACGATATTGATACTGGGTATCTGGCTTAACATCGAAGTCAAAGTAGCGGAACAGCAACACGTTGCCAGCAGCTGACGTACGTGCCTTGATGTGCTCAATAATTTTGTCCTTCATGTTCTTATCGTTTGAGCCAAACTGCTTATTGAGTTCAGCGAGAAGTTTGCGGGCACGAGGTGAATTGGAAAGTGCATCATTGCCACCACCACCGCCTGCTCCCAGTTCACTCCCCATCTGCTGCATACCAGCGCCCATGTTGTTGACAAATCCGGAGAACCCGCCACGTCCTGGCTTCTTAGCTTCTGATTCCAGAACATTGCGATAATCCTGCAGGATCTGCTGATTGAGTTTGGCTTCGATGGCCTGCTCTTCAGCAGACAGCTGGAAGTTCTTCACACCCGGGTGAGTCGCTTTATCGCTCCAGAATCCAAGGATGCGCGAAGGGAGTGGCATGGTGAAGACGGGGTGAGTGATCGTTGAGTAAACCATGTCGTTTTCAAAATTCGCGGAGCGTTCAACGATATCTGTCGCGACTTTGGTATCGACATCTTCCCAGGCTGCGTTTTCCCAGTCGGCTTCCGCTTTCTGAGCACCACCTTTGAGTGATCGTCGTTGGAGTTTAAAGTTCAGGAAGTCAAGATAAGGCTCGGCTTCGTATTCGCTGATGTGGAGAGCTTCGGCAATGTTTCGCAGTTGCTCACGGCGTGGGAAAATACCGCGGACGGCGTTGTAACGAAGGGCCACTGGCTCAAGATTGCTGACAGCCAGATTGTTCATTTCACGGCCTGCATACGGATCGTATCCGCTGCCTTCCGGTCCCATCCCGCCAGAGCTCATGGGCGGACCACCACGCATATTCCCAGGACCGCCCATTGGCCGTCCGCCTGGACCCATGCCACCTGGCCCCATCCCGCCCGTTCCCATACCCCCCGCAGGCCCGAACTCACTACCAGAGGATTCGCCACCCATCCCGTTCGCACCAAAACCCGTGTTCGGGATGAAGTCCGTGTTCTGGCCTTCTAATGGATTGGTCGTTGGTGTCGTCGGCGAAGTCGGAACGGCTTCCGAAGTTGGGACGAGATCCTTGATCGTTGCGATCACAGCGTAACCTGATGTGACGAGGAGATCTTGAACGGGTTCATAGGATGGATCGCGGAGAGGCTGCTGATCATCATTGATCGCATCATATAGCGTAACCGGAAAATCGTAGGTCTGGACTTTCAGGGGTGTCAATTTGTTATTGATGATGGCAACCGTGTTGTCCTCATGAAGAGTATCGTACTTTTCCTGCTCATTCCACATGTTGTTCTGGACGCTATCGTACGACTTGCGCACCAGTTCCTTGAGCTCATTGGGGCTTTTCGGAAATGGAATCCATTTCGTCGTCACCAGGGCAGCCAGGATGATGATCCCGGTAACGCTGAGGGCAATTTTCTCACCGTGATGAAGCAGTAGTTGCTTCATACCTTCTTTTGAGAACATACCTTTAATCGCGTTCATATGAGTCCTCGATCAACTTGCAGAAAATCAATTCGAAAATGCAAAGAGATGTGAATTCTGAGACATCGGTTCTTTAATGAGAGCCCGGTTCACGGATTCGTGCCCGGCTCGTTCATCGGAGGCGGAGTTCCCGGTTCGCCCGCAGGAGGTGTTGCCCCGGGTGTTCCCTCGGGAGGTGTTACGGGTGTGGGAGGGTTCTGCATTGGAGGTTGCTCGCCCAGACCTAATGGGTTCTCGGCCGCTGGAGCCGGCAGAGGCGTCTCTGTTGGCAAGCCTAACGCGTCTGTCTCCGGCGTGCCAGTTGGAGTCGCGGCAGGAGTTGGAGTGTCGCCGTTGGCCGGAGGAGCCATTTCTGTACCTGGAGGAGTTGTCGCCGGATCCGCCACAGGGGGCATGTTGGGATCAACTGGTGCAACATTGGGATCGATCGCAGCAGGATCCGTAACGGCAGGGTCTGTGACAGGCGCTTCGGCCCCTTCCGTGACAACGGCCACTTCAGCTGGCGGTGGGTTGTAAATGGTAAACAATCCACTGATCGCGACTCGATAAACGTAAGGCGCGTTTGTGATGGCCGTCATGACATCCATGGCTTGGCTATTCTGCTGCTGGTTGAACCTTGGACCTCGGTTTGTGTTATTCGTGCGATCAAGGATCGTGGGGCCTCCTCCAATGAAGGGGTTGACCAGTTCGGGAGGTCTGCCATTGTTCGCAGCCGGCATGCCTGGAGTCCCCATGCCACCGGAGAAACCTCCACCAAATCCACCACCGCGATTCCCTTCGCCAGTATTGAATCCGCCGCCGAATCCACCACCACCAAATCCGCCTCCCATTCCCATGCCTGGCTGCATAGGCGAACCACCAAATCCGCCGCCACCACCGCCAAATCCACCTTCTCCACTCATTCCACCGGCGTAACCGCCGCTACCTCCCATGCCACCACTGGCACCGGCGGAGCCGCGTCCCATCTGGACACGCACGACAGAAATCAGCCAGGGCGAGTTTTCCAACTCGACCAGGAAGGCCGGAAGGTGACGGTGATCGACGAGGCATTCCATATAAAAGCCACGCTTCATGTAGATCTGATCGGCTCGTTCTTGAGTTCCAACCCAGCGGAGAGCGGTCTGAACTTCGGTTCCATCTTCGTTATAGGTGGGTACGCCACCTTGTCCGCCCATCCCTCCGGAACCACCTCCCGGAGATGGCATCATCATCTCGCCCTCACCACCTTCTCCTGCGGTGGCGACTGCTTCTGATCCAAATTCATCAGCCGGATCGAAAGAAACGGTGGCCGTTGCTCCCATCCCACCAGCCCCGCCCGGCCCACCAGGGCCCATCATCCCTTCCATCATGTCACTGCCTTCGCCGCCGGCAGCATCGGCAGAGGCTCCTTCGCCTGTCCCGCCGAGTAGTTGAAGAACATCAATCGAGCGAACCACAGATTCGGTGGGAGCAGAAGCGTCCTGATTCACGCGGCGGACGACATCAAACAACCCTTCGAGTAACCACAGATCCTGTTGAGCTTCCCAGACATTTTGAGGTGTGGGGGGAAGATCGCCGTAATACCGGCGTGGGAGAGCTTGTGGTTGAAAAATGACGGTTCCTTTGGGGAAATAAACTGGATCATACGGATTGATCGATTTCCAGACCCGCTCCAGTTCCTTGGGGTACTCGTTGCGATAAATGTTGCACGCTGCGGTGGCGAGGTTACCGTAATATTCTTTTGGGATATACCGCTTGAGAATATCCGGCCAAGTCTGAAGTTTGGCCTGTAGTTCCCACAGAAACTTACGTGCTTCCTTGTTGCGCTCAGTCTGATCTTCAATGTACTTGATGAGATTATCATCCCATTGCTGATTGGGCGTACCGGCTTTGAACGCCGCTTGCTCGAAGGCCGTTTTGACGGCTGTTTCCTGAGCGATACGTGCAGCATTGAGACTCGACGTCGCGAGCCACCAGCCGATGATCGGAATGATTAGAACGAGGCCGAACAGGACCCAGAATCTATGTTTAATAATTGGTTTGAGCTTATCCATCGTAGGAAACCTCGATCGAGGTGAGAGAGATCAGGATGAAATACGAAACAGACCGAAACTGAGAACTAGGTCGCTGGTGCTGCATCGCCTTCGGCAGGAGCAGCAGCATCCGGTGGATTTGGTTGACGTTCGGCCTTAGGGACGTTCTTCCAGAGAAACTGCAGTTTGAAATCTGTCTGAATGAGGTGGGTTTGCGTCGTCGCTTGTCCGCCGGGATTCGCAGACGGGTTGCCGCTCATGGAAGCCGGGTCATAGATCCCGCTTTGAGGAGCACCCTCCATCATCCCCTCGGACCCCATCATCGGAGAGGATCCTTCACTGCCTGGATAACCGCCGCCGGGCAGACCTGTTTGGGGAGGGGCATTCAAGATATTCATGCGAGGCTGACGACGTTCACGATCTCGTTTGGCAATCACGACGTCGCTTTTCTTCGAGGAAATCAACGTTGCGTAAGAAATCCCCATCTGACGGACGGGGAGGACATTGCCCATCTCGTCTTTGATCGTCCATTGACGGAGATTCTTCAGGATCGTGTTTTCCAGGTAGTTGGCTCCCTGCATTTCCGGATCTTCGGGAATGTGGTGGTAATGGGTCCCAACGATCGTGACGAGATAGCCTTTGCCTTCGGGAGGCGTTTCTTTCTCGCCATCGAGCAGGTAGATCTTCTGAGGAGGCAGAAGTGTTTCGTACCACTCGGCCAGATTTGGCTTCAATTCAGTCGCAATCAGATCGACATAGAGTCGATTCTGCTTCGAGAGGTCAGTTTCGTCCCGCTGCTCGGCAACATCACGCGGGAAGCATTCTGTCAGGGCTTTATAGAACTCCAGCCAGGTATCATCTTTAATACCAGCAACATAACTGAGGCTGGCATCACGAAGTCCCTGGTACTCGGAAACCTTGCCTTCATAGTCTCGCGTGTAGCCCGAAGTCATGTCGGCATATTTTTTGGATTCATCAACCGCCGATTTAAACTCTGGCGAAGCGACTGCACTGTAGGTGCTGGCGTAGCCCACGGCTGATAATGACAGGCCCGCGAGGAGTCCAGCTGCTGCCACCACGGCCCATGGTTTTTTCTGGCGGACCAGACGCTCGTTGGCGATTTCTGGTGGCAGCAAAGTTGTGCGAATGCTGGTCTTTTTCAGCTGCTGAATCGCCAGACCGTACGGGACGATGAACGTCGAGATGTTCTCTTTGAACAAAGGAGCATTGATGACGCTATCGCCGACCAGTCGGCTGAATTTATCGACGCGTTCCACAGGATAGCTCTGCAGGTGCTGTTCGAGATACTTCTGCAGACCGGACATGTTGAAGGCACCGCCGACGCCGATGACCTTGACGATCTTCGACTCACGGTTGGCACCGGCGAAGAAGTTGATCGACTTCTGAACTTCGGCCGCGTACTCGGTAAAGACGCCCTTCATTGCCTGGAAGACAGCGCGTGGATCTGGCGAGCGGGTCGCGTTGATTTTGAGGTGCTCGGCTTTGGCGAAGGTCAGTTTCATTTCCTTCGTCAGGGCACGGGTGAAATGGTTACCGCCCATCGGAATGTTGCGGGTCCAGATCTTGTAACCGTTGGTCACGATCAATGTCGTGCTGTCGGTCCCCATATCCATGATGAGGACGTTCTCATTGGTTGGATTGGCATCGGCTTTGGGATCGAGCTTGAGCACATCGAAGTAAAGGAAGTTGAACAGAGCCAAAGGAGCAATCTGGATCAGTTCAACTTCGATCTTCTTTTCCAGAAACGGGCGCAGGTTCTTCATGACCTGATCGCGCTTCATGGCAAACAGGCCGATTTCTGCTTCGAGGGTGAATGTCCCCTCGGTCGTGCCCGTACCGACGGGTTGGAAGTCCCAGATGACTTCTTCGAGCGGGAAAGGAATCTGCTGGCGGGCTTCGTACTTGACGATTTCCGCGATCCGACTCGACTCAACGGGAGGCAGTTTGATGAATCGCGAGAGAGCATTGGCGCCTGGGAGGGAAATGGCGACCATCTCGTTTTCAATTTTGTTGCGCGACGTAAATGTCTTCATCGCATCCCGGATGAGTTCATCGGGAATGGCATCTGGTTGGTTGAGAATCTTGGGGTGCGCAATGTAATCGAAGTTGGTCGCGATCAGTTCGTCGCTATCGCGGTCACGTTCGACGCGAATTGCTTTCAAACCGGCTTGGCCAATTTCAATACCCCAAACTGCGTTTTGATCCGCCACGGCAGAAACTCCATGAGAAACAAGATGTCTGTCTTACTAATAAAGACGACAAGAGATGCTGAATTGTTGGACGTGACGCATTAAGGATACCGTTTCAACGTAGAAAAGTGTGCCATAAAACAACACAAAATTCGCGGGAAACGCCAGCTCAAGACAGCCAGACCTCATGAGCAACATGAAGCAGGGCGGCGATCGTCACGTGGTTCTCTGATGACAATGCAACGAATGACAATGCAACGAAACTGCAGATCGCCGAGCGCGAGATGCAATCGCGTAACATGGAACCAGACGAGGTTGGAAAGCCAGGATCAGAAAACTGACCCAGTCAGACGGGAGGTGAGAGACCGGATTATCCGTGCGCGTCCTGCTGATCGCGAAAAAAATAAGAATGATGACAGGACAGAGGGCAAGGATCATGTCAGACGGGTACTCACAGGATCGAAATGAAATGATATGACGTGTATAGTCATTTTCATGGGTCGACGTCGTAAAGACAATACGAAACACGACTTTCCCATAAAAATTCCAGTCAATGTCAGGTCATTCGGAATTCTAACAGCAGTTCGCCAGCGTTCATTTGCTGGAGTCACGGACCTGAGAGAATTCAGGTGATCTGTTGGGGATCTACGGATTAGACCGGTGACCCAACACAGGTCTTACCACGCATTTTCAAGCACACTGTCGTCAGAATCTGCACGACCAGACATTGAGACGTTCTGCCTGGCGGACATTGACGGAAACGTCAAAACCATCGTCAACGCGGGCACGAAAAACCTCCAGAAAGCATCCAACCGGCATGACGTCACCGTCCCGTTATCGCATCGTGATGGTCGATTCCGATCTGGCCAAGCCATTCAAGCAGGCCCGAGAGAAGGAATTGCTTCCGATTCTGCTGACATTTCGTCACGCATTTCACCCGCTGCTGGTCAAACGCTTCGGCGTACCGGAGGTCCTGTCGCTGGACAGAATGAGTGAGACAAACTTGCCGTTGGGGGATGAGCCCTCGCTGGTGATCATGCCTTCGACTGCGATCGATAGTTATCAGAGCAAACTAAAGCGACTTCAGCTTCCTGATAACAGCCTCATCCTGTTGGTGGACGGGGAGGGGATCAGAAGTGGCTCAGACGAAGGGCTGAAGGGGGAATTGGCGGACTTCGAGACCGCTAATGGGGAAGACCTTGGGCTGTTTCGTGCCCTCGGGACAAACTACCTGTTGTTTCGTTTGCTGGCCACCTTTTCCTATCACGAGGATTGCTACAGCCTGGAGGCGTTTGACCGTCTTCTCCTGGAAACTTCGACAGCGGTCATGACTGGGGATCGGGACGAGGTCCGCAAACTGTGGGAACGAACCGTTCATGCTCTCCTAGAAGCGAGAAGGACCTTTTACTTCCGTGATCCGATTCTGCTGCAGTTGAATCTGGTACCTCGTGCCGCGTCGTTTGACGATGTCCGAAAGATTCTGGAACAGCTTCGAGCTGATCGTCCGGAAGGTGAGCCGATTACGTTAATGCTCGGCGAGAACAATTCACTGGAAGACGGGATAACGACCGCGGAGGACTTGGCGGGCGCTCGAGAGCTTTTGCAGGAACTGGCATCCCGGCATCCCCTCTCCCTCATCTATGGCTTCTCGGATCTGCCCCATCCGTCCTTATTGCCGACGGCGGATCTCCTGGAGCGATTTCGTTCAAAAAAGCAGGCTTTGAAACTGCCGGATAATACGCTGCATCACTCCTTCGGAACCTACCAGCATTCACTGACGTCGCTGTTGCCGATGTATCTGAAGCGGTTCGGGTTCTCCTCGGCGTTGCATGTGCCGTTTGAAGATGCAGAGCTTCCCAAGTCCCATTCCGCGTCTGGAATGTGGGAAGGCCACGATGGATCGCAGATCACAGCTGTTTTCAGCAAACCGATTCCAGTCGACCGATTGACGTCGATCCTGCCACTGATGGAAGCGCTCGCGGAAACGATGAACTATCACTATCACAGCTCAGCCGTCCTCGGCTGCTGGGGAACGACGACACACTGGTGGTGGCAGGACCTGGTGACAGTCGCGAGGGTGCAGCCATTGTTTGGGGCATTAAACTCGCTGCCGGCATGGATTGAGTTCCAGGCGGACGGGGATGCAGACAAATATTATCATCCGGGAGTCTCGAGCTATCAGGCACAGACGCTGCAGAAGATGGTCGCGAGGTCGGTTGCTGATCCCGTGACCTCGATCGCGAAGACATTTGTGGATCGGGCAGTGAAGTCGCAGACGGAGATTCTGCGGACGGTTTGTTTGTGCCTGAACGGCGAGCGGAATGAAGTCGACTCGGACTCATTGCCTAAGCTGTTGACGTCAGGAAATAGCATTCAGAAAGCCGGGTATCTGGCAGTCAATCTCTCGACCATGCCTCAGCGACTTCGTCGTGTGAGCGTCCCTGAGCAAGCAGTACGCTGGCTGGAGACGCCTGTGAGTGTGCCCGCGTTTGGGTATGCGTTTGTTGCGACGAGTGACACGCGAGCGGAGAGCGAATTCATCGCTCAACGGGCAGCGAAACCGGCTCCGTCGTTCTGGTCGAAGCTCTCCTCAGTCGTGTCGTCGGGACATGAGGCGTTGCAGGTGATGCCCAAAGACCACCAGTTTACGAATGGACTGCTGACAGTGACGATCAATCCTCGCAGCGGGGGGATTCGTGAAATTCGCAATCTGCAGTCGAAACAGCGGAGTTTTCTGGTCAATCACTTCAGTCAGCAGATCGCGTACTGCTTTCCGTTTGAAAAGTCGATTGACGCCAAGCTGGTCGAACTCGGGCTGGGCGGAGGTCAGTCAACAACGCGCTATTCGATCATGATCGCCGACGAAGTCAAGATTGAGCAAGTCGGCAATAAAGCGGTCATCGCAACGACGACTGGCTGGCTGCTTGATCCCTCCAACCAGGAGAAGATCTGCAAGTTTCATCAGACCACCAGTCTAGCTGCGGGCTCGCGGGTACTCGATATTGAGATCTCGCTGGAGCCGACGATACTTCCGCAGAGGGATCCATGGTCGAACTTTTACACAGCGCGGTTTGCCTGGCGCGATCAGTCTGCATCGGTGACCGGCTCGTTGCATGATGCGAAGTTCTCGATCGAAAATGGCAGAGTCGAGTCGACGGGTGCAATCGAAGTCGCGACGGAGTTTGAACGGGTCGCGATTCTCAGCCACGGCCGAGCGTATTATCGCAATGAAGATTACACGCGTCTGGATGCCATTCTCATCACGAACTGGGAATCTGCTCGCGGATTCTCGCTGCAACTCAGTTTTGATGATGTGATTCCACAGGCGACTCGAGAGCAGCAGTTGGCCCCGATGCAGGTTTCACAGGTTGAAAAGATGCCTGTTTCGAATTTGCAGGGGTGGTTCTTTCATCTGTCCCATCCGCAGATTCAGGTGGCGGACTGGATCGTCTGTGACATTGACGCAGAGTCGGTCAGCGTCGTCGCTACCTTCGCAGAGACGACAGGAACAATGGTGCGCGGGACGCTGACGAGTTGCTTTTCGGTCCTGGAAGCAGCCATGATGGATGAGAAGGGAATCCAAACGCATTGTTTGGAAGTCCGTGGAGGTGATGCGATTCCGATCGAGCTACAAGGGTACGAGATTGCCGTGATTCGCATGGTATTGAAACGCAAGACTGTCCGTACAAAATAGCCTGGGGCCATGTCGACGATTTTTGTGAAACGATATCGGATGACGCTATCGCTGTCGGAACCGCCGCAGCCTGCTCCGCCATTGCCAGACGGTTACGTCTGGATGGAGTGGTCGCGTAGCCTGATGACCTTGCACAGCGAGACGAAGCATCGGGCGTTTCAGGAGGAATTTGACAGCTTGATCTTTCCTGCCCTGGGAAAATACACGGGCTGCCTGCAGTTGATGAAAGACATCTCTGCCAAGCACACGTTCATCGCTGATGCCACCTGGCTGCTGGCGTATCAGGGACAAACAGAGATCGACTATTGCGGGACGATCCAGGGCCTGGGACACACGCCTCAGGTGGGATCGATTCAGAATGTCGGCATCACGCCAGCGCACAGGCATCGCGGATTGGGAAAGATCCTGGTGCTCAAGTCGATCGAGGGGTTTCGGAAGTTTGGGTTTAAGTCGGTGTTTTTAGAGGTCACTGCTGATAATCATAAAGCAGTGACGTTGTACGAATCCATCGGCTTCAAGGTGACGCGCACGATGTTCCGGACGATCGATTTTCACGGAAAGTTGCCACAGTTGCTGATGGAGGATGATTGAGAATAAGTTTGCCACAGAGAACACAGAGGGAGACTAAACGAGAGATAGCTGCAAACAGGTTCTGAATCAAAACAGAAATATTTCCTGCACTCAAACTCTGAGATCTCTGTGTTCTCTGTGGCTAATTTTCTTTCTCGGTAGGAACATTCTCGCGTGGCGGTTTGGGGCCCGCGTATTGGTAGTAGGTGCAGGGGATCGGGCCGTTGTAGAGCTTGCGTCTGCGGTCGGCGGGTTTGCCGTAGTAGGTTTCGAAGTCTTCCAGAGCGGAGATGACGTAGATCGACCAGGTTTCGAGTTCGCGAAGTTTCTTGCCCATGATCTGGGTCAGCTTCTGGACCTGCTCGACTTCGCTGAGACGCTCGCCATACGGCGGGTTGGTGATCACACAGCCGAATTTCTTCTGGGTGCTGAAGTCTTCGAAGCGTCGCTGCTGGACATGGACGAGATCGGACATGCCGGCCTGTTGGAGGTGATAGAGTGAGAGCCTGATGGCTTCTGGGTCTTCGTCGTAACCGGCGATCAACCCTTTCTCCGTGATGGGTTCGATCTTGGAACCGGCGGACTGGCGGGCATCGAGCCACTCTTTCTTCTCGATCCACGGCCAGGCTTCTGCGGCGAACTCGCGGTTCAGCCCGGGAGCCTGATTGCGGGCGATCATGGCGGCTTCGATAAGGATCGTGCCGCTGCCGCAGAAGGGGTCGACAAGAAGACGGTCTTTGTTCCAGTAGCTGAGCTGAATGAGGGCTGCTGCAAGGGTTTCACGCAGAGGGGCTTCGCCGACGAGTTTGCGGTAGCCGCGTTTGTGAAGTCCAGCGCCGCAGGTATTGAGGCCGAGGGTGACCTGGTCTTTGTCGATGACGCATTCAATGGCACAAACGGCACCGGTTTCAGGGAACTGCGTCATGTTGTAGGCCTGAGAGAGGCGTTCAACGATGGCTTTCTTGACGATCTTCTGCGTGTTGGGAACGCTGTTGATCTGAGACTTATTGAGCTTAACGTTGACGGGAAACTTCGACGTCTTGGTGATCCAGCGCTCCCAGCGCATCGTCTTGATCCAGTCGAACAGATCGTCAAAGTCGCGCGCCTGGAAGGTATCGATCTGCAGCGTAATCCGGTCGGCGCAACGTAGCCAGAGGTGGGCATCGATCATGCCCCGGGTATCGGTATCCCAGGTGAGCTTGCCATTTTCAGAGATGACATTTTCGACACCCAGCCCCTTGAGTTCGCGCGCGACGACGGCTTCGAGACCAAAGGCGGTATGGGCCTGGAGGGTGAGTTGCATGGGGGGGATCGCACGTAATTCTGAAATAGGTATGGAAGGAATCCAGTAGCCTAACCGATTGCTAATGAGGAACAAGTGAATCAATTTGCGATTGTCTGTGATTCTACTTCAGGACATAATATGGCACTGTATTGATGGTTTAAGAGGAAATTTCGATGAGTACGGGTTTTCCAATTGCGTGCACACCAGTTCGGAAATTTACTCACAAGGAGTACGAACGTCTCCACGATGAGGGTTTCATTCATCCAGACGAACGAACAGAGCTGATTCGAGGAGAGATTCGAAGCATGCAGGCGATTGGAGCTGCGCACATGATTGCGACTGGAGAACTTGGGTTTCGACTCGAATCCGGTCTCCCTCGAAACCGGTTTGGCATCGTTAATCAGGGGGCGCTACGGCTGAAAGACAGCACTCCACAACCGGACATCTATGTCATCCGAGGTTCTCGACACTCATTTGGAAACAAGATTCCAGAGGGTGCAGCTGTTTGCCTGCTTGTGGAAGTTGCTGATTCTTCACTGGCTGTTGATCGCGGTGAGAAGTTGGGGCTTTATGCAGAAAATCAAATTTCTGAATACTGGATTGTGAACCTCATTGAGCGACAAGTTGAAGTCATGACGGGTCCATACCGCGATGCAATTGGCCCTTGGAAATACAATGACAGAATCATCTACACAGAAGACCAAAGCGTTACTTTCCAGACTGGAAATGATTCCGTTGAGATTCCAGTCAGCTCACTGATGATTCCCGTTGAATAAGATCACTCAACGATTTCCGTTACAGGCACAGGGATCGCTCACCGCCCGATCGACTGCCCCGATCCCGAACGTCTCGAGCTTGCTCCGTGCAGCTTGATCGATGCTCTCCCGAGGACCTCTTCCAGTTGCTGCTGCAGGTCGGGGTTGCAGGAGACGTTCATTGTGCCGGGAGTCGCGAGGGTGAGGCGGTAGCGGTCCTCGGGCTGGGCGTCGTCGTAGGAATCGACGAAGACGATGACCGAGGTTTTTCCAGGGTGGTTCTTAAGGATCTTGCGGACCTTCTGAACATCAGCGCTGGTGTGAACGCCTTTGGCGATGCGGATCGAAAGGTGCTGGGTGAAGTCTTTGCGGGCCTGGTCGATCGTCATCATCTTATTGACGATGATGTTGGGCTCGTTGCGTTTGTTATCGACGCGCCCCAGAATGATGCGGATGGCGTCGGCTTCCAGTAGAGGTTCATAGTCCGCGAATTGGTCCGACCACATGATGCAGCGAATGACACCCGTGCCGTCTTCGAAATCGAAGTTCGCATACCGGCTGTTGCCGTTGCGGCTTGGCTTTTTAGACATCACTTTCTTGATCGAGGAGACCATGCCGCCGAGGACAACTTCGGCGCCGTCTTCGAGATCCTTGATATCCACCATGTTATGCGTCGCGAATGAAACCAGCTGGCTTTCGAACTCGGCGAGCGGGTGGCTGGAAAGGTAAAAGCCGAGGATTTCTTTCTCGGCAGCGAGCTTCTGTCGGTCATGCCAATCGGCGGCATCGGGGAGGTTAATGGCTTGTTCGCCGTTGGCTTCATCTTGAGCCTGCATGGCTTCGAAGAGAGAACGCTGGCCACGGGCTTTGTCGCGCAGCTTCGTGGCGGCGAGCTGGACGGCACGCTCGACCAGGAGCATGTGTTGCTCTCGGTTGGGGCCAAACGAATCGAGGGCACCGACCTTGATCAGAGTTTCCAGGTTGCCCTTGGTCAGGGCTTTGGGATCAACTCGCTCAGCGAGATCGAGAATGTTTTTGAACGGGCCGTTGGCTTCGCGCTCTTCCACCATCGCGATGACAGCATTGGTTCCGACTCCTTTGACGGCCCCCAGACCGAAGCTGAGTTTCTTGCCGACGACTTTGAACTCGACATCGGAGCTGTTGATGTCGGGCGGGATGACTTCGATCTTCATCCGCCGGCAGTCATCGACGTGCTCTGCGATCCGCTCGCTACTTTCCATTCCGCAGGAAAGAAGGGCGGCCATGAACTCATGAGGGAAGTGGGCCTTCAGGTACGCCGTCTGGTAAGCAATCGCGCCGTAGGCGGTACTGTGAGATTTGTTAAAGCCGTAGCCCGCGAATTTCTCGATCAGGTTCCACAGGTCGTCCGCCTGCTCGCGCGGCATGTTGTTCTTCTCGGCACCACTCAAGAACTGTTCTTTGTTCTTGGTCATGATGTCAATTTTTTTCTTGCTGATCGCCTTAATGCACTGGTAGGCAGCGGACAGCTCGATCCCTCCGACGCGGTTGAGAATCCGCATCACCTGTTCCTGGTAGACCATGACGCCGTAGGTCTCATCCAGGACGGCATCGACGAGCGGGTGGACCTTCGGAATCGGCTCGCGGCCGTGCTTGACGTTGACGTACGTCATGACCATCCCCCCTTCGAGAGGGCCGGGACGGTAGAGCGCAGAGGTCGCGATGATGTCGGCGAATTTATCCGGCTTCATTTTCGTGAGCAGGTCACGCATCCCGCCGGACTCCAGTTGGAAGATCCCTTTCGTTTCGCCACGCTGAAGAAGGGCGAACGTTTCCTTGTCGTCGAGTGGGAAATCAATCGGCTTCATGTTGAAGTCGGGAAAGTTCATCCGAACGTTTTTGACAGCTTTGTCGAGAATCGTCAGGTTGCGCAGCCCCAGGAAGTCCATCTTCAGCAGACCAGCTTTTTCGACGTCGGTCCACTGGGTGATGATGTCTTCTTTACCGGTGATCCTCTGTAGCGGAACGATCTCCATCAACGGGCGATTCCCGATCACGACACCGGCGGCGTGCGTACCGACGTTCCGCGCCAGACCTTCGAGCGCCATCGCGACATCCATCAATTCCTTGATCTCGGAATCGGAGTCATACATCTGCTTGATGTCGGGAGACTCTTCGAGGGCCGATTTGACAGTGACTTTTAAGTCTTCCGGGACCAGTTTCGCGATCTCATTGACACGCATCAGGGGTATGCCAAGCGCGCGGCCGACGTCGCGGATCGCGGCTTTGGCCTTGAGAGTTCCGAACGTGCCGATCTGTGCGACGTTTTCCGAGCCGTATTTGTCTTTGACATAATCGATGACCATCTGTCGTCGGTCGCGACAGAAGTCGATATCGATATCGGGAGCTTCCGTTCGGGAAGGGTCGAGAAAACGCTCGAAGAGCAGGTCATATTGAATCGGGCAAACATCGCCCAGTCCAAGCAGGTACGCGACAAGGGCTCCGCAGGCCGACCCCCGCGCGGTACAGGGGATGTCGTGAGAACGGGCAAAGCGAGCGAAGTCCCAGACGATCAGGAAGTAACTCGCATAGCCCATCTTATTGATGACTTTGAGTTCCTGCTCAAGTCGATCGAGATAGACCTGGGCAGGATTTTCCCCATAACGCCAGATGAGACCTTCGTTGCAGAGTTCTCGCAGATACTCACTATCAGTGCGACCCGGCGGCGGTGCGAAGACCGGAAAGTGACGGGCTTTGAGGTCGATCTGAATATCGCAGCGGTCCGCAATTTCCTGGCTGCGTTTGACGGCTTCGTGATGCTTGCCGAAGACCTTGTACATTTCCTCCGGCGTGCGGACGTGAAACTCACAGCCATCGAGTTTCATCCGTTTCTCATCGCTGCGCATCGCCTTGGTGTTGACGCACAGGAGAATATCGTGATTGGAGGCATCTTCTTTATTGAGATAGTGGGCATCGTTGGTCGCGACGAGAGGGAGCCCAAAGCGATCCGCGAGACGAATGGTTCCTTCCATGCAGTCCTTCTGGATCTGCACGCCCGAGTCCTGGATCTCCAGGTAAACGCGGTCGCCGAAGTTCTGCTCATACCACTTGAGAAGACGCTCAGCCGATTCATCATCTTCTTTGAGGATATAGTGAGACAGCTCACTCGATGCACAGCCGGTCAGGCAGATGAGCCCTTCACTGTGGGCGGCGAGGAGGTCTTTATCGATCCGGGGTTTGTAGTAAAAACCCTCCAGATAGGCGATGGAGGCCATCTTGATCAGATTATGAAAGCCCGTCTTGTTCATCGCCAGCAGCGTGAGGTGAAAGCTGGCTTCCTTCATGCGGGTCGCGCCGCGGTCCGTGCGTTTCCCGGGGGCGACGTAGGCTTCGTAGCCGATGATCGGGTTGATGCTCGCTTCTCGGCATTTTGAATAGAATTCGAGCGCCCCGAAGAGATTCCCGTGGTCCGTGATGGCCAAGGAATTCATGTTGTTTTCTTTGCACTTTTTCAGCATCGAGGGGATGCGGTTGGCCCCATCGAGCAGACTGTAATGCGAGTGGCAGTGAAGGTGGGCGAAGGGACCAGTCAAAATGGAAGTTGCTGAATCTACTGGTTCGTTCCTGACCACATCGATCATCGTGTCGCTCCGTCCTGAAATGCAATTGCGTACCTGCCGGCCTGGGCTGCTTCATGGTATCAAATAAACGCGTTATTTTCTAATTGACGCGTTCACAAACAGCTGGGCAATGAGGTTATTAAGAATCGACAAGGGCGTTCTTGCGAAAGTTGTCGCTAACGGGTACTTTCGAACGCATCGGAAAGTGTTCACCTGTCTTGAGAGATTCGAAGTTCGAGGATTTTCATGTCGAAACTGCTGCCCAGCGTGCTCTTTGTTGCCGTTCTGCTGTTCGGACAGGCTGCCTTTGCCCAGGCGACTAAGCCCCTGAAAGCACTTCTGATCGCAGGAGGCTGTTGTCACGATTATCCGGGCCAGCATAAGGTCCTCAGTGAGGGGATTCAGGCGCGGGCGAATGTGCAGGTCGATGTCATCTGGACCGACGACAAATCAACCAAGCCGCCGCTGGCGCTGTTTGAGAATCCCAACTGGGCAGATGGTTACGACGTCATTATTCACGACGAATGTGCTGCGGATAATAAGTCTTCTGAAGCAATCAAAAATATTCTGACAACTCACCAGAAAATCCCGGCCGTTCACCTGCACTGCGCGATGCACTCGTTCCGAGACGGCTCGGACAATTGGCCTAAACACCTGGGAATTCACTCGACGTCTCACGGCCCACAGGAGCCGATCGCCGTTAGTTTTCTCGACTCCGATCACCCGATCACCAAAACGCTGTCTGATTGGACGACGATCAAAGAAGAGCTCTACAACAACGTCAAAGTCTATGACATCACTCCACTGGCTCGCGGCAAGCAGGTCTTTCAGCGAAACGGCAAGGAAGTCGTCGATGAACACGTTGTCGTCTGGACGAACGAACGAGCCGGGGCTCGCAGCTTCAGCACCACTCTGGGCCACAACACGAAGACCGTCGAAGACCCCCGCTATCTCGAACTGCTGACACGCGGCTTACTCTGGTCATGTGACAAACTGAACGATGACTACCTGAAGCCATTCACTGGCAAAAACACGGTTAAAAAGATTGAGAAGCCGGTTGTCTCCCAAGCTCCCCCGAAGAAAAAATACCCTGACGATGGTCGAGGACTGGCAGCGACCGTTTCCGCAAGCAGCGAAGAAACGGGCAAGGATAACTACGCCTGGAATGCGATCGATGATGATCTCGAAACACGCTGGTGTGCGAGCAATGGGGACTACCCACAGACATTAACTCTGAAGTTTCCTTCGCCGCAGAAGGTCAACACGATCAAGCTCGACTGGGAAAGCCAGTCGGTCTACCGCTACCGCGTCGAAGGAACAGCTGACGGCGATAACTGGAATGTCCTGCTCGATCGAACCAACAATCGCGAAAAGATCACCACAGCTGAGAAGCTCGATGGCTCGATGGAAATCACTTCTCTGCGAATCGTCGGCGTTGGTGGGCCGAATGGGGGCTGGTGCAGTATTCGTGAAGTGAAGCTGACCGGCGATAAATTCGACCGAATCGAACTGCAGGAAGGCTGCTGCGGCCCCGACCCGAATTCGGACGAGGCGATTTACAAACGACAAGGGAATATCCCCCCTCGCATCGAGAAGCTGACCGCTGAGCAGGAAGCAGAGATCCTCAAGGACGTCAAAGTCGCCGATGGTTTTGAAGTCACGCTGTTTGCTGCTCCGCCTGCGGTCAACTACCCGGTCTTCGTCGCGGCTGCCCCTGACGGAACAGTGTTTGTCAGCTCGGATGGAAACGGATCACTGGGACGCAATGCCAAGCGTGGTCGTATCATTCGACTGAAAGATCACGACGGCGATGGACGCGCGGACGAAACGAAAGTCTTCTGTGAAGTCGATGCCCCGCGCGGGCTGATCTGGGACAAGGACCGCCTCTACCTGATGCACCCGCCGCATTTGAGTGTCTACATTGACCGTGATGGAGACGGCGTCGCTGATGAAGAGAAGATTCTCGTGAAAAATCTTGCGTTCGCATACGACAAACGACCAGCCGACCACACAACGAACGGCCTCTCCATGGGCGTCGACGGCTGGATCTACATCGCCGGCGGTGACTTCGGATTCACGAAGGCCGAAGGGGCCGATGGTCGTACACTGACGCATCGTGGCGGCGGGGTCATTCGTGTTCGCCCGGATGGAACCGGTCTGGAACTCTATGCCACCGGGACGCGGAACATTCTCGAAGTCGCGATCAGCCCGACCATGGACATGTTCACTCGCGATAACACCAACGACGGCGACGGTTGGAATGTCCGCTTTCACCATTTGCTCCAGGCTGGTGATCACGGTTATCCCAAATTGTACAAGAACTTCGCCGATGAAGCGCTTGCCCCCCTGGCTGACTACGGCGGGGGATCTGGTTGCGGGGCGGTTTACATTGACGAGCCAGGGTTCGGAAGCTGGAACAATGCACCGTTCACCGTCGATTGGGGAACGGGAGCAGTCTTTCATCATAAAGTCGAACCCAACGGCGCGACGTTCAAAGAGACTCGCAAGCCTGAACCATTCATTCGTATGACTCGTCCGACCGATGCGGATGTCGATGCCAACAGCCGGGTGTATGCCGCGAGTTGGAAAGGGGCGACGTTTGACTGGGCGGGACCGAACGTCGGGTACATCGTTTGTGTAAAGCCCAAGGGGTTCAAGCCAGAACCACTGCCGGATTTTGCGAAAGCAAGTGATCAGGAACTGATGGCATTGCTAAATTCAGACAGCTATCGTCGTCGAGTGGAAGCACAGCGGGAGCTGGGACGACGCGGGAAGGATCCAACGGATAAGGTCATCGCATCGATCACAGGGAAGCAAACAGCCGAGCGCCAGTTCATCGGCAAGTTGCCAGAAGGAGCAACTGATGCAGAGATCCTGAAAGGACTGACATCGACTGATTCCGTCACGCTGCACGTTGCGATCAACTCAGCAGCTAAGCGACAACTGATTGCTCCGACTCTGCAACTTCTCGGTCAAGCCAGTGTTGAGGAGTCGAAAGGGGTCACACGTGCCCTGGCGAAGATGCACGATGCCAAGACGGTTGATGGATTGATCGCTGGATATCAGTCAGCGAAAGATCCTCAGGTGAAGACGAACATCCTGTCCGCCCTCTGCCGCCTCTACAACAAAGAAGCGGACTGGGACGGCGAGTCCTGGGGCACCCGCCCGGATACGCGCGGGCCGTATTACAAGCCAGTGACGTGGAGCGAGTCGCCTCGCATTCTGGCTTTTCTTGATCAGACGATGAACTCGGCTGGTCACGAGCAGGCCACCTTTCTGCTGACGGAGATGGCCCGCAACCGCATCAACGTCGATAAGGCGCTGACGACACTCATCGCGAAAGCCTTGAAGGACGACAGCTACGTCGCTGAAGCCGTTTCGCAGTTGGCCAAGCGGGATGATCTGCCTGCTGAAGCAGAAGCAATCGCGATGAAAGCGGTGAAGTTGTCATCGTCGAATGATCAGATTCTGCTGGATAGTGTTGACTGTCTGACACGAATTCCATCGGCCGGCGTCCTGCTGCCGATTCTCGAGGCACTCGCGCGACTCGATGCCAATCCGCAACCTGCAAAGATGGCGAAGGCTATCAAGTCAATCGAGCAATCCCGCACGCTCGAAACGTCGATCAGTCAACTTCAGCAGGTCGCATCCAGCCCGTCCAACAAACTGGGAGTGTGGGCCGATGTGGTTCTGCTCTCACTGGCGAACGGCAAGCAGACGAGCGTCGAAGGACGCACGCGAGCCTCGGAGGTGTTGACGCAAGCCTGGGCGAAAGCCTCTCGTCGTCCGCAATTGCTCAATGCATCACTTAAGTCCAGGAACGTCTTCCTCGAAGACCAGATTCTGGAGACAGCCGCTGATTCGAAGTCAGAATTCAACACGCTGGCCAAACAGGTGAAGTCAGAACTAAAGCTCAAAGACCGCGCCCCAGACCGGACACCAGTCATCAAAACTCTCAAGCCGGAAGAGGCGATTGCCCAGGCAGTCTCGACGAAGGGAGACCTTGCATTCGGCGAGCGTCTGTTCGTCAAAGCTAACTGCGTCGGCTGCCACGCTGTGACGAAGGATGCCCGACAGATTGGACCTTACCTGGGTAACATCGCTAAGACCTACAAGCGTCCTCAACTGGCGGAAGCGATCGTGCTGCCGAATAAGACAATTGCTCAGGGGTTTGCGACCGTCACCATCGCCTCCTCAGAAGGAAAAATCTACACCGGGTTCGTCGTCAAGGAAGAAGCAGACCGCGTTGTCATTCGTGATGCCAACGCAGCTGAGTTCGTCATTCCGAAAGGCGACATCGAACAGCGCGCCAATATGGAAACATCAATCATGCCCGAGTCAGTGGCTCACCAGCTGACGGTGTTCGAACTTGCCTCCCTGGTCGACTACCTGGAAGAACAAGCGAAGCATCAGTAAGTGATGTCTGGTTGAGGGAAGGTAAGACTGCAACGCAGAGTTCGCTGAGTTGAGCAGAGAACGCAGAGGAGATCACGGGTGGCTGGGGTCAGGATTTCCAGCTGACCCCAGTTCATCGCGCAACTCACTCCTGCGTGACGTTCAACCGACAGAAATCCGGTTATGCAAAACTCTCTCTCCCAAGTCATGTGAGTAAATCCAGGAACCCAACTCCTCAAGAAACTCCGCGACCTCTGCTCTCCCCTGCGACCTCTGCGTTCCAGTCTCTCCGGCCTTCCTCAGTCAGCGTTCGAGACAAGGAATCTCTCAGACGGATTGGTCGCGGGACGGATATGAACTCGATGATCCGCCGCATCGATCACTGCAGCGTCATGCTCAGCAATGACGACCGTATGCCCGCCCGCAGTGAGTTCCTGGAGCGTCGTCCAGAGCTTGGCGATCTCGCTGGCATGAAGGCCTGCGGTTGGCTCGTCGAGCAGGAAGAGTTTCTTCTTGGCGGAGATCGTCACAATGTTGGTCGCAATTTTCAGACGCTGGGTTTCCCCGGAAGAGAGGGTGCGAGTCGGCTGGCCTAAGCGAATGTAGCCCAGCCCGAGTTCGCGCATGACCTGAAGCTTCTTCTGAATGCTCATCTGCGAACGAAAGAAAAGAAATGCTTCATCGACACTGAGGTTGAGTACCTCAGCGATCGAAAGTCCACGGTAACGAGCATTAAGGACTTCAGGGAGATAACGAGTCCCATTGCACTCGGGGCAGACGACCGAGACAAGAGCAAGGTGCTTGAGGTCGACCTCGACTTCACCGACACCCGTGCAGCGCGGGCAGCGGCCACCCCCTTCGACGTGCAGGGAAAAGTAACGCGAGTTCCAGTTGCGCAGTTGGGCTTCCATCGACTCCGCAAAGAGATCACGGATCTCCGGCATCAGCTTCATGATCGAAGCAGGCATGCTGCGTTTGCTGCCACTGATGCGTTCCTGGTCGACGAGGACAACTTCATCAAACAAACCGGTTTTCGTTCTCGTTTTCTTTTTGCTGGTTGCATCCTCCGATGGTTGCCCTTGTGCCCACCCAAACAGGACTTCTTTCAGGAACCGACTCTTACCTCGCGGACCGGTCACAGCATTGATCCTGCCGAGAAGAAGCTTAGCGTCCTTGAGGTCGAAAGTCGTCGAAGGCAGATCGTCAAGTTTGGCCCACGAGCGCTTCTTGGGCGGTTCGGAAATGCTGAGCGTGAGTGACTCAGGTTTCGCGTACCACTCTTTTGACGGACCATTGAAAATGACGGTACCACCCTCCGTGCCGGCGCCCGGGCCGAGTTCGATGATCCAATCCACAGACGAGGCGAGCATCGAATGATGATCAACGACGACAACCGTATTGCCAGCATGGACAAGTTGCTTCAAGGAGCCGATGACATCGCTGAGGACTTCGTCGCTTTGGCCAGGACTGAGTTCATCAATGATCAGCATCGATTCCACCGGGGCAAGCATGTTAACGCTCGTCAGAAGCAGACGAGTCCGCTCGCCGCCCGAGAGTTCGCCATAACGCTGACCCACATGAAGATGACCAAGACCGAGTTCAATAAGAACGCGACAGACGTCAATGAGTTGCTGACGGGCGTTGCGAACAACGACATTGGTTTCCTCGGCCATACTGTGTCGAAGCAGTCGTTCGTAAAGCTCTGACGACGTCAGTGAGAGCAGTTCACGAAATGTGAGTTTCATGAAACCAAAGGCATTTTCATCCGTCTCACCGGTCGGTTCATCCCATGACCAGGACGGCATGACGACCCAGCGGTCATCCTTCCAGCAGTAGGGCAATCGTGAGTAGATGTGCTGCTCGAAGATACGTCCCGAGTACTCAATCGAACCCGTATCACTTTCGACAAGGACGACACAACGCCCTTCGCCTTCCATCATCGACAGCTCGATGCTTTCATGAATGCGTCCGCGATCCTCGGCCTGAACTTTGACACGATCAATGACTTGAAGCTTGCGAGTTTTATCAAGCGAGATGAGACGCGCCGGATCAGTATTTGGACTCGGTGTTTCGGTCGGGAACCCAATAACGGCTCGTTGCCCCTCTGCAGTCGCAATCAACTCATCCGTCAACGTTTCCGCAGTCCAAGTCCGGATACGCTCCCCGCAGACAGGACAGTGAATCTCGCTGCCACGCACAAAAAGCTGACGCACTGCCTCATCGGCGTCAAGAACTTCCCAGACCGGTTTGCGTTTGGGAAAGCGATCCCCTTCGTTGGTGATCAGCAGGCAGTTCACCAACCCGTCCGCATGATCCAGTGCGGGCGTCTTGACGCCACTGAGTTGCTGGCGAATCGTCGGCGAGAAGGTCTCCAGATATCGACGCTGAGACTCCGCAAAAATCGTCTCCACAACCAGCGAAGATTTCCCCGCACCGCTGACACCCGTGACGAGAATGAACTTACCCAGCGGTAGTTCGACACTGATCTCTTTGAGTGTCCGTTCACGGACGCCAGTCAGTTGGAGCGTCTTCGTCGTCGCGATACTCAACTCTGATACACTCTCACAGCTATTGATTCGGCCAACACGCCATTCCGTGAGAGCAACGGATTTCTAATCCGTTGGTCGTGGGATTGAATCCCCTCTGGCGACGTTTTCAGGATAAGTGCACCTGGCGGGATTCGAACCCACGGCCTGCGGTTTAGGAAACCGCCGCTCTATCCTGCTGAGCTACAGGTGCTGGTTTTGAAAGTCTATGACAACGTCCTGACAGATTCAATCTGCTGTGGTTCGACTTGAATCGGATCGTGCACGTTTGGCGTGTTCTGTCGTCCTTACAAATCCAACGTATGAAAACGAAATCGGGCTACGCTGTTATCTCGCGACTGTCGATGGAATATGTATCGATTATGACGATGATAACGTACCGAGCTCAGCCTGTCTGACTCGGTCGAACATCTTTCTCCTGCGAATTGACGGGATCGAGACAGATTTTCTCAAGAAGTCTGTTCTCGATGGCGACAACTCGCGGGACAAAATGCTCTGGGGGGAGCGTTTTCACGATGATGATTTACCATAACGCCGGTACCAGGACGGTCCGCGCGGCAGTGGCAGCATGCCTGTTTTCAGGCATGATCGCCGGCCCCGCCCTCCTGGCCTATGAACCGCCACTCAAACCTGCACCCATTGAGGAAGCCTTCCTGCTTCCCGTGCCGGTCCCTGGCGTATTACCAACGACGACGAATGCACAGCCTGCGACCGGCAGTGCACCGGTTACACCCGCGGGAGTCGCGAAGGTGCCCAATTCGTCACCCGCGACGTCTGAAGAGATTCAGCGTCAGATTTCTGATAACGTCAATCGCATGCAGACGTTTGATCAGAAACATCTGGGCGATACCGTCAGTGATGAAGAGCTTCAGAGAGTCTTTAAAGACTTTAAGATTCAGAAAGCCGCGTCGTCTGATGTGACGACACGCCAGCAAGCCGTCAGGGAACTCCCCTTTCGTCAGATGTCTCAGAAGGACCAGATGCGTTGCCAGCAGGTCCTGAGCAAAGTCAGTTTGTATCGTCACATGCCGACGATCTCGTTCGAAGTTGATCCTCAGGCGTATCAATACTTCGTGTCGCATCCCGACGTGGCCGTCGCCATTTGGCGAGGTCTCGGCGTCACGAAGATGAATCTTTATCAGACCGGACCCCAGGAGTACGAATGCGACGACAAAGCAGGAACGCAGGCCGTTGTGGATTACCTCTTCCGTGGAAACGGGGTGCAGGTCGTCTACGTCGATGGAGACTTTGCCAGCCCGTTCCTCAACAAGGCGATCCACGGCTCAGCGATCTTCGCACTCAAATCAGAACTCAAGCCACAAGCTGACGGACGCTTCTTCGTGACGCATACAGCGGATGTCTTCATCAGCTTCCCGTCCACAGCGATCGAGACGGCCGCCAAGCTGATCTCGCCGATCAGCAATGTCATCGCGGATCGCAACTTTCGCGAAGTGAGTCTGTTTGTCCACACCATGTCAAAGGCGATGCAGAACCAGCCTTCATGGATAGAGCAGATGGCCAACCGGATGGACGGCGTCCTGCCCGACCGAAAGGCTGAGTTGATCAGCTTAACAGCGACCGTCTACAACGACGAGCGACGACGTCAGCAGTCATTGACAGGTGTTGTGCCAGCGATGAAGCAGGGGCAGTGAAAAGAGCTTCGCTTGCCTCTCATCAAACCAGCAAATGAATGCTTGTGATTGCCTGTCGACCACCCTCATCCGCCCTTCGGGCACCTTCTCTCCTCAAGGGAGAAGGAATGGAACACGGCTCCCCTCCAGGGAGACGGAACTCTATCACGTCGCGACATCGACACTGACATTGAGTTGGTGGTTGCCGCCGCCAAGGTAGACACCTTTGATCGGGGGGACGTCGTTGTAGTCACGTCCCCAGGCGAGGGTGACGTGTTCGAGATTGGGGAAGATGTTGTTGGTGGGGTCTGAGTCGACCCAGCTGAGATACTCGCCGCAATAGGCCGAGTACCAGGCATGCGAGGCATCGGTCCCGACGAGCCGAGGTTTTCCTGGAGGCGGGTAGGTTCGCAGATAACCGCTGATGTAGCGGGCTGCCAGCCCAATGGAACGCATGCCCGCGATTGCAAGGTGAGCGAAGTCCTGACAGACGCCAGAGTGGTGACCGAAGACCTCCGCAACGGAACTGGTCACGGTCGTGGTTGTCGGATCGTAACGAAAGTCTTTGTGGATGCGCGACGTCAGATTCGCCATCGCTTCAAGGATGGGACGCCCCGGCGTAAACGAGGCTTTGGTGTAATCGCGCAGTTCCGCGAATGATTTGACGTGCTGGGTGTCATAAAGATACTCAGCTGCTTCGAGTGCCCCCGGTGACTGTCGGCTTTCGAGCTCGCGTTTAATTTCTTCCCACGCCGGGGATTGCTGCAGCGGAGGAAGAATACGACCGTTAACGGTGATATCACTCAGGGCGGTGACGGTCAGCTTGTCATAGCCTTCGTTGAACGAAAACAGCGACATCTGGTTACCAAAAGGGTCTTCCAGATCGGTTCTGACGGAAGGGCTGGGAGTAATATCCAGACGAGTGTGATGAACCTTCTGCGAGGCAATGCTGCGAGGAAACAACCAGGCCGCATTGTGACAGACCGAAACCCGTTCGTCGCCGGAGTACACCGTGGTGTGTGTGATTCTGTATTTCATAATGTGTTAATGATTTCGTAGACGCCTAAGCCTCTTCCGCTCCGAAGCTGGTAATGTGACGCGGGATGCCGGAGTGAACCAGGTACTTGCGGATGATGACATCGCTGAAGGACCGCAGCAGATTCTCAGACGTGATGAGTAGATCGTTCATCTTCGAATCAGGGGCCGAGACGAGTCGTTCGAAGGTCAGCTGTCGGACATGATCGATCGCCTGAAGAACAATCCGTTTTTCATCGGCGAGCAGTGGATCAGTGACATCATTCGGCAGGCGGTCGACGTGAGAGACGATCGCCGCCAGTTGGAAGCCCAGTGAATGCGGATTTGTTTCGTCAGTCAAGGCAAGGTCGAGGACGGCGTGGTGCTGGAGGTTATTGAGATAACGGTTGCGATACGTCATCTTGCAATCAAGAAGCTCCAGCAAGATCTTGAGTGTCGCCTTACTGCGCAGGTACTGGGGCTCCATCACGCTTTGCAGCACACGGACGATATCAACCCCACGCTGAATGCGTCGTCCGAGATCCAGAAACCCCCACGATGGACCACGAATCATCCCTTCGTGAACCAGCCCGCTGACCGATGCCAGATTGATCATCAGTTGATTGAGCATGTTGAGAGATTCAATGTGCTCATCGGAGAAACGTTTCGAATTCGCCTGCAGGAATGTCTTCCCTGTATGATCGATCTGACGCCAGGTTTCCGGAGACAACCAGTCACGAGTCAGCGACGCCAGCCGGACCATCTCGTTGAGCGAAGCTCCCAGACCGTTCGGATCTTTTCGATCAAAAATCTGGAGAGGTAACGCCGTTTCGAGCGGCGGCAGATTCGTATCGAGGCCATCGACAGCATAGTCAGCTTCGATGATGCCCTGGTGCGCCATCATGCGCGTCAACGGAATCATCTCCGTGTTGTCGATGGTCGCTTCGATGGTCAGACGCTCGAGAGCCATCCGGTACACACGAGTCAAAAAATCGGCTCGCTCGATCGCCTGCCCCAGCCAGTAGAGATTGTCAGCGACCCGACTCGGGAAGAGTGCCCCGGTCCGTTTGAGCGGGACAGGTTTATCTTCAGCCGCCAGTAGCGTCACATCATCGATCGGACCATCCGCGAGAACCCAGAGATCTTTGCTGCAGAAGCCCGCATTGATCGAAAGTTCCATCGGAGAAATCGTCTCAGCGACACGAACCAGACCGCCATGCATCGTGTGATAGCGATCTTCATCCGCAACAACATATGCACGAACTGCCGCGTGACCGCACTGAACCTGCCCCTGGCTCCAGATCGGCAGCGACGAACGCGCGACCTTGGGCTGAGCGATAAACTCCCACGGACGTAAACGCAGCTGTTCCCGCAGTGTTTCACGAGCAGGCTGCTCCATCTGGCTCGTGACGTACTCAGTCCCGCCTGAGGGTTGGAAGGCGGACTTGATGACGAGATCATCAAACTTCTGCTCGACGATTTCCCGTTGACCTTGATCGCCGCACCAGTACGTGGCGATGGAAGGAATGAGAAGCTCTTCACCCAGCAGCTCTTTGCACAGCGTCGGCAGGTACGCCATAAACACGGGGGATTCGATCAACCCACAACCAGGAGCATTGCAGACCGCAACATTCCCTTTGCGGATCGCCTGAAGAATTCCGGGCACGCCATGAGCATCCATCCCGCCAAGTTCCAGCGGATCGATCCCCGCTTCGCGCCCACGCGAAACGATGACATCAATCGGCATCACACCGGCGAGCGTCTTCAGCCAGACTTTGTCGTCGCGAACCGCAAGGTCGCCCCCTTCGACGAGGGTGTAGCCGAGATAACGGGCCAGATAGGCGTCTTCGAAATAATAAGGACTCAGAGGACCGGGAGTCAGAACAACGATGCGCGGGTTATCAGTGCGTCGCGCAACTTTCAGCTTGAGAATGTTCTGCAGGTGAACGTAAAACGAAGCCAGTCGCTGGACGGGAAGCTGTTGCTTCATCTGCGGCATCGCGCGAGAAATGACGACCCGGTTCTCCAGTGTATAGCCCAGTCCAGGAGGCGCCTCCGTCCGGTCTGCCATCACCGCCCAGGTCCCATCCTGAAGTCGAGCCAGCTCGGCCGAGTACAGCGTCAACGCAAACGGGTCAACATGATGAAGATGTCGAAACGGCCGCTGGTAGCGATGATTGGCATACAGCAATTCCGCCGGCAAAATTCGATCAGCGATCAGCTTTTGATGCCCATAAAGATCCTGGACCAGCAGGTTGAGCAGACGGGCCCGCTGTGTCAGCCCTTCACTGACGGTCTGCCATTCCGCAGCCGTGAGGATCAACGGGATCAGATCGAGATGCCACGGACGTTGCCCCGTTTCGTTTCCAGAAAACGCGTTGAACGTAACGCCGTTCTCGACGAGCATCTTGTCGGCAAACGATTCGCGACGCGTCATTTCGTCGGGAGAAAGTCGACTGAACAGCCTGGCAAACTGCTGCCACCGCGGACGCAATTGTCCATTCGGATTGCACAGTTCATCATAGACGCCGTTGGGAGCCTGGTAACGCAGAGTCATTTCTGGTTCTGTGGCCGAGATCATTGAACTTCTTTATCATCCAGAGCGAGGTTCAGTGTTGGCTGGAGATCATAAGTTGACAACGTGGTTTTCCGCAATGTCGAGCGAATCTCAGAATTGTAAGGGTTGATGGAATCTATCAGATAATGCGATCTATTCACTCCGCTGACCAGGTCCACACATGTACTACATTAAGGTTGAATGGATCCACGATTGTGATGATCCAGTATTCCTGTTCTCAGAGCTGGACATGAATCGTTACGAGATCAGAAAAGTTGAAGTGTTTCGTGATGGCTCAATGAGTTTTGCACCGCCATCGCAAGATCTTACAGGAACGGCATTAGGAATCGTTCCTGTTCCTGAATTGAATGAGATAGCCGAAGATCCTCAATTTGTACCTCATTCGATCTCAAAGTCAGAATTTGAGACAGTGTGGCGAAAGGCAACCGCTGGTTAGAGTGAGAATTTGTAGTTCACCTTATCTGAAAATACGAATTGCCTACACCGTTAAAGATTTAGCAATGAATAGCTAAACGGAGAGTTCCAACTCTGTTTCCTCTGCTCCCCTCCGCGTGCCCTGCGTTCCAGTCTCTCTAAATCAATCCCAGCGACGCAAATCCAGCGTGTGCTGAACATCCGGCGGGAGTTTCGTTGGGATCGGCTGGAACGGCCCTGGAGTATGTCCAAATTTAAAGAAGCGGGCCATGCGACGTGACTCGGCTTCCAGGCCGTTGACCGGGAAGGTCGCCGGGTTCAGGCCACCAGGGTGATCGACGTGATAGCGACATCCCCCCAGGCTTCGTCCCATGGGCAGGTCGACCAGATCAATGACCAGCGGCGTGTGAACCGGGATCGTCGGGTGCAGGCAGCTTGGCGGTTGCCAGGCACGATAGCGAACGCCGCTGACCCATTGACCCGGCGTATCCGTCGGCTGCAGCGGCAGGATGCGTGAGTTGGCGCAGACCGCATAACGGTCGTTGTACAGCCCCTTGACGAGGACCTGAATCCGTTCGAGCGAGGAATCGACATAGCGAGTCGTACCGCCACCACCCGGTTCTTCACCAAGGACATACCAAGGCTCGATCGCCTGACGCAGCTCGATGTGAATGCCGTTGTACTCAACTTCCCCGACGACCGGGCAGCGGAAGTAACGGTGCGTCTTGAACCACTCGTCCCGGAACGGGAAGCCGGCCTGATTCAGATCGCGGATGATGTTCGAGAGGTCCTGCTCCAGGTAATACGGCAGCATGAACCGATCATGCAACGCCATCCCCCAGCGGGCCAGTTTATGGACGTACGGCGTCTCAGCAAACATCGTGACCAGAGAGCGAACGAGCAACTGCTGGACAAGGCTCATCTCGGCGTGCGGCGGCATCTCGAAGCCACGAAGTTCAACGAGTCCCAGACGCCCGGCTCCATGGTCTGGCGAATAGAGCTTATCGATGCAGATCTCAGCGCGGTGCGTGTTACCGGTCAGATCGATGAGCAGGTTACGGAAGATCCGGTCGACCTGCCATGGCGGAATCCAGCCGGCTTCCGGGATTTGGTCGAACGCAATTTCGAGTTCGTAAATCGTATCACGACGACCTTCATCAACACGCGGTGCCTGACTTGTCGGTCCGATAAACTGACTGGAAAACAGGTAAGACAACGACGGGTGGTTGACCCAATAGCAGATCAGACTTCGCAGCAAATCAGGCCGGTTCAGAAACGGACTGAGGGACGGAGTCGGTCCACCCATCACGATATGGTTCCCGCCGCCAGTCCCGGTGTGTTTGCCATCGAGCTGGAACTTCTCAGTCCCCAGACGCGTCTGTCGAGCTTCTTCATAAAGACCAAGGGTGATCGCCTTCATCTCGTCCCAGTTTCCCGCTGGCTGGACGTTGACTTCGATCACACCTGGATCGGGAGTCACTTTCAAAAATTCGATCCGCGGATCATGCGGCGGCATGTAGCCTTCGAGAACCACAGGCTGGTTGAGAGCTTCTGCCGTCTGCTCAATCGCAGCCACGAGTTCGAGGTAATCTTCGAGAACCCCGATGGGAGGCATAAAGACGTGCAGCCGACCGCTACGGTGTTCGACGCAGACCGCTGTTCGAACGACCGATTCCGTTGACCATTCTTCTCGCTCCGCGCGAGTCCCCTCTTCTTTCGTGAGACGATCACGCCACTCCTTGAGTGTTTCCTGTGGCTGATCGAGTTCGAGTTCTGCAAATCGACTGCGAGCCTGTTCGCGGATCGAGACGTTTGGCTGCTTCAGATTCAGCGGCTTCACGGCGCGTCGAATTTCCTGATAGTTGGGGAGCGGAACGCGTCCTTCAAACGGGTCTCGCTCGTAAATATCGGGACCTTGTGTCGTGGACGAAGTCGGCAGAGCATCCAGAGGCAGACGCAAACCAATCGGCGAATCGCCCGGAATCAGGAAGAGTCGCTGACTACGAAACGGCCATGGTCCAGAACGCCACGCAGCCGCTGATTGCCACCACGCACGCGTCAAAGGCAGCACATAGCCGACAGGACGGGCGATACCACGCTCGATGACTTTCGCCAGACGTCGTCGGTCTTCTTCATCGGTCAGGTCGAACTTGGAGAGATCGACATCAACGGGCAGACGCTGCTCCTGATTGATGACTTGCCACACATCTTCATAGGCAGGACGAATCCATTTGCCTTCGACTTCGAGACGATCCGCCAGCTCGCAAATAAAGGCGCCTGCTTCCTGATCGGTGATCTCGGGCATCAGGTGATCAGGATCCTGCAACTGCGGGTTGGTCCAGATCGGCTCACCATCTTTACGCCAGATGCACGAGTAAGCCCAGCGCGGTAGCGACTCGCCGGGATACCATTTTCCCTGCCCCATGTGCAATAAGCCGCCGGGAGCAAACTTCTCGCGCAGTCGTCGCAGCAGTTTCCCGGACAGACGTTGTTTGTCGAGGCCGACAGCGGCGGTGTTCCACTCGGCACCTTCCATGTCATCGATCGAGACGAAGGTCGGCTCGCCACCCATCGTCATCTGGATGCCGAGCTTTTCCAGACGCTCGTCAACCTGATAGCCGATCTTGTCGACCTCGTTCCAGCTTTCGGGCGTGAACGGTTTGGTCACGCGAGGCTCTTCGTGAATTCGTGTCAGCGTCATCGCGAAGTCAAATTCGACCTCCGATTCCGAAACGCCCCCTGAAATGGGAGCAGCCGACTGAGGGTCAGGCGTCGCAGCCAGAGGAATATGACCTTCGCCTGTGAGAAGCCCTGAAGTCGGGTCCATCCCGATCCACCCGGCCCCCGGGATAAAAACTTCCGCCCAGGCGTGAAGGTCAGTGAAGTCGGACGCAGGACCTTCCGGCCCTTCAATCGGCTTCAGATCCGGGATCAACTGGATGAGGTATCCCGAGACGAAGCGCGCCGCGAGTCCCAGATGCCTTAAAAGCTGAACGAGCAGCCACGCGGAATCGCGACATGAGCCCAGTCGTTTTGCCAGAGTCTCTTCCGGCGTCTGAACGCCAGGTTCCATGCGAATGATGTAATCGATGTCTTTCTGGAGCTGCGTGTTGATCTCGACGAGGAAGTTGACCATCTTCCTCGGCGTACGGTCGATACTGGCAAGATATTTCGCGAAATGAGGCCCTTCGTTGGGCTTGGTTTCCAGAAACGGCTTCAGATCTTTCTCGAGAATTTCCTCGTACTTAAACGGAAATTTGTCTGCGTAGTCTTCCACGAAAAAGTCGAACGGATTAATCACCGTCATGTCGGCAACGAGATCGACAGTCACCGAAAACTTCGGCGTCGGTTCGTGAAAAACCAGTCGCGCTAGGTAATTGCTGAATGGATCCTGCTGCCAGTTGAGAAAGTGGGTCTCAGGTTCGATCTTCAGAGAATAGCTGAGAATCGGCGTGCGGGCGTGAGGGGCAGGGCGCAAGCGGACAATCTGGGGACCCAGCGTAACGAGGCGGTCATAATCATAGACCGTCTTGTGATGCAGCGCGACACGGATGGACATGGAGAGCCTTAAACAATGTTGGTGTCAGTCAATGATCAATCAGTCAGGAAAATCGATCAGTGATGACGTCGTGGTCGAACTGGTGAACGAGAGGCGCGACAAAGTCGCGCCGGTTTACGATTGCTTTTGAGTTTGTGTGGACACACCACTCTCAGTTGTCTGAGACTGAACTTGTTCCTGAATCGGCGAAAGTTCGAAATAGGCATGATAGATCGCCTGTCCGATATCACTGACTTTGGTCTGGATATCGTCGACAAACTGGTGAAGTCCTTGTTGAATGACATCTTCAATCGACAGATCAGAGAGCTGTTGATCCACCTGAGCCAAAAGATACTCAGGGTCACTTTGCTCGGACGCTGGCTGATGAGCCATGACATGCTGCGAGTCCTGGATGATCGAATGCAGCGAGGCCCGCGTCGTGGCAATGCAGTAGCGCACTGATCGCGGGAAGTGTCGGTCGAGCAGCAGAAACTCTGCGACGTTCTTCGGCTCAATCCGACCGTAAACCTTGCGGTACATCAGCAGGGCACTGCTGGATTCGAGCAACGCAGACCATTGGACGATGTCGTACGTCGAGCCAACCTGAGAGGCTTTCGGAAGCAGAATGAAATATTTGACATCCAGGATGCGCGACGTCATGTCCGCTCGTTCGAGCAGACGCCCCATCTGCGCGAAGTTCCAGGCTTCGCCGTGAGACATGGTCGCTTCCATCGCGCCGATCATCTGGTGACTGGATCGTTTGACCCGGTCAAGAAACTGGCTGGGGTTCTTGAGGATCTCGTCGGCATGCTGTTCTGCTTCTCGCACACGCAGATAAAACCGGTTGATCGATTCCCACATCGCGACACTGATGACTTCGCGAATCGTCCGCGCATTCTCTCGTGCTTTGAGCAGGCTCGACATGATCGAGTTCGGATTCTCACGATTAAAGATGAGAAACTCGAGCACATTGCGGCGCGTGTACGTGCGATAAAGCTCTTCATACTGCTTCGTATCGCCATTAGCAAAAATCAGTGACGACCACTGCCCATCCGGATTATGGGCATCACCCAGCGAAATACTCTGCGTGACATGAATAAACCGCGCAATGTTTTCTGCGCGTTCCAGGTAACGCGTCATCCAGTATAAACAATCTGCAACCCGACTAAGCATTGGTGACCTTCGAGGTGAGTGACTTCAGTGTGTGAATGTCCGATGTTATCTGACTACGTCAAGACCCAGGTGTCTTTTGAACCGCCACCTTGCGAGGAGTTGACGATCATCGATCCTTCCTTCAAAGCGACCCGCGTCAGGCCGCCCGGCAGGATGTAAAACTCCTTGCCATATAGGATGAATGGACGCAGGTCGACGTGTCGAGGACGGACATCATCACCTGCAATCGTCGGGACTGTCGAAAGATTGAGCATCGGTTGCGCGATGAAGTTACGCGGATTCGCTTTCACTTCCGCAGCCGTCTTCTCACGCTCAGCGGCCGTCGACATCGGGCCCATGAGGATCCCATATCCGCCGGACTCATTGGTCGGCTTGACGACGAGTTCTTCCAGGTGTTCCAGAACATATTTCATGCTGTCCGGTTCGGAACACAAGTAGGTCGGGACGTTCGGCAGGATCGCCTCTTCTGACAGGTAATACTCAATGATTCTCGGCACGTAAGCATAGACCGCTTTATCATCCGCGACGCCCGTTCCCGGGGCATTGGCGATCGTGACGTTCCCTTTGCGATAAACTTCCATCAAGCCGGGAACACCGAGAGCCGAATCCGCCCGGAAGGCGAGGGGATCAATGAAATCGTCGTCAATACGTCGGTAAATGACATCGACTCGTTTGAGGCCGTGCGTCGTTCGCATCTTGACGTAGCCCCCGTCGATCACCAGATCAGGCCCCGTGACGAGTTCGATCCCCATCTGCTGGGCCAGGAAGCAGTGTTCAAAGTACGCTGAGTTGTAGATGCCCGGCGTCAAAAGAACACAGACCGGGCCATCGTTCTCAACGTCAGTAGGAGCCGTCTGCTGCAGTGTCTGGAGCAGACGCTCTGGATACTCTTCGACGGGGGCAATCGATGTCCCCGAAAAGATCTCCGGTAGCACGAACTTCATCAGATCGCGATTCGCGAGCACATAAGAGACGCCGGACGGGCAGCGGAGGTTGTCTTCCAGAACGTAAATCTGGCCGTCGGTATGACGGATCAGGTCAGTTCCGGTGATATGGGTCCATACCCCTTGAGGTGGTCGGAAGCCCATACATTGCTTGCGAAAAGTCTTGGCAGAAAAGACCAGCTCGGCGGGGACGACGCCGTCTTTCATGATCTTGCCATCAGAGTAAACGTCATCGAGAAAGAGATTCAGGGCACGGATCCGCTGGATCAGGCCACTGTGCATCAACTCCCAATCAGACGACGTGATGACCCGAGGCAGGACATCAAACGGCCAGATCTTCTCGTTACCGTCGGAGTGCCCGTAAACGGCAAATGTGATCCCGCGTTCGTGAAGAAGTTCTTCCGCGGTCTGCTGACGTTTTTTCAGCGAGCCGGGAGTCATGATGTCCAGACTGTGAGCCAGATCTGGATAGCGAGGCTGCGAGGTAGCGGAGAAGAATTCGTCGTAAACGCCATCACAGGCATAGTCAGGTTTCATGCGCACGTTTCTCAAGGATGTTTGGTCGTGATTGACTACCGACCACTTTGCAAACAACGTACCGCAGACGTATGTGGGAAATCCGGGAGCATCACTGCTTAATAAATAAGCAGAATCTGCGGATTCACCCAAATCAATGCCTGCTTTTTACGCTAGCGAAAATTCACGACGAACATGTCAGGCATCCATCAGCGCACTCAGGTCGATCAGATGCACCTGTCGACCGCCCGTATGAGGGGAATCGATGGCCACGAGTCGACCTGATGGACTGGAACGCGGGTGGGTATCACAACGCCACTCGCCGGTGTATTCCTTCGGCGATGGGAATCGCCCTAATTCAACTTTCCGGCCTGTCGGGAGATGAACGAGGTGAGGAATCTGGAATCGTTCCGATTCGCGCGGATAGGAGTCGTTTAAGATCCAGTTTGGGAACTGCCACGGGAGATAAGTCAGGTGGGCATCCCAGGTCATCACTTCAGGAAGCATCGGCTCCGCTTGATCTGTCTGATCAGTATAGAGCCAATAATTCTTCCCACTGTTGTGCGTCGACCACGCGGCGATGTGGTCCGGGTCACGCCAGATGAAGTGCGAGAAATGACCCGAGTTTTCGAGCAGATGGAGGTCAGATCCATCGGTTCCAATCGTAAAGACACGCGTGTAGAAGGGCTGCTTATACTGGTAGTCAGGATCACCGACCCGATGGTCTCGCCAGCGACTCAGGAAAATCAACCGTGTCCCGTCCGTATTGCACAGCAGGTGGTTGAACCAGTGCCATTTCGTCGAGAGGTCCCCATCGGGATACGGAACCGCAGCAGCCTGGGCGATGGAGAAGATCAGCTTTGATTCGCCCGTGGCGAGATCAATTCGCCAGATGCCGAGTTCTTCCGGGGCTTTCTGATCGCGATACGATTCTTTGACGCCGGGATAACCGTACCCCGGACGATGGTTCTGGATGCGGGCGAAGTCGGAGGCGTAACCGTATTTGCCGTCTGGACTAAGGGTGTAAATGGCCCGGTCGATCGTCCGCTTTTTTCCCGACTGAACATCGAGAATGTGGGCAACAAAGTGATCGCCTTCGCGGTCATTCCAGATGATTTCTGACTTAGACCCGGGAATCCATTGCAGCATACACCCCTGCTGCCAGCCCCAAGAACGGGATTGGCCCAGTTCGACCCACTGATCATTGTGAGCGGTATCGATCATGCCGACCTTGAGAACATCGTCCGCGGTCGGAGAACGATGCTCGAAATCGACCTGATTGGATAGGACGAGTTTTTCCGTCGGGTCGAACTCGAGTTTGTCGTAGTACCCAAACCAGTGATACTTCGGGCCGCGTGTGATCGTGCGAACCGGGAGGTTCAACTGTTTTTCCGAAGCGAATGCTCCCCGGCTGCCAAGCGATGCTCCCACGAGTGAGCTGGTCAAGATCGTGTTGAATTGTCTTCGTGAGAGCGCGATGCGAGCCATTCCGGGAATCCTTATGCAAGGCCAGTGGCACAGGCATTCCTGCCTGTGTGATCGGACAGACAGGAATGTCTGTCCGACCAACAACGGATATCGCATCGATTTTAGCAGATGGGTCAGCTGGCGTCGTCAGGATTCTGCTCGGTTTCGTCAGAAGGCGCGTTTGATATTCCGCCATGGAATTCCGGATAGCGTTTCCAGGCGTAAGTCCATTCCATCCACATCCGCATCAGGGACCAGAGCAGGCGCATCTTGACCAATGCTTCCCCAGACAGGCGGCTCTGGCTGGCGGTTGACTGCAACGCCGCGTCGGCCAGTCCCCAGCGGACGCCGAGTTGTTTGCAAAGTTCGTCAGCGAGGAGTTCGCCATCTTCTTCGTCGTCGAGATAGCCGGCTCCTTCGGCGGTGACGAAGAATTCAAACAGTTGCTCACGGTAAGGCGACATCTCGAGCGGCTGTGACTTCTCGTTGGCTCTGAGCACGAGTTGTTCGATCTGGACGAGAATCTGTTCAGCAAGCGGGAGGTCTTCGTTAAGTCGGTTATGCGGCGCGTCGTGGGGCATGGAAAAGGGTTCCGTCAGAGGAAATTGTCTTACAGATGGCAAGCATCGTGAGTTCCTGGACCAAGTACAAGTCAACCGCGAGAAACGGAGCGAGCAGGACAATGAACTTTAAGAGAATTGGCCGTGCGGGCACATTGGTTGCGGCTGTTCTGTTTTTGAACGGACTTCGCGTTCTTGAGCAATTTAAAGTGACACCTAACGAATGAAACGTGAAAGCCGCCACGACAGATTGTTCTGAATCGTAGCAGCATGGTTGTTTATAAAACGTTCGCATGTGCGAGCGCCAATCATGCTTCGCCGCACGAGTAATTTATGCTCGTCGGAAGTCTCCGTCACAGGAAAAGGATTCCCATGCTCCGTCCACACATTCTTTCTGCTGCTCTGTTCGCTGGTTGCCTGGTTACTACGGCCGACGTTTATGGTCAACAGCCAGGTGCAGATCGCCCAACCCGTCGTGCCGAAAACCAGGCTCAGCGTCAGGAGAACCAAGCCGAACGTCAGGGCAATACTGTCACCAACCAACAGAATCGTGGTAACGTGACAACTGAAAGCCGCAATTATCGCGGTGATAACGCTGGCTCCCATAGTATGGAGTTCCAGTACGACAAGGTTGCTCAGCTGAAGACGAAGCTGCTTGATTCCGACCTGATCCGTCAGGCCAACCAGGAATATGAGAGCCAGAAAGACGAGCTGGCCAAGAAGATTGCCTGTGAGATCATCGTCCAGGTCATCAGTGAAGACCGTCTGTTCGTCGCTTCTCTGAATGAGAAGCTGATGGATGAACAACGCGACGAAAAAGTCTCGATGCAGGAAAAAAGGGACATGCATCAACGCATTGCCGCTCAGAAAGATATGATCATGAATGATCAAGAAAAACTGAAAGATCTCCTCGGCATGATCCTTATGCGATCCAAAGTCGAAGAGAAGCTGATGAACATGATGGATGGCGATGAAGGAGACAAAGATGGTCGTCAGGCTCGCATGGAAAAAGATGAAGACCGTAACTAAAGAGCCTTCGCCGCTCGCGTTCTGAAAGCTGCATGTCGTCACAAGTTGTGATTGTCGTGAGACCCCTGCTTTCAGAACAGCGCGGCTTTTGACTCTCCTTGACGCAGTCGGCCACGGGCCAGGTCGACTGCGTCTTTTTTCTGTTTTGTCTCTTGGACAACTGTTAACCTCGCCTAGAATTCTCGGTTCCATCATGCTGGTTTGAAAATGGATTCCGAGTACGCAAGGATCGCTGTTGAAAACTGTTCAAGAAAAACTCGCCATTCTCGCTGATGCAGCTAAATATGATGCCTCGTGCGCGAGCTCTGGAGCTAAAGGCACACGCGAAGGAAGCAAACTCGGCTCGACCGAAGGAATGGGCATCTGCCACAGCTATACCCCAGATGGACGCTGCATTTCGCTCCTCAAAATCCTGCTGACGAATTACTGCATTTACGACTGTCGCTACTGCGTCAATCGCGTGTCGAGCGATACGCCGCGGGCAAGATTCACCGTCGACGAAGTCATTCAGCTGACCATCCAGTTTTACCAGCGGAATTACATCGAGGGTTTGTTTCTGAGTTCCGGAATTATCCAGAACACCGATTACACGATGGAGCAGCTCAATCAAGTCGCCAGACGCCTGCGGCAGGAGCAACATTTTGGCGGATACATTCATCTTAAAACAATCCCCGGTGCATCAGAAGACTTGATCGCAGAAGCAGGACGCTGGGCGGATCGTTTGAGTGTGAACATCGAACTGCCGACCGCCCCTGATCTGGTACAGCTGGCGCCGGAGAAGAAACGAGAAGTCATCGTCGAGACGATGGAGACAGTTAAGCATCGCATTGATGATGTGCAGTCTGAAAAGAAAGCCGGTTATAAGCCACAACGCTTTGCGCCCGCTGGACAGAGTACGCAGATGATTGTCGGCGCGACGCCCACACCAGATGCTGAGATTCTCAAGGTCGCCTCGACACTGTATTCCGATCAAAGGCTGCGACGCGTTTACTATTCCGCCTACAGCCCGATCCCGCATGCGGATGCCCGTCTGCCCGCTAAGAGTCCGCCGCTGATCCGCGAACATCGTCTGTATCAAGCGGACTGGCTGATGCGGTTCTATGGCTTCAAAGCCGATGAGATCGTCACAGCAGACAATCAGAATCTTGACCTGGAGATTGACCCCAAACTGGCCTGGGCCCTCAAGAATCGCCAGCTCTTCCCGGTCGATGTGAACCGTGCACCGCGCGAGTTGTTGCTCAGAATCCCCGGAGTCGGAACGCGCAGTGTCGAGCGGATCATCAAGATCCGTCACTATCATGGACTGACGGTCGACGACATGAAGAAAATCGGTTTGAGCTGGAAAAAAGCTTCTCCGTTTGTCGTCACGTCCGACTTCAACCCCTCGGTCAAACTGCTCGATTCGCTGCTGCTCAAAGAGAAGATCCAGCCGAAACACCGCCAGCTTCTCCTGTTTGATGCTAAGCAGTCTGCCGAGACGGGAGAGATCTGATGTCGGTCGTCGCTGTGTCAGACTTCGCGTCCTGGCGTGACGAGGCGCGGGCGCTACTTGCGGCCAACCAGCCACCGCACGAGATCACATTCATCGACGCCACCACTCCTCAAAAACAGTCCCTCTTCGTAGGGTCCGCTGTGCGGATCGTCAATGCACCAACAACGCCAAGATCAACTCCCCGAGTCCCGAAAGACTTCCTCACGCTCGCCGAAAAAGTCTCCTGCCATCGCGACGAAATCCGCTTCGAACTGCTCTACCGTGTCTTATGGCGATTAACCCATGGCGAACCAAATTTGCTCGAGATCGAGACAGACGATGATGTCCGACGTCTTTATCTCATGGAAAAAGCAGTGCGCCGCGATGCTCACAAGATGAAAGCGTTTGTGAGATTCCGTCGTGTCGAGCAGGAAGGCGAAGAGTATTTCATCGCGTGGCATCGACCTGATCATCACACCGTCAAGCCGACCGCCCCATTCTTTACGCGACGTTTTCCGAGCATGCGCTGGTCGATCCTCACGCCTGATTTGTGTGCGCATTGGGACTTGGAGGAATTGACGTTCACACCGGGAGTCACAGCAGACCAGGCTCCCCAGGGGGATCTTCTGGAAGACATGTGGAAGACCTATTACCGCGCGATCTTCAACCCGGCCCGCATCAAGCTCAAGGCGATGGTCAAAGAGATGCCCAAGCGTCATTGGAAGACGCTTCCCGAAACGCGGATCATTGATGATCTCCTGGATGAGGCTCCTGGACGAGTCGAAGAGATGGTCAGACGGCAAACGGGACTGGCAACCTCGGCTGCGGATTTCATCCCCGCTGACCACGACTACGAATCATTGCGACAGGCAGCGATGTCGTGTCGTGGATGCCCCCTCTATCAGGATGCGACGCAGACGATCTTCGGCGAAGGACCTATCAACGCAAAGCTCATGTTGGTGGGCGAACAGCCAGGAGATAAAGAGGATCTGGAGGGAAAGCCTTTCGTCGGACCGGCTGGGCAAATTCTTGATCAGGCACTCACGCAAGCAGGCATTGATCGCAGCCAGATCTACGTCACCAATACGGTCAAGCACTTCAAATTCACTAAGAGCAGCAAGATTCGTCAGCACAGTAAGCCCAACGTCCATGAGATGACGGCATGCAAACCCTGGGTGCAGGCTGAGATCGCGCTGGTGAAGCCTGAGGTGATGGTCTGCCTGGGAGCAACAGCCGCGCAAACATTGATCGGTCGAGACTTCAAGATCACGAAACAGCGTGGCGAATTCATCGCGAGCGATTATTGCGACCAGACGATCGCAACCTATCACCCCTCCGCCATTCTACGGATGCCAACGCAGGAGGCACGAGACGAGACAATGGCGGCGCTCATTCAAGATCTGCGTAAAGTCGCCAGCGTCCTATGACCTCGCTGCGTCTTATGGGGAATACGCTCACTCGCCAGCTGCGTTCATCTTTTTGCCGTTCGGAATCACCCCTGCGCGCAGGGCCCATGACGTCCAGTGTTGAATCAATTCAGCGGCCATTTCGGGATGCTGCTCGTAAAGATCGTTTGTCTCGGTCCGGTCCTCATAGACGTTGTAGAGCTCCCATTTGTTGGGGCCTTTCGAGACCAGCTTCCAGTCCCCTTCACGAATCGCGCGATTCTCTTCGTGTTCCCAGTAAAGGGCCATCCGCTCGACCATCTTGCCTTCGAACGCCGGTCGCAGACTCAAGCCCTCCATTGGGTGAATTGGCTTCCCATTGAACGTCTCAGGATACTTTGCCTGGGCAAGATCGACGCAGGTCGCCATCAGATCCGGCAGATACCCGGGATGCGTATAGAGCTTCCCGCCCTCGGTGATTTTTTTCGGCCAGTGAACGATCAGCGGCGTTGAGATTCCCCCTTCATGGACATAATGCTTGAACAATCGAAACGGTGTATTCGAAGCATTCGCCCACGCCTGCCCGTAGCTCGTCATAAACGGCGTGTCTTTGTGGTTCAGGTCAGCGAGCTTCTGTGACCCTAAGATGCCCCCTTCTGCACAACCACCATTGTCAGAGAGGAAGAAGATGACGGTATTTTCAAGGTCACCGTTCGTTTTCAGTGTCTCAACGACGCGTCCGATATTCTGATCCATGCGGTCAACTTGAGCGGCATAGATCGCCATTCGCAGGTCCATTTCTTTCTTCTTCTCATCATCCAGCGAATTCCAGGCAGGCGAATCGGGCGGACTCATCTTCCAGTTTTTCTTGATGATTCCCATCTCGACCATCCGTTGATATCGCTCCTGACGCAGCTTGTCCCAGCCCATCATGTACGTGCCAACGTACTTGTCGACGGTCTCCTGCGGTGCCTGCAACGGCCAGTGAGGCGCGGTGTAGGCGAGGTAAAGGAAGAAGGGTTTCGAACTGGCTTCCTGTTCTTTGTGGCTTTCGTTGAGGAAGCGGATAGCGTAGTCGGTGAAGGCATCGGTCAGGTAGTAACTATTGCCTTCCGGCTCGATCGGATCGTGCATGAGTGTCAGGCCACGCGGAGCCTTCGGGGCGAAGTAGTTCGTTCCGCCGGAGAGAATGCCGTAGTATTTTTCGAAGCCCCGGGAGAGTGGTCGCATGGCGGGATCAATCTGACCGACGTGCCACTTCCCCGACATCAGCGTCTGGTAGCCCGCAGGTTTGAGGACTTCCGCGATCGTGACGCAATTCTGATTCAGGAAGCCCTGGTAAGCGTCAATCTCGGATAGACGACGCTTCTTGCCGCCCGGTTCTGGCACCATATGACCAATCCCCGCCTGATGCGGATGCAGCCCGGTCAGCAGTGATGCCCTCGTCGGACAGCAGCGAGCCGTGTTGTAAAACTGTGTGAACCTCAAGCCATCCTTGGCAAGCGCATTCAGGTTGGGCGTCTCGATTTCACCGCCGTAGCAGCCGATGTCGGAGTAGCCCATGTCATCGGCCATAATGATGACGATATTCGGACGCTCATCCGCATGGCTGGTCTGCGAGAAAAAGTTCAAAACCAGACATCCAAGGAGAACAACCGCGAACATTCTGGCAGACAAGTGTGTCGAGTGCATGAGTCTGGTTCCTGTCGATTCGAGTCGCGTTTTCGGCAGGCGAGGCAGTTCCGGCTGGCGTCGAAACATGTCGCAATCGTGTTCAGTTTAACACAGTCTTCTCAAATTGACTTGATCGCAAACCAGAAAAACGTATGATCTTCTCAGCGAAACACTTTTTCGACTGGATTCACCCGATGCCTGCCTTCAACCTGTCCCTACTGCTACTACTAGGCAATACCCAGCCCAGCTAGGGAGCGGACAGGTTCCATTGATACAAATCATCAAACCTGAGGTCCCCTGGCCTCAGGTTTTTTTGTGTCCATTGTGCGGACACAGAAGGCTTAGGCGGACCATAACGATAGTTTTCCTGGGAGTCAGCAATGTCCACCGAGACACCGGCCAGTGTAGTACCGGCCACCGAGACGATCACCATCTTCGACACCACCCTCCGCGACGGCGAGCAGTCCCCCGGCTGCAGCATGAATATCGATGAAAAACTCGAAGTCGCTGCGGCACTGGTTGATCTGGGTGTCGACGTCATCGAAGCGGGTTTCCCAATTGCTTCTCCAGGTGACTTTGAAGCCGTCCGCGCCATTGCCCGCAAGTTCGGCAGCCGCGCGACGATCTGCGGCCTCGCTCGTTCTCGTGTCGAAGACATCGAGCGGGCTCGCGATGCCATTATGGAAGCAGAACGCAAGCGGATTCACGTCTTCCTCGCGACCTCTGCCATCCACCGCCAATACAAGCTCAAGATGGCCAAGGAAGAAATCGTTAAGACCGCTGTCGAGATGGTGTCTTTCGCCAAGTCCTTCGTGAATGACATCGAGTTTTCTCCCGAGGACGCTGCCCGCACCGAACTCGACTTTCTCTGCGAAGTCGTCGAAAAGGTCATCGATGCGGGTGCCACCACGGTCAACATTCCCGACACCGTCGGTTATGCGACTCCTCAACATTACTTCCACGTCATCCGCACGTTGAAGGAAAAAGTTCCGAACATCAATAAAGCCGTCATCAGTACTCACTGCCATAACGACCTCGGCCTTGCAGTGGCCAACTCACTGTCGGCTATTGAAGCGGGTGCTCGTCAGGTCGAATGTACCATCAACGGCCTGGGGGAACGGGCAGGGAATGCGGCTCTCGAAGAGATCGTCATGGCCCTTCGCACCCGCAAAGACTACTACGGCGTTGATTCGAGAATCGTCACGCAGAAACTTTGTGCGACCAGTCGGCTCGTCTCCAACATCACCGGCATGAAGGTCCAGCGCAACAAAGCCATCGTCGGCCAGAATGCTTTCGCCCACGAAGCCGGCATTCACCAGCACGGCATGCTCCAGGAACGTTCCACCTATGAAATCATGCGTCCTGAAGACGTCGGTTACGTCGGCACGAACCTGGTCCTCGGCAAGCATAGTGGTCGACATGCCTTCCGCGACCGCATCACGTCCCTCGGCTATACCCTCGACGATGAAGCCTTTCAGAAAGTCTTCACCGACTTCATCGAACTCGCCGACAAGAAGAAAGACATTTACGATTCCGACATCCAGGCGTTGATCGAAAACCGTCAGCAACAGCTCTCCGAGATCTGGAAGCTGAACCGCTTCCACACCACTGCGGGCACGGGGACTATTCCCACTGCGACGCTGGAAATGCAACACGAAGACGGCCGCGTTGTCACCGATGCTGCCACGGGGGATGGTCCGATCAACGCCGTCTTCTGGGCGATGGAACGGGTCGTCGGTTTGGCAGTCAAACTTGAAGACTTCAAAGTCAGCAGCGTCTCTCAAGGCAAAGACGCCCTCGGCGAAGTCAATGTCTCTATCCGCGATGGCAACCGCATCTTCCACGGACACGGCCTCAGTACTGACATCATTGAAGCCTCCGCGAAGGCCTACCTGCAAGCCTTGAACAAAGCGCTCGCAACCCCTCGCTGATAGCTCTCCCGCCTGATACCTCTCCGGCAGGGTCCTCTGTGATGTTGTGATAATGTCCAGAGGACACCGTTGGTCATCGAGGACTACGTTCCTTCGATCGCGGCCCAATCGACGAGCTCGATCGGTGATTTGACGATCTCGGCGAGCTGGTTACGGGCGCTCGTCTTATATCCCTTACCGCCGCGGGCGACGATGGAGTATTTCGACTGGCCATAGGTCATGGCTGTGCCGTTTTCGTTGACGGCTCGCAGGACGTCGCTGGGGCGGGACATGAAGGCCATGCCGAGGACGACGTCATCGGGCGGTATCTTGATCCCGCGAACACCCTTGCCGGCTCCGGAGAGGACCGGGACATCATCGACAGAGAAGTGAATCACGCGAGCCTTCTTGGTTGCCAGGAAGATCGATAGAGCCTCAGCGGGAATGAGGCTGACGGAAATGACCTTGTCACCCTCGATCAAGCGGGCGTATTTGCGACCCGCCTTGCTGGTCGTCGGGCGGAAGGCTCCGAGAGGAATTCGTAGGACGTTCCCTTTCGCCGTACAGACGAAGAGATAGGGCGGAGCAGGGGTGTTTTCGTCGGGTGCCTCGCCATCCTCGGGCGTGAAGCGGGCATCAGTCGTCAAGCCGCAGAGAATATGAGTGCCATCAGCGAGCTTGAGGTGTTTCGAGAGTGGCTCGCCGTAACCGGAGGAAGCAGGGATCTGCTCGATGGGCACGGTATAGGCGATGCCATCACTGTTGAAAAAGATGACGTGATCGAGGGTGCTACCTGGGATGACGTCGATAATCGAATCCCCTTCACGAACGCGAGTTTTGTCGACACTCGCGATTCGTCCGACGCGTTTGACCCAGCCATCTTTCGAAAGCACGACGTTGGTATTCTCTTTAACGATGTAGGCCTTCGCATCGAACTCGACGACTTCTTCCGACGAGCCGATGTTGGTTTTACGCTTCGAGGTGAACTTTTCTGCGAGTGCCTGAAACTCGGTTTTGATCTCGCTCCAGAGAGCCGCCTCGGAGCTGAGGAGCTTTCGGATGCGGTTAGCTTCTTTCTGCTTCTCTTTGAGTTCTTGTTTGATGTCATCGATTTCGAGCGCTGAGATGCGATAGAGAGCCAATTCGAGAATGGCTTCCGTTTGTTCCTCATCAAGAGGAAACTTGGCCATCAATTTCGCAGCCGCATCTTTCTTGCCCGAGCTGGCGCGGATGATCTTCAGCGCGGCATCGAGGTTATCGAAGATGATCGCGAAACCTTCGAGAATGTGAATGCGTCGTTCCAGTTGACGCAGCAGGTACTCGAAGCGTTTGCGGACGACCTCCAGGCGGAAGTCGAGGAACTGTCGAAGAATCTCGATCAGAGACAGGCACCGAGGAACAAGAACACCCGTCTCATCAGGAATCAGGCAAGTGCTGTTGTAGTTGAAGTTCTGCTCGAGTGTCGTGTGTTTGTAAAGGTAAGACGTCACCACATCCGCATCACCGGCAGAGCGGATGTCGAGAGCGATTCGCAGTCCGTTCTCATCGCTGGTCTCATCGTTGACTGCCAGCAGCTGCGGGATCTTACGCGAGTTGACAATGTCGCCGAGTGATGCGACGAGGTCGTTGGTGGCGATTCCGTAAGGGACAGAGTTGATGATGATCTGGGGCTTTTCGCCTTTGACTTCCTCCAGCGTCCACTCGCCACGGACTTTAACCGCACCGCGGCCGGTCTCGTAGACCGTTCTCAGTTGCGTACGGTCTGAGACGATCCGTCCGCCGAGTGGGAAGTCAGGGCCTTTGATGAACTTCATCAGTTGCGCAACCGTGACGTCCGGTGCTTCGATCATGTGGATGCACGCTTTGAGGACTTCGCCCAGGTTATGCGGCGGCATCGAAGTCGCCATCCCGACGGCAATCCCCTGGACGCCGTTGACGAGCAAGTTGGGAAAGCGTGCAGGCAGAACGACGGGCTCTTGCAAACGACCATCGTAGTTGTCGCGCATCGCGACTGTTTCGAAGCGCAGTTCGGACATCAGCTCCAGCGAAACTTCCGTCAGCCGGGCTTCGGTGTAACGAGGAGCAGCAGCGGGCAGTCCCATCAGCGAGCCGAAGTTTCCCTGGCCGTCAACGAGCGGCTCTCGCATCGTAAAGTCTTGAGCCATGCGGACCATGGCGTCGTAGACAGACGTGTCCCCGTGAGGGTGATATTTCCCTAGCGTATCGCCAATGATGGCCATGCACTTCAGCGGCTTGGTTCCAGGCAGCAATCGGACGTCGTTGAACATCGTATAGAGAATACGACGCTGCACGGGCTTGAGGCCGTCGCGGACATCTGGCAGAGCGCGCGACTGGATGACCGACATCGCATAATTGAGATAGCGGCGACGCGTTTCGTCGGCCAATGAGATGTATTCAATTTTCTCTTCGATCGGGCCCTGATTCTTTTTCTTGGCCTTCCCGCTTCCTTTTGACGCCACGTCCGTGTGTTCCTTCCCGTTACTGATGCCGTATTCGAACTGTCTGAACGTCGATTGATGGTGTCCAGAATGAGCTCAACGGAGTGATCCAATGATCTAAACCGTTTCGGCAGTTTTCTGCGTAAACTGTTGTGTTTTCTCAGGTTGAAGTCTGATCAGAAGTTAGGTGATGAATGCCTGGAATGTGAGATCAGGTGATCTGGGGCCAGTTTAACGATTCCGTTGACATTTCCCAGCACGATGAGTTTTTCGACTATTCCGTAAATTCTGATTCCAGAGTCTGTATGGGCGCCTCAGATTGTGCAAGGACAGAACAAACAGAAAGGACGATTTAATCGATACGAGGTGGATCTGTCATTCCGTGACAGAACCCGATCGGCACCACAAGACGTCGACAGATAGCTGGCAAGGATGCCTTTTCTATTTCGAGACGGGTGCTCATCGGTTGTTGCGGAGCGAATCGTATGACTCGATTCAGGATCCAGGTAATAACCAACGTCTCTGTACGCGAGGGATCGCGGACAGTTGATCAAACAAAATGGGCCGCAGTCTTGAGACGGCCGGCACTTCGGGAATCATGGAGGATCTCATGCATCGTCATCTGATCGGGTCACTGACGGCCGGCGTCGTTCTTATGACCTTCGTCACGCACACATCTGCTGGTGTTTGGCCTTTCGGCAAAAAAGAAAAAGCCGAATCAAGCCACAGCAAAATTCAGCAGGTCAATTATGCTGCTGAAGAACCAGGTCAGTTCGAAGGCTCATCGGCTAAGCCGATCCAAGCCACTCCGCTGACCTACCGCCCAGCTGGTTCGAACGAAATGACCGTCAATCCGACTGGTCACAATCACCATCACCACGCTTACCCACACCCACCGATTCCTTATACCCCGGGGTATATTGGCAATGGTGGCAATCAGTATCCCAACCTGGATGCTCCTTTGTATCCAAGTCCAACGCCGAATGTTCCTCCGTATGTCGGCGGGACTTACATCACCAACCAGGCGTTTGCACCTCACGAGATGCTTTACTCTCACGATTATCATTCGATGTACGGACCTTACTACTGGAAGGTCAACGGCAAGTACGTACTGACCCCGTTCGGCGTTCGTTCACATGAATGCTGGGATCTCCAGGGAACAGAAGTGAAAGTCAAGTACCGCAGCCAGCAGCCGCTGTTCTCAAAGTTCTCGATTCCTCACTAATCGCCGCAGGCTACTGCTCTGCATGCCTGGGTTTGTCGTCAACATCGCTATCCAAACTGCATCATCGTCAAAGGGATATGACATGAAGATTTCCTCTATCCGTTCAAGCCTGGCTGTGTTGCCAGTGCTGACGGTTCTCCTCTCCGGAGTGAACGCCTTTGCCGGTGATGAAGTCGGCGTGGCAAAAGTTGCTTCACGACAGTTTGCTCGACCAGTCAGTGCGCAGGTCGTTCAAGAAGAAGCGGTCATCCGTGGCCAGTCTCCCGTCGTTAATGAAGTCGTCTACGAAGATTGTGACTGCGACAACTGCCGCGGCAATCGATGCGGCGGTACTGGTAAGTTCCACCGCTGGTGGGCTTACCACATGGGCTACTTCATTCCCAAAGGCGGAGCCGACGGCAAAGGTCTGCCTCCATTCGGTCACTATCACCGGGTTTACTCCGTTGATCCACAGTACTTCGATAGCCGAGACGGAAATGTCTATGCCGCTCAAGGCTATGGCGTTCCAGTCGCCGTGCCACTCGCTCCGACTGTTCACCACACTTACAACTACAGCTGGGGTGTTCCTTCCAGCCGACTGACACCAGTCGGAAATGTGACGTCCTCCCCTTATTGATTCGACTCGTACACCTTCAACCTCCATCGATCAGGAAGATCGCTATGACCATCGACTCTGCTCGCAAGATGATAACGAGCCTGGCCTGCGGGCTGATGCTTGTGGTCGGCCTGTCGTCTGCCCAGGCTCAAGACGACGCCCCCGCTCCTTCCACGCCAAACGTTATGCAAGTGACGCCAGTCGGCCACCAGCAGAACGTTGTCGTCCAGGGTGCCCCTGTTTATCAGGAATGCGACTGCGACAACTGTCGCTCAGGTCGCCTGAAAGAACGCATCGGACGCTGTAAAGTGTCTCCGGGCACGGGTTATGCCCCTCCAGGCAAAGCTCCCATCGTCCGCACGAACGTCGGCTATGGCAAGTACTGGCCAGACTACTGGAGCGGCAACGGTTATGGCACTCCCATCGCCTTCAACCCTGCTGTCTACACGCCAACCGATACGACTCAACTCGGCTTCTATTATCAGACAGTCCCAACCTGGGTTCCAATGCCCTGGATGCAGCCGACTGATCCAGTGCCGTCACAATGGCACCGATATGGCTGGGGCGGAGCCGCTTATCCTGGCTATGGCAACTACAACTATGGTCCAGCCAATGGTGCTCAAGGCGGTTACTGCCCACCTTCGACGAGCGTCACTGTTCCTGGTCAGCCATACGCTCCTGAAGTCGCGATCGAACCAATTCCAGAAGGTTCAATCTAGACGCTGTTGACTGCAAATTAAAAAAGCCCTCGCCTAAAGACGAGGGCTTTTTTTATGCACTTTTCAGACACGTGTGTGATTACAGCTCATCACGAGTCAGAACTTCAAGTTCTTTCGTATTTCGCTCGAGAGCGAGAATTTGCGTGTGATGATCACCGGTGTACTGGCAGACTGAGACGAACGGAATGACATGTCGACCGTTTGGCAGAGAATAGCGGACTGAGAATGAGCCGTCTTCGCGAAGTGCAACCGGTTCACCATGGACGGTCAGACCAGACCCAGGTTGAGTGATGCCGTGGACAACGATTTCTGCTTCGAGATTAAAGCGATATTCGTTGCCTTCCCCCGTCTGCAGACTGCGTTGAGAGGTGTAAGCCAGTTTCAGGGCGTCAGTCTTCTGAGCATTGTATTCACCAATTCGCCAGACGTTGGAATCGCCGACACGGTATTCTTTGCCGCCAGCATGAGTCGGTGAGGTCGAGTAAGTTCGTTCCATGCTGCCTTGAGCACCTGGCTTGGGAGCAGTCACTGCCGGGCTCTTGGCGAGCGTGAAAAAGCGACCGCTCGGTGCAAGGTAACCGAGAACAAACTGATAGCGTTTGCCCGGCTTCTCAATTTGCACGAACCACGATTCAGCATCGCCCGAGATTTCAAGGTCGAGGGCGCGGTTGCGTTTGTCGCTGTCATCACTCTCGAACAGCTCGAAGGTGCGGATGATCGGCTTGGATCGCATCCATTCGGCACCGAGTGCGCTTTCAGCGCGGGACAGTGTCTTGCTGGAAAGTTCCCAGGAGAGTTTCACCCAGTACGAGTTGCAGATCTCAGCCTGCAGCACATCCTCGGCTTGCGGCTGCACAGCGGATTTGAATTGCGGGCGTGCTTTGGTGCGGATCGGGCCTGCAGAAACGGGGCGTCGAACGAAATTATTGTCCTGTGACTTTGTTTTGATGGACGTTCGGCTGTTTGGGAGGTCGGCCTGGATGTTTCTGGGAGCGGTTTTTGCCAGATTCCGGAAGCGACGGGCCAGCTTGTTGACCAGATCATCCTTCTTCATGGCATGCCAACCCGAGATCCCCTGATCCCTCGCCAGGTCTGCCAACTGTTTACGGGTCTGAAGCTTCAGTTCCTGAGTTGTCATGGAGTCTCCCTGCAAATGGCGGATCTGGGAAAGAACGAGTTCCAGACCGTGGAGTCATCCATGACGAGACTTGAGGGGCAGTAGAGCCATCTCCGGTCGACTTGACCTGGTAGATTCGGCTGACTGGATATTCATATTCTGAGTCATTCCGCACGAAAATTGCTACAATTTTCGCACGGTCGATTCACCCGACAAATTCATTCACGTTCGGATGAAAATGCTAACCGTAACGGCTCAAATAAGCAATCTCAATTTCTTTGTGTTGTCGCAAGTTTTTGTTGTTTAATATGTTATAAAAATTTTGTTTCAGACAGGATGTGACTGGGTAATAACCGAAGTCGTTGTCTCATGAGACAAATCCCACGCTCAGAAAGTCCTCAATGCTCGCCCACGAACCAGATGACGAACGACCTGAGAACGACGGTTTCACGAAACTGGATGGTTACGAAAAACGTCTCGCTGAAATGAAGTCGCAGATTCCAGAGAATCCATTCGTGAATGCGAAGTCCGTAGAAAATGCTGCCCACGTGAAATCTGGCGTAGGTTCGAGTGACAAACCAACGAAAGACTCGCAGGAATCGGCTTTTGAGTCGTCTCAAGCCATCGGCCGCGGCTTTGAAATCTATGCTCAGGTGCTCACAGGGGCATTGATGATTGCCTTGCCTGCCGTGGGAGGCTACTTTCTGGATCAATATCTTCGCACGATGTTTTTTGCACCAGTTGGCGGCGTGATCGGAATGGTTTCTGGATTGAGCTATCTGCTGCGAATTTCTAAAAGCCAGCCCAGGAAATGAATGGCTTGTTTTTTCGGTAGATGATTCTCGTATTTCCTTTTGCTGCCATAGTCTTGTGACATTTTGTCACATCGAATGTCGTTTCACATCATGGGGCGTTCTAGGTATGTTGGGCATCGTTGACGCGAGCACACATCGGATCTCCCTTCGAGTCCCCGCTCTTTTGGAACCGACGACTTGAGCGACTCTCCTCCAGCCGATGAAATGTCCTCTTCGGAATCATTTCACAAACCGTCTGGAACGTCTCTGGTCTTACGTCTGATCATCGTTTACGGTGTCGGACTGACGTTGATTGCATCCCTTCTGGGGGCAATTTGGTATCAGCGCTTCGGGCCACAAGCGTTGCCTCTTGTCGAGCTAGCTCTTCTCGTCTGTATCGCGACGATGACGATCAACCGAATCAACGGTCTGGTCGCAAGCCGAACACTCGAACCTCATCTCGTCCATTATTTGCAAATGGCGGTGCGTTGTGGGATTTTTGCATCGGCTCTCGTCGTGTCTCGATCGAAGTTTCCCCAGTTTGAGAGTCTTGGCCTGACGATGGCTTTGGTCCTTACATTTCTCGGGACGCTCATCATCGAGACAATCGTGTCGATCGTGATTATTCGACACGAAAAGCCACGATGACGACACTTGGAAAACTTCCGAAAAATTTCACCTCGAATGACTTGTTCAAAACTTCTCTTGCCACTATTTCTGTTTATCTGATCGACCGCACATCGTTTCCATCGTTTTGCGTATCGAGTCAACTGAATCATCGACGCCGTCGCCAACAGCAAAAGCGCCAATAATGTCCAGCCCCGTCCTGCACGTCAAAGACTGCTTCTTTTTTGAAGTGCCACGCGCCTGGTATCAGCCGCACTACGAATCAGCCAGTGACGTTCCACCATACATTCTGCGTGATTACCTGCATCTGCCGGAAGATGCAGAAGTCACAGCTGAGTCCGTTAAGTCAATCGACAAGACCGACCTCGAACATATCAGCCAAGCCATGGCTGGTAAGATTCTGATCCCACAGATCCCTTACATCACCAAGCTAAAGAATCTTTATGAGGTGAAGTCGGGCCTTGGCATTTCGAAATTCATGATTATCGAACTGCTGGTTGCAGTGATCGTCTTCGCTGCTTTCTACTGGTTGAAGAAATCCTTCTTCCGTTCGGATGCACCTCGCGGGCGTGTTCGCAACATGCTGGAAGCAATGGTCGCATTTGTACGCGATCAGCTTGCTCGCCCGTCATTGGGTAAAGAAGATGCAGACACATTCGTCCCTTTCCTGTTGACCGCGTTTCTTTTCATCCTGACTGCCAACCTGATCGGCATGCTGCCGTTCATGGGGACAATCACTGGTGATTTGCATGTGACAGCTGGTTTAGCACTTTGCACATTCGTCATCGGTACCTATTACGGCGTGCAGCGGATGGGCTGGAAGGGTTGGATTTCCAACTTCATTCCACACATCGACCTGCCGCCCGTTCTCGCTCCGTTGAAGTACATGATCTTCCTGATCGAAGTTTTCGGAACACTCATCAAGCACGTTGTTCTCGCCATTCGTCTCTTTGCGAACATGATGGCAGGTCACATGGTTCTTGCCGGGATTCTGGGGGCAGTCGTCGTGGCGGCTGAACTCATGGAATCTGGAACGTCCTCATGGCAGTGGTATGCAGGTGCTCCGCTGGCTGTGGTTGGTTCTGGGCTTTTCTGCATGCTGGAATTCCTCGTGGCCTTCCTTCAGGCCTACGTCTTCACTCTGCTGTCTGCGATGTTCATCTCGTCTTCCATTCATTCGCACCATCCACACGCTGAGCACGATCATGGTCACGGTCATGAACATGCTCACGCTCATTGATTGTTTGAAATACAGAAACATGTGACGCCGGTTTGTACTGGTGTCATGTCCGATAAATTGTCCTGCCATAAGAACTGAGTTGATCAGTCTTTCGGTGAGGGATTTCACAAACCCTTGTAGTTACGTTTGCAACCTTTGGAGAGTTTCAATGCAACTTCCTATCGCAGTCGGTATCGGTCTGATCGTTCTGGGCGCTGGTCTCGGCATTGGCCGCATCGGCGGTAGCGCTGTTGAGAGCATGGCTCGTCAACCGGAAATCGCTGACAAGATTCAGACCGCGATGATCATTGCAGCTGCTCTGATCGAAGGTCTTGCCTTCACCGCGATCTTCGTCAACGGTGGTTACCCTACATAGTTGAGTCCGCGACGTTTCTTGTCGCGGTGCCTTGGCTTCGTTGCGTCATCCCGATCCTTGGATGACGTGATAATGGTAAACGCAATAATGCACATAATCTGGCTGTAGAGTTCTCTCTACTCTGAGTTCCGTGCGCCTGCATTCAACTTACTTTTCGATTTGACGACGGTTTACGAGGCCGGCTGATGAAAAACCTTCTGACGACAATCTGTCTTACCCTGGGGCTGATGATTTCATCTTCCTCGATGGTCGTGGCAGTTCAGGCTGACAAACCTGTCGCAACCGAGTCTGACGCTCCTGCGACGACTCAGTTGACAGACAAGTCGAAAGTCACAGCCGCTGACCATGCCGTACCGCATGATGTCGCTCACGCAGGTGATGAAGAGCCTAGTCACGGTCACGGTGGTCATCATCTCGGCGAGCCACATGAAGAGATGCCTGTTCTGCCAAAGACCTGGCGAACAGACATGTCGATCTACTCGCTGGCTGTGTTCCTTGTATTACTCGCACTCCTGACGAAGTTCGTCTGGGGACCAATTATGCAAGGTCTGGATGCTCGCGAGCAGTCGATCAAAGACGATATCGCAGCCGCTGAGAAAGCCCGTCTGGACTCAGAGCGCATGCTGGCTGATTACCAGAAGCGCCTTGACTCTGTTCAAGACGAGGTTCGCAGCATTATCGCTGAAGCCCGTCGAGATGCCGATCATACCAAGAACGACATCATTGCGACCGCTCAGAAGGAAGCACAAGCGACCCAGAAGCGTGCGACCGAAGAGATCGAGCGAGCACGCGATCAGGCTCTCAACGAGCTGTTCACCACGATGTCCAATCAAGTCGTCAATACGACCGAGCAACTCCTCAAACGCACGATCGACTCAAACGATCGTCAACGTCTGGTCCAGGAAGCTCTGGGCGAAATGAACAGTGGCGTCTTCCGTAACTAACGGTAGAAATGCCTCATCAGCAGGATCCTTCGATCGACCAAGAATCAACTCTGACCCAAAGTCGACGTTCCCATGCAATCAGAAACACTCGAGTCACACGTTCCTTCGGTTCTGGAAGATCCCAGTATCGCTTCACTGGCACGCGTCTATTCCCAGGCGCTGCTTGATGCTGCTGGTGATCAGGCTGAAGTCGTTCTTGGCGAACTCGAATCGTTTATCAAGGACGTCCTCGATCAGAATCGTAAGGCAGAAGCGATTCTGTCTTCGATGGTCATTCCGTCGGAAGAGAAGCAGGCGTTTCTCAAGAATGCGCTTGGTCACTACATGTCGCCAACGTTTGCCAACTTCCTTCAGGTTCTTGGTGAACGTGATCGACTGGGAATTCTCAGACCGATCTATGATGCTGCCCGGACACTGTTCGAGACCCGCTCTGGTAAGCGTCGCGTGACTGTGACACTTGCCACTGAGCCAACTGATGAGCTTCGCCAGCAGATTCAAACACATCTGCAAGGTCAGCTGCCGTTTCAACCCGAAATTCAATATGTCATCGACGAATCGCTCATCGGCGGTATGGTCCTGCGGATCAAAGACACCGTGTACGATTCATCCCTCCGTTCACGCTTAGCCCGTATCAAAGAACAGGTCAGGCAAAGGTACTTGTATGAAATTCAAAGCGGACGAGATCGCTTCAGTACTCCAGAAGGAAATTGAGAACTTCAGCAGCCGTCTGGAGTCTCGTGAAGCCGGCGTCATCACGGAAGTCGGTGACGGGATCGCGCGCTGCTACGGTCTGGCGGAAGCCATGGCTGGAGAAATGGTGGAGATCACCACAAAGGGTGGCGATATCGTGACCGGACTGGTCTTCAACCTGGAGGAGAACTCCGTTGGTTGCATCATTCTGGGTGACTACCTGAAGATCAACGAAGGTGATCAGGTCCGTACAACCGGTGCCCTGCTGTCCGTACCCGTTGGAGAAGCCCTCCTTGGTCGCGTCGTCGATCCTCTGGGGAATCCACGCGATGGAAAAGGTGCGATCGTCACGTCTTCTCGCCGTCCGCTGGAAACGCCTGCCCCGGGGGTCGTTGATCGTCAGCCTGTGAAAGAGCCAATGCAAACAGGGATCAAGGCTGTCGATGCCATGACCCCGATCGGACGCGGTCAGCGCGAACTGATCATCGGCGACCGTAAGACTGGTAAGACGGCGATCGCTCTCGATGCGATCATCAACCAGAAGGGCAAAGACGTCATCTGTATCTATGTTGGCTGTGGCCAACGTGCAGCTGCTGTTGCCTCGGTGGTTGAAGTTCTTCGCGAAAACGACGCAATGGACTACACGATCGTCGTCGCTGCCAACTCTTCGGACCCAGCCTCACAACAATACCTGGCGCCTTATGCCGGTGCAGCCATCGCTGAATACTTCATGTATCAGGGCAAGCATACCCTGATCGTTTACGATGACCTTTCGAAACAAGCCCAAGCTTACCGTCAGCTGTCACTGCTGATGCGTCGTCCTCCAGGCCGCGAAGCCTATCCGGGTGACGTGTTCTACTGCCACAGCCGACTTCTCGAACGTTCTGCCAAGCTCAACAAAGAGCTCGGCGGTGGTTCGATGACTGCTCTGCCAATCATCGAAACTCTCGAAGGCGAAGTTTCTGCCTACATTCCAACCAACGTGATTTCGATCACCGACGGCCAGATCTACCTCGAACCTGACTTGTTCTACTCGGGCGTTCGTCCTGCTGTGAACGTCGGTATTTCGGTCTCACGCGTCGGTGGTAACGCTCAGACGAAGGCGATGAAAAAGGTCGCTGGTGGTTTGAAGCTCGACCTGGCGTCCTTCCGCTCGCTGGAAGCATTCGCTCAGCTCGGTACCGAACTCGATAAGGCATCTCAGACTCAGCTCGATCGCGGTTACCGCATGGTCGAACTGTTGAAGCAGCCTCAGTTCAAGCCGCTGGATGTCGTTGATCAGGTCATCTCGATCTACGCTGGTACCCGCGGTTATTTCGATCAGGTCGCCATCGACAAGGTCCAACAAGCAGAAGCCACACTGCTCTCCTTCATGAAAGAGCAGAAGCCAGAAGTTCGCAACAAGCTGATCGAAACCAACGACCTGTCGTCGGATCTCGAAACTCAGCTGAAGGCTGCTCTGGACGAGTTCCTCAAGCAAAACCTGAAGAACCTGAAAGCTGCTGACGTTCTCGTCACGGCCTAAGGAATCCGGGAAGAATCAACTCTCTGTCTTCCTCTGTGGTGAAACCTCTTAGTCTTAACGATCAAATCCCATGGCCAAAGCTCGTACACTCGTCAAACGACTCAAGGCGGTCCGCAACATCCGCAAGATTACGCGGACGATGGAGCTGATCGCGACGGCGCGCTTCAAGAAAGCCATGGATCGCGCCGTTGAAGCGGAGCAGTACACCAAGAAGATCTCCGAGATCGTCTCTGACCTGGCTGCCACCGATCTGCCGATTTCTCACCCACTGCTGCAAACGCCTCAGCCAGTCGGCAAAGGCGTTTTGCTGGTGCTGACGTCCAATCGTGGTCTGTGTGGGGGGTACAACTCCGCCGTCCTGCGAGCCGTGACACAGTTTCGCCGTCAGCAGAAGCGGGATGGACGCGAACTCGTGATCGAAGTGTCCGGTAAACGCGGCATTTCGTATATGAAGTTCGAAGGCGTCACCTGCCAGAGCCGATTCACTCATTTTGAAGACAAACCAGCCTTTGAAGAAGTCGAGCCTCTGGCTGCACGATACGCGGCGATGTTCATCAATGGTGAAATCGATCGCGTTGATGTTGCCTACACCAAGTTCATCTCTGCATCTCGACAGATCCCGATGATCGATCAGGTTCTGCCATTCAAGTCTCTGGGCGGTCCACAAACGCCGGTCGCGGGAACTGTTGGCGCGAAGGTTGATTACGAATTTCTGCCGTCAGCCGAGTCGATCCTTCAAGAGATCGTTCCAGCTGCTTTCCGAGCCAAACTGTTCAAGTACTTCCTGGATGCAGCCGTCAGTGAGCAGATTGCTCGAATGGTGGCAATGAAGGGAGCAACCGAAAATGCCGACGAAATGATTGGCATTCTCAAGCGTAACTACAACCGAGCCCGTCAGTCGCAGATCACTTCGGAACTGTCCGAAATCATCGGCGGTGCCGCTGCCCTCGAATAAGGCGAGCGGGGAGTGTGAACTCCCTGTGTCTTCATTCGCTGACCACGACTCAAACCAATACAAGACACTTACGATAATCTCAATACCGGGATAACCCATGATCGCACCAACCACCGACCAGCAAGTCAACGGCAAGATCACTCAGATCATCGGCTCGACTTTCGACGTCGAGTTCCCAGAAGGCCACCTGCCAGACATTTACAACGCGCTGAAAGTCGAAGCAACGAGCAAGGGTTTGAATATCCGCGTTGTCGGTGAAGTTCAGCAGCACCTGGGTGGCGGACGTGTCCGCTGCGTTGCTCTGGGTTCAACCGACGGTATGGTCCGCGGCATGACATGCGTCGATACCGGTGCTCCTGTTTCTGTGCCTGTCGGTAAAGAAGCTCTCGGCCGGGTCTTCAATCTGCTGGGTGAGCCAATCGATGGTCGCGGCCCGGTCAACACAACCGAACGCTGGCCAATTCACCGCCAGGCTCCTGGTCTGGAAGACCTCTCTTCAAAGACGGAAGTCTTCGTCACCGGGATTAAAGTGGTCGACCTGCTGACTCCGTTCGTCCGCGGTGGTAAAGCCGGACTGTTCGGCGGTGCGGGTCTGGGTAAGACTGTTATTCTTCAAGAGTTGATTGCCCGTATTGCGTCGTCACACGGCGGTTACTCGGTCTTCGCAGGTGTCGGTGAGCGAACCCGCGAAGGAAACGACCTGTGGCTGGAAATGCAGGAAACACAAATTGGCGATACCGGCCGTGCCGTTATCGAGCAAACCTGCATGGTGTTCGGTCAGATGAACGAGCCGCCAGGTGCACGTCTTCGCGTTGCTCTCTCGGCTCTGACGATGGCCGAGTGGTTCCGCGACACCACCGGAACCGATACCCTGTTGTTCGTCGACAACATTTTCCGCTTCTCACAAGCCGGTTCGGAAGTGTCGGCACTTCTGGGTCGTATGCCATCAGCCGTGGGTTACCAGCCAACGCTGGCCACCGAGCTGGGTGCTCTGCAAGAGCGGATCACGTCGACCAAGAAGGGGGCGATTTCGTCCGTGCAAGCCGTTTACGTCCCCGCGGACGACCCGACGGACCCTGCCCCAGCGACCGCCTTCTCCCACTTGGATGCGTTCATTTACCTCGAACGTAAGATCGCTGAAAAGGGTATCTACCCTGCCATCGATCCACTGGCTTCTTCAAGCCGGATTCTCGACCCGAACTACGTCGGCGAGCGTCACTATCGAGTCGCCCGTCAGGTCCAGAAGATCCTCCAGCGTTACCGCGAACTTCAGGATATCATCGCGATTCTTGGGGTCGACGAACTGTCTGAAGAAGATAAGCAAATCGTTCACCGTGCCCGTCGTATCGAACGCTTCTTCTCTCAGCCGTTCATCGTCGCTGAGGCCTTCACTGGCAAGAAGGGTAAGTACACCCCGCTGGAAGAAACAATCGACAGCTTCGAGCAAATCTGCCGCGGCGATTGGGATCACCTCCCAGAGTCAGCCTTCCTGTACGTCGGTGGCGTTCAAGAAGCCGCCGAAAACGCCAAGAAGATGCAGGGATAGGGCGTAGGTAACAGGGCTTAGGGCTTAGCCGGAAACAACGTTCCAGCTGATCCCATGGCCCCGACCTTGCCTTGTCATACTAAGCCCTAAGCCCCAAACCCTAAGCCCTACCCATGATCGCCGCAAACCATCTCCAACTCGTCGTCATCACGCCCGAGCGGAAGGTCATTGACCAGCAGGCGTTCTCTTTGCAGTTCCCTCTGGAAGACGGCCAGATCGGGATCCTGCCGAGCCGCGCACCGATGGTTGGGCGATTATCGTACGGCGAAATGGTCGTGACCGACGGGACTGGTAAGCATCGCTACTTCATTGATGGTGGTTTCTGCCAGGTGAAGGATTCCGTCGTCACGATTCTGACCGGAGCAGTCACTCTGGTCACCGACCTGAAGATCGAGAAGATCCGCACTCAGATCGCGACCGTCCAGGCTCGTCCTGCAACAACCGGCAGTGAGATGGATCTGAAGAATCAGGAGCTACGCAAGCTCGCTGCTCAACGCTCGTTGCTCGAGCGACGTTTCTAAAATGTGCACGTAGGGTCCGCTGTGCGGACCTTGTATCTGTGTGTTGCTCAATAGAGCCCCAATGCTCTCTTTGCCGTTGATACGCTATCCGGTTTGAATGTCGTTTGACGGTCCGCACAGCGGACCCTACATCGTGAGACAGTGGCGTGATTATTTCGCGTCGGTGGCGAGTTGGCCGAGGAGTTGGAGTGCTTGCAGCGGCGTCAGCATGTTGATGTCGACTTCCCGCAGCTTGGTGACGACGGGATGGTCTTCGGCAGGTATTGAGAAGAGTGAGAGTTGCTTTTGCTTGGACGCTTTCTGACGCGCGGGGACTTTCGGTTTGCCTGCTTCGTCGGTGTGTTCTTCTTCAAGCGTTTTGAGGACTTCCTGGGCCCGTTTGATCACGGTCTGTGGAACGCCGGCCAGTTGGGCGACGTGGATCCCGTAGCTTTTATCAGCTGGCCCGGGAATGATGCGGTGCAGGAAGACGACCTGGCCTTCATGTTCGTGGACCGAGACGTTCCAGTTACTGCAGCGCTTGAGGGTTGTCGTCAGTTGGGTCAGTTCGTGATAGTGAGTCGCAAACATGGCCCGGCAGCGTGTTTCGTCGTGGAGGTGTTCGGTGACAGCCCAGGCGAGAGAGAGTCCGTCGTAGGTGCTGGTCCCGCGACCGATTTCGTCGAGAATCACGAGACTGCTTGACGTGGCTGTGTTGAGAATGCGTGCAGTCTCCGTCATCTCGACCATGAACGTCGATTGACCTTTGCCAAGTTCATCGGAGGCACCGACACGGGCAAAGATCCGGTCTGCAATTCCAATACGCGCGGTCTCCGCCGGGACGAACGAGCCGACTTGAGCCATCAGTGTGATCAGAGCAGCCTGACGGATATAAGTCGATTTACCGGCCATGTTTGGGCCGGTGATGATCTGGATGAGGCCGTGGTCGCCGCCGAGAAGAGCATCATTAGGGACGAATTCACCTGCAGGCAGCAAAACATCGAGAACGGGGTGACGACCGCCATGGATTTCCAGAAGCGTTTCGTTCGTCATTTCAGGCTGACAATAGCGTCGTGATTCTGCCTGCTCGGCGAACCCTGCGAGGACGTCAACGATGGCCATGACTTCTGCGGACAGTTGAAGATCGCCGCAGCAGGTCGCGAGCTCCGTTTTCAGCTGTTCGTAGAATTGGGCTTCGAGTGCGAGGGCCTGCTCATCGGCTCGGAGGACTTTTTCCTCGTACTCTTTGAGTTCCGGCGTGATGAAACGCTCCTGGTTTTTGAGCGTCTGCTTTCGCATGAAGTAATCAGGGATTTTGTCCTGATGGGCCGCGGTGACTTCGAGGTAGTAGCCGAAGACTTTGTTGTAGCCGACTTTGAGATTCGGAATCCCGGTCTTGGCGGCAACATCGGCTTGATACCTCGCGATCCATTGCTTACCGCCAGTCGAGAGATCGCGGAACTCGTCAAGCTGGGCATTGAAACCGGTGCGGATGACGCCGCCGTCAGAGACAGCCAGCGGCGGGTCTTCTGAGAGGGTCGTGATGATACGGCTGCAGACATCGTCACAGAGTCGAAGGTTCGTCGTCTGTTCAGCAATGAGCGGAGATGTGAAACTCTGCAGAAGGGTTTTCAGGTCAGGAAGAATGCTGAGGGTTTTCGCGAGCGAAATCAGATCCTTTGGAGAGCAGCGACCAGTCGCAAGGCGAGCAGTCAGGCGCTGCAGGTCGTAGGTTTGATCGAGCAGGTCGCGCAGACGTTCGCGGCCGGAACGGTCTGTCAGTAATTCGTTGACGGCTGTGTGACGCCGCTGAATTTCGATAATGTCTTTGAGGGGATGGTCGATCCAGTCGCCGAGTTTCCGTGCTCCCATGGGAGTGACGGTTTTGTCGAGGACATCAAGCAAGGTTCCCTGGCGTGCTCCTTCGCGCATCGTGCGGGTCAGTTCGAGACTGCGACGTGTCGCATCATCGATGAGCATGGCTTGGGAATGCTCGAAGCGCCGCAGGGAGAGGATATGGCCGAGGGCCGCTTTCTGCATCTCCTGCACATAAACCAGCAGAACACCAGCGGCAGCCAGAGACAGTGTTTCCTTATCGAGTCCGAAGCCTTCGAGTGATTTCACTTTGAAGTGCTTGCACAAGGCATCGCGGCCGGCGACTTCGCGGAACTCCCAGACCGGGCGGTACGCGAGCGACAGCTTCATTTGTTGCTCTGCGTCTTTGAGCCAGGCCAGACGGGAAAAGCCTTCATCATCCACATGGCGCAGTTCGTCCGAGATAATCAGTTCCGAAGGGCGAATGCGAGCCAGATCATCGAGCAGTTGTGCCGTCGGCAACTCGGTACACCAGAATTCGCCGGTCGAGACGTCGATCCAAGAAACGCCCGCCCGGTCGCCGTTCGTATTGAGTGCCACGGAGGCCAGAAAATTTCGCTGCTTGGGTTCGAGGAGCGAATCGTCGGTGAGCGTTCCTGGCGTGACGATGCGTGTCACTTCACGTCGGACCATTCCCTTGGCTGTTTTGGGATCTTCGACTTGATCGCAGATCGCGACCCGTTTACCAGCGCGGATCAGCTTATGCAGGTAACCTTCAAGGGAATGATACGGGAAGCCCGCCATCGGGACAGGATTGCTGGAGCCCTTGTCCCTGCTTGTCAGCGTGAGTCCCAGGATCTTCGCAGCAATGGCAGCATCTTCATGGAAGAGCTCGTAAAAATCTCCCATGCGGAACAGGAGAATCGCTTCGGGGTTCTGAGCCTTGACCTCGAGATAGCGTTCCATCATCGGGGTCAGTTTGGGAGCATCAGCCATCGAGTTGCCACAGAGAATTGCGAGAAAGAATTGGGAAAACAGACTTTAACGCAAAGCGGTGAAGGCGCAAAGGAAGTGCGAAGCAATCGTTGAGGGAATTGTGCTTAGAATGTGAACCAGCTATCGGCACACTTTGTCATAGTAAATTGAAAACGAAGTCAGAAAGGGAAGTTAACAATGAATGAAGCGGACTTACAACACCGCCTTGATTTCCTTCGCAATGCAGAACGTCTCAAAGATACACTTCGCAGTGGTTTCACAACACAGGGTCAGCAGGAAAGCGTTGCTGAGCATACATGGCGACTATGTCTGTTAGTTATCACGTTCTCGGATCAGTTGGCTCATGTTGATCTACTCAAGCTGCTGAAAATCTGCATTCTTCATGATCTGGGGGAAGCGATCGATGGGGATATCCCTGCGCCCAATCAGGTTGGCCAGGCGGCAAAATCCGAGAAAGAGCGGAATGATTTTCGATCATTACTCACGTCGCTGCCAGAATTTTTACGTGCCGAGTTTCTTTCGCTATGGGATGAGTACGAGCTTGCCAGGAGCCCGGAAGCGGTTGCGGCGAAAGCACTCGACAAAGTCGAGACACTGCTCCAGCACAACCAAGGAACAAATCCGCCTGATTTCGACTATCGCTTTAATATCGACTATGCGCGCGCACATACCGACAGGCTGCCTCTCGCCAAACAAATACGGACGTTTCTGGATGCAGAAACGTCCGCTCATGCTGCAAGGATGGGGCAGATTTAAACATAGGTCAAGCTGCAATGATTTCGAAGGCTTCCCTCATCCGACCTCGAAGAATCGGCCACCTGCTCCCCGAGTGAGAAGGGAATACTTTACTATAGGTAGCGAATTCGCTTATGCACGTCGACGTTGATTGACTGGTAGCGCGATGACAGGTTCCCCGGCAGGAAGATCTCGTTGTGGAGATAGTCGACATCTTCGGGGCCGACAGCATGGTCGAAGATCGGCTTGAGGTAATCGCGACCGAAGATCGACAGGTGCATTCTCTCCTGATCGTATTTGGAGAGGTGAACCGTGCGGGCGTGGATGATCCCCCAGCGGTCACGGAGACGGTTCGCGTCGGTGGATGACACTTCGAAGCCGCGCTCGTCGCAGTACTTGAGAATCGAGATCGAGTTGTTTTCCTGCTTGAGCAGCAGATCGACGGCATGTCCGCCGAGGCTGGCGGCATAGAAACGATCGAAACGAATCGGACGGCCGCCGCGTTGGGTGTGGCCGACCTTCCGTGTGAAGATGGCTTCGTTAGCAGAATCGTGACGACGACGTGAACGGAAGAAATCGTCTCCCAGTCGAATCGTCAGTTCGTTCTTCAAGTGCTCGGCGGCACCGCTCATGATGATATTGCCCGCCGGGTCGAAGCTGCTGGCTTTATCGCCGAAGAGATTTCCGTGTTGATCCCGAATTCCTTCGCCGATCACGATGACACAGTTCTTCTGCAGATCGTAAAGCTGACGGACTCGCTCTTCGAGACGATCCAGGTCGACTGCCACCTCAGGAATCAGAATCATATCCGGCTGGCCGTATGCACAGCCGAGCGAGATGTAGCCTGAGTCGCGACCCATGACTTCGATGATCGCAATGCGTCGGTGAGACTCTGCTGTTGTGCGGACGCGTTGAATCGCCTGAACGGCGACGAAGACGGCGGTCGCATAGCCGGGCGTGGCATAGTTGACGATTTCGTCGCGCTCGATGTGCTTGCGCTCTCCCTCTTTATCGTACTTAAACTTACCATCGTCGTTTTGAGTCCGGGTCCACTCGTATGGCTCTTCGGGGTAGTTCAATCCCAGGTCATTATCAATCGTTTTCGGCGCGAGCACGCAGGGGAAGAATTCTGAGATCGGCTGCATTCCATTGATGGTGCCGTCGCCGCCGATGCAAATCAGGCCTTCGATTCCCATACGGGAAAGCTTCTCGGTTACCCCTTTGAACTCTTCCTTCTTGGCGGGATCAATGTAATGTCGTGACGAACCGATGATCGTTCCGCCCATGTACGGATCGAGTTCGGGAATTGTCTGGTAAAGAGGATTGAGCAGCAGGTGTGGCGCACGAGGATCGAGCAGACCTGAGAAACCTTTGATGATGCCGATGACTTCCACTTCGAGCTGATTGGCTCGTTTGACGGCTCCATCAATCGTGGCGTTCAACGCCGGTGTGTCTCCTCCGGCGGTGAGGATGCCGATGCGTTTCATGCTCATGGTCAGAATTCCTCGCTGGTCTGGCGTTCAATTGAGACTGGCGTCGAGTAGCAATCCGAATGTCGATTCCTGCTTTGAAAAGCAATCAGAAGATCGAGTCCGGTCAGGGCGTCCCGTGGCCGTCGTTGGCAGGTACTGTCGTTGTTGTCCGTAACAAAAATGGGATCGCGTTCCTGATCTCCCTGTCGAGCGGACTGGAGAGATCGTCTTGATCCATATGCTTTGGAATTGTTATGAGTATGACGAACGCCTGACTAAAATTTCAATTGGCGACGTGGCCATTTTGTGCGAGTCTCAAGATTCGCACGGACACATGCATCGATGCCGATTGTTCGGCGTCGTACGAAGAACTGAACAGGGGAATGATATGAAAACGCTCGTGACGAATCTGGCTTGCGCATTCATCGGCGGACTCGTGGCCGTCTGGGCCAGTGGAGGCATGGAGCATTCACGCCCGACAGCAGAAGCAGCCTTATTGCAGACGCAGCTGCCGCCCCTCCCGACCTTGCCTCCGCTGGGGACACCAACTCCTCGGAACGAACAATTTGCCTCGCCTCCCCTCCAACAGGTCGTCGAGGAGTTGACGCAGGAAGAGGCGATCAACATCAGCGTCTACGAAAACGTCAACCAGAGTGTCGTCAACATCACGACGAAAGCCGTCCAGTCGGGCGGGATCTTCATGATGGAACTGAACTCTGAGGGGTCCGGATCAGGTTCAATTCTTGATAAAGAAGGTCACATCCTCACCAACTATCACGTTGTCGAGAACGCCCAGCAAGTCAATGTGACGCTCTACAACGGGGCCAGCTACGAAGCATCCTTCGTCGGGGCAGATCCCATCAACGATATCGCCATCATTAAGATTAAAGCCCCCCAGGAGGAACTCATCCCCGTGATCCTTGGTGACTCGTCAAAGTTGAGAGTCGGTATGAAAATCTTCGCGTTGGGGAACCCTTTCGGCTTTGAACGAACACTGACAACAGGGATTATTTCCAGTCTGAATCGCTCATTGGCGATATACGGATCGCGTACCATCAAGTCGATCATTCAGATTGATGCGGCCGTTAATCCGGGGAACTCCGGCGGACCGTTGCTCGATACGCATTCTCGACTAATCGGCATGAATACTGCGATCGCAACACGCAGTGGGCAAAGCTCGGGAGTCGGCTTTGCGATTCCAGCCAGTCTGATCAAACGAGTCGTTCCCCAGTTGATTGCCCATGGGAAAGTGATTCGACCTGAAAGTGGCATCAGCGCGGTCTTCCAGACGGAAAAAGGTCTCGTCGTGGCCCGCGTACTGCCGAACAGTCCTGCAGAGAAGGCCGGACTGCGTGGCCCTGTCGTGACGCGGACGCGACGTGGCGTCTTTACCGTCGAGAAAGAGGACCGCACGAAGGCGGACAAGATCCTCGAAGTGAATGGCAACAAGGTGAAAACGGCTGATGACTTCCTGTCGGAAGTCGAAGCCAAATCGCCAGGAGATACGATCATCCTGACGATCGAGCGTGACGGCAGACGCCAGCAGCTTCAGCTCTCTCTGACGAGTTCGGAACCCGCGATCGAAGGAACGCCGGTACGCTGACATGTTTTGAAGGATGGTGCGGTCTCATGATGTGTTGACGGAAGTTTTCACGCCGTTAGATCCGCCAGACTCCATGAAAATCGTGTCTCACATGTGGCTGTCCCGCTTGCGAATCGTGCGCCCAGCGACTAAACCTGAACGAGGGGAAGGTACGCCTGCAATGTTGTCAGGCCCTTTTCGCTGACGGCGGTGGGCTTTTCAGGCCGACTTACGCGACGCGACGATGGTCGCCGCGGATCGGAATCATCGCTGTCTGCTTTTGACGATGATCGCATGAAAGCACACCACCGATGAAAGTCCACCAGTTCCTCGATCATCATGGCATTTCGGACAATCCGTTTGCCCAGGAAGATGCTCAGACCGATTCGATCTTCACCCGTCACTGCATCAAGGGGACGCATCACCCCGCCTGGGACAAGATCTTCGGCAAGCCCAACGAGCCTGCCACTTCGGTCGTCTTCGGTGAAAAAGGAGCCGGAAAAACGGCTCTGCGCCTGCAGATGGTCAACGGTGTGTATGACTGGAACCGCGTCAATCCTGAATCACGCACCTGGATGATTCAGTACGAAGACTTCAACCCGTTTCTCGACGCCTTCCGAGACAAGCTGTCTGGATACCGTCGCAAACCAGATCGTGCACTCAAGAGCTGGCAGCTCCTGGATCACATCGACGCGATTCTTTCTCTGGGCGTCACTCGTCTGATCAATGTTCTGCTGGAAAAGAAGCAGCACTTCGACCCGGCTGACCATGTCTCGAAAGACCAGCTGTCTCGTTTAGAACGCACCGACGCCCGCGACCTATTGATCCTCGCTGCTCTTTATGACCGCTCACTGGAAATGACACGCGAACAGCGCTGGGATCTTGTCCGCAATAAGCTCGGCTACTCCGGTTGGACCCGCCTGTGGAATCTCGGCGTTGGTGGGTTGGTGACGGTCGTTGCACCGATCATCTTCTATAAAGTCGGCGGCTTGAACACAGGAAATCAGTGGATGTGGTTAGCGATCGTGCTTCTCATCGGCTGGGCTCCGTACCTCTTCAAGCAGTTGAGATTGTGGTGGAAGGCCTTCCTCATCGATCGCAACGTCCGCATTCTCGATCACAACTCCGGCATGCTGCGACGCGTTCTCGGACGCTTCAATCAGGCTGAACTGGCCGGACAACCTCTCCCAACCAGCAATCGCGGTGATACCCGTTACGAACTGCTCAACAAGTTCCAGTCGATTCTCCATAAACTCGGCTTCACGCAGATGATGATCTTTGTCGATCGCGTTGACGAGCCACACCTGATTGAAGGTGTGCCCGAGCGGATGAAGGATCTCCTCTGGCCGATGTTCGACAACAAGTTCCTAAAGTATCCCGGCATCGGCTTCAAAATGCTTCTTCCAGCTGAGGTCTATCCGCTGCTGCAGCGTCAGGAAAAGCAGTTCTACGAACGCTCCCGCCTGGACAAGCAGAACCTGATCTCTTCGCTCGACTGGTCGGGCGAACGACTCTACGACATCACCAACGACCGCATCCGTGTCTGTTCGCGAAATCCAGACAAGTCAGCATCCATCATGGATCTGTTTGAGCCCACGATGACCAAGGCTGACCTGATCGGCATGTTCGCTCATTTACGTGTTCCACGCCATCTCTTCAAGTTCCTGTATCGCCTGCTGGTCAACCACTGCAGCAAGTACACTGATGAGCAGCCGAGCTATAAGATTTCGCGAGAAACTTTCCAGACAACGCTTGCTGTCTTCGAAAAAGAGCTCGCCGAGTTCGACCGCGGGACCGGGATGATTTAGACTGTGACAATCGTGTGACGGCGTCAACGAATTCTCAATTCATTGAGAACCCCGCGACGCCGTCGTTGTTTTGTGTTCTTTGCAGCGACCATCCCCGCTTGTCTGCCTTGGAGTCTCGCCATGTTGAATCGACGTGATCTCCTCTCGACGTCCCTGCTCGCCGGCGGTGCTTCCACTCTCGGGCTATCACACAACTCCGCCAAAGCCAGCGTGCTGACGGAATCCAAGCCCGTCGTTCCGACATTCTGCTTCAACACCGCCTGCATTCGCCCCAGCAAGACACCGCTGCCTCACGTCATTGCCTCGCTCGCAAAAGCAAAGTCCGGTGACTTTGGTTACGTCGGAATCGAGCCCTGGCTCGATGAGATCCAGACCTACCTCGATACCGGTGGCACGGTCGCTGATCTCAAGAAGCTGCTGGATGACAATAACCTCAAACTGACATCTCTGATCGCGTTCGCCAACTGGGGAAGTGACAACGAAGCAGAACGTACCAAAGGTCTCGAAGAGGCTCGCAAGACTCTCAACCTGGTGGCGCGTCTGGGCGGCAAGAACATTGCTGCTCCTCCTGCCGGCATCAGCAAACCCGATCATCGCAAGATCGAACTTGATGCGTTGGCAGAACGCTATGGCAAACTGCTGGAAGTCGGCAAGGAGGAAGGTGTCGCTCCGATGCTCGAGGTCTGGGGGCATTCGTCGAACCTGTCGAAACTCTGCGAAGTCCTCTACGTCGCCAGTGCCTGCGGCCAGCCTGCACCACTGCTGCTGGATGTCTACCACCTCTACAAAGGTGGATCCGACCTCAACGGCCTCAAGCTGATCACCGGCAACATGATGCCCGCCTTTCACGTCAACGATCTGCCGACGAAACCGCCCCGAGAAGACTGGAACGACTCGATCCGTGTTTATCCAGGCGATGGCAATGCCGACATGACCGGCGTTCTGCAGACTCTCTATGCCAACGGCTTCCAGGGCGCCTTGTCACTGGAGCTTTTTAATCGCGATTATTGGAAACAGATCCCCGATCAAGTCATCCAGACGGGGCTGGACAAAATGGTTGCCTCCTTCCAGGCAGCCGGTATTAAGTAATCTTCGCCACCGGGCGAAGTGTGGTCTCCTCAGGAAAGTAACCTCCCCCATGTCAAATGACATTGAAAACAAGCTCGCAGAACTCGGCGAGAAGCTCCCGTCTCCATCTCCAGCCGTCGGTGCCTACGTCCCAGCCATTCAAACCGGCAACCTGATCATCACCAGTGGTCAACTCCCTTTCGTCGGTAAGGAACTCGCTTTCACCGGCAAAGTCGGCACCCAGGTCACCAAAGAAGATGCTCAGTCCGCCGCTCGAATCTGTGTGCTCAATGCTCTGGCTCAAGTCAAAGGCCTGGTCGGCAATCTCGATCTGGTCAAGCGAGTCGTCCGCGTCGAAGGGTTCGTTCAGTCGGCTGATGGATTCTCAGAACAGCCGTTCGTTCTCAACGGTGCTTCGTTGTTGCTGGTTGATCTGTTTGGCGATGCTGGGAAACATGCCCGCTTCGCCGTCGGCTGCAACGAGCTTCCTCTCAACGCAGCGGTGGAAGTCGCGATCTGGGTCGAAGTCTAGTCTGGTTTATTTCACGGGAGCGAGAATCGTTAGCTCGCTCCCGTGAACCGTTTCTAACGTACAACGCTGATCGAATCACCGCATGCGTCTTCTGGGCACTCAATCCGACGAACAACTCGCCGTCCGTTTCTGGAACTACCTCGAAAGCCAGAAAATCTCGTCCCGCCTCGATCGCGATGCTGACGGTTTCCACATCTGGGTGATCTCAGAAGACGACGTCGACCGAGCAAAGTCCGCTTACTCAGACTATCTCATCGACCCGAAAAACGAGAAATTCAACGCCGCCGATAAACTCACCGCAGAGCTGAAAAGAATCCGGTCTGAAGCAGAGAAGAAAGCGAAGAAAGCCAATTCCAGACAACGCACGCTCCCCTGGCAGACTCGCCAGCAGAACGATATACCGGTCACGATCTTATTAATCGTCATCAGCGTGACGGTTTCGCTGTTGACCAGCTTCGGGCAAAGTGACTCCCGACTGTCCCGCTCGCTGCACATCAATGACGGCATGCTTTACCGAGTGACTTACCAGGGTGAGGAAGTCATCGATCGCGTTCCTGTCCACACGTTGCCTGATATTACGGAGAAAGGGCAGATCTGGCGTCTGATCTCACCAATCTTTTTGCACCTGTCTCCCATGCACCTTGTCTTCAATATGATCATGACCTTTCAGTTTGGAAGCCTGATCGAGCGAAGAAAGGGAAGCCTGTTTATCCTGCTGCAGGTTTTATTCGTCGGAGTGTTGTCGAATCTGCTTCAGTTTTACTTTACTGATCCCGGCTTCGGCGGCATGTCGGGCGTCCTCTATGGCTTCTTCGGCTATGTCTGGATGAAGGGCGTCGTCTCGCCAGAAGAAGGGCTCGGGGCCGATCAGCAAACGGTTTTTGTGTTGCTCGTCTGGTTTGTCATCTGCATGCTATCTGTCGGCGTTGCCAATTACGCCCACGCCGCCGGGCTGTTTCTCGGGATGTTTCTGGGGGCTGCTCCAGGCGTTTATCGCGGACGCAAACGCTTCGCCAGGTAGAATCATTGCCTTTGTTGAAACACGTTTTTTTTGACAATCGCATTTCACGAGCTAGGTTTCAGTCGTAAGGAGACTGCGCACCCCGCGCACCCAGTTCCCCCCAGACTGTGAGCCAAGCCCATGCGGCCATCGTTCGTCAATCGAGTGACGCTCCTGCGCCATGCCCCTGCAATCGGCGCAATCGCTACCTGCGTGCTGATCACTGCAGCTATCTTCGCACCAACGCTAACCTTCGGTTTCCTCAACTGGGACGACCCCTGGTATGTCATCAACAACGACCTGATCAAATCCTGGTCGCCGTCGAACCTGTTTCACATCGCGACCGACAATGTCGCCCGCAACTACGCACCACTGACGATTCTCTCCCTGCTCATCGACCACACATTTTGTGGCCTGAACCCCGCCGGCTACCACGTCACGAATTACCTCCTGCACTTACTCAATGTCGCGCTGGTCTACCTGCTAGTCCGACAAGTCACTGGTCACACAACCGTCTCGTTCATCACGACACTGGTCTTCGCCATTCACCCGGTTCAGGTTGAAACCGTCGCCTGGGTTTCTTCTCGCAAAGGACTTTTATCGAGCGCGTTCATGCTCGGCTCGCTGCTCTATTGGCTCAAGCAAGACCGCAGCGGTTACGACGAAGTCAAAGGCATCGGGCTTTTGACTGCTGCGTTGCTGTGTAAAGCCAGTGCCGTCGTCATTCCGCCGATCGTCTTCACCTACGACGTCCTTGTTCGCCGCAAGCCTGTCGGCGAAAGCATCGCCCGGCAAGTACTGCCGATGTTCCTGTGCATCCAACTGATTCTGATGACGATGACCGCCCAAACCACCATCGTCGGCGGCATTCGTTCCCACATCGGTATGAGCAAACTGCAGTTACTCTGGATCGATAGTTTGCTGCTATGGAAATACCTCGTGATGACATTCTGGCCACAGAATCTGTGCGTCCTGTACGACCTCCAGGTCACTGGCATCCCCGTTACACTGACCCTCTGCTCGATCGCCTGGATCGCCATCGCCGCTATTGCATGGAACTTTCGACACCAATTCCCGCTACTCGTCTGGGCCGCAGCGACATGGTTCTGGCTGCTGTTCCCGGTTCTAAATTTCTTCCCCATCACGACGCTGATGAATGATCGCTATCTCTACTTGCCGATCATTCCGGTCGTCGCAATGGCAGCCTACGGACTTATCTGGTTAGCGTCTTACGTGACTTCGCATGCCTCGACCCGCCAAGTCACCGCATTCGCGTTGGCTGCTCCCTGGATGCTCGCTTTAACGATCGGCACGATCAACTATCTTCCCGTTTTCCGAACAGATGCGGCTCTCTGGGCCTATACCAAAGAAAAAGCGGGCACGCTTGCTGTCGTGCAGATTCAGTACGCCCTCTCTAAGAAAAACGAAGGTGATCTGGCGCCGGCAATCGATTCATTGAATTACGCCCTCGCGCACTGTAATCCCGATCAATACGATATCGAACGAATTCAAAGAATGCTCGCAGAGTGGTCCAGTCAGCAGCCGACGATCACCGCTCTCTGAAATTGCAGGCTAATCTTACTGTCGGGAGGGCGAACCTCCGTGTGAGCCGCTACTTTGCGTTGCGATACTCCACCCGTGAGTGTGACGATGACGGCCTCGCCTTCTTCCCGTCCTGAAGGGACGGCTCTACCAGCCCAGAATGAAATCCTGGGTTCGAGAGAAGACAAGACTATTCCGTCCTGTAAGGACGGGGCACCGCGGAATACAACCTGAGCCGTCCCTACAGGACAGAAGAATCCTCTCGACGACCGTTGCCCAAGGATTTCATTATGGGCTGACAGAGAACGGCCCTTTAGGCCTGAGACGAAGATGTGAAACCCAACATCGAGTCGTTATTCTCGTGTGCAACGCGGGACAGCGGCTCGGACGGAGCCTCGCCCTCCCAACGACAAAACAAAAAAGCCTCGCGCGATGGTTAGTCGAGCGAGGCTTTTCTTCGAGAGAGAGTCGGCTACCCGCCGCGGGGTCTGCATCGCTCCCATGACTGGGTCGGTCATGTGGGTCTGGAGCGATGATCGAGAGAGTGTCTTGTCGTCAGTTCAAAAGTCACGACTCGGGAGCAGCTTCGACGTTGCAGCTGATGTCGGATTGAGAATCGCCATCATCGTAACTGTCACCAAAGGTGCTTCCGACGGTACCACCTTTGAAACCACTGGCTCCGTTGAAACGGAAGGTCTGATTGACGCTGCCGACGGCTGAGCCGACGTCTTCGAGTTCCTGATTGACGTTGAAGCTGACCTCGGTCAGCCCGACAATCATTCCCATGACGCAGATCGTTGAAACCAGCACGAGTTCAGCAGAGATGATGAAACCGTTTTGATCATGATAAAGAGCTGCGGCGAGTGACTTCATGGTGGCTTTGTTTCTGTGTCGGTGTTTGGTGTTGTGTCGTTGAGAACTTGTAAATGCACCCCCTATGCCAACAGAAACAAGGACGTTTCGATTTCTTTACTGTTTGCTGTCTGCGGATGCTTAAGAGCTTTGGCTGCAGTCGTTTGCGTCATTTAATGACCCGGGCGATTTGTAAAGCGTTTTCCAAACGCAACTTTTTGTGTTGCCATTTCGCCACGAGCGCAGCCGGTGCGCTGTGGAGAAAAGGCAACGTTGCAAGGAATCAACACCAGCTCACCGTCACGTAAACTCCAGATGCCGAATCAACTGATCCAACAGCACTTCATCTGCAGTCATCTCCGCGACACTCTTCACCCGTCTCTCTGCCTTCTTAATGAGCGCGGGTAACTCACCGGACTCAGCAGCCGCGAGCAAGCCGGGATGAATATAGCTGCTTCGACACACCGCCTTCGTATTCCCCAGTTCTTCCGACGTCACTTCCACTGCACGCCGAGCTTCGCCCTTCCGCTCGCGAACTGGCAGTTCCTCGTCCATCCCCTTCAAAGTCGAGAGCGCAATGACGCTGCCCCACCAGGTCCGGAAGTCCTTGGCCGTGATTGCTTCCCCCGAGACGTCCTGCAGGTACTCATTCACATCTTCAGAACGAATCGCTCGCTGTTCTCCATCATCTCCCAGATAGCAGAAGAGATACTGGCCCCCGATATCCTCACACTTCCTGATCACGGCTGCGACTTTCACATCCTCAAATTCGATCTCATGCTGCTGACCGCTCTTACCCAGAAAGTCGAGCGAGATCTTCGGGCCTTTGACTTCGACATGCTCGCTGGTGAGCGTTGTCGCGCCGCGTGACCCTCGCTGTTGAACATAGACTTCATTCCCGACTCGCAAATGAGCCTTATCTAACAAGCGAACAACGGCTGCCAGCACACGTTCCCTCGTCAGCGTCTTCGACGCCAGATCCTTCCTCACACGTCGTCGAACCCGCGGCAGCAATTCTGCAATCAGATGTAGACGATCATACTTCGTCGCTGAACTGATCGCAGACCATTGGGGGTGATACAAGTACTGCTTGCGACCTGCTTCATCCAACCCGGTCGATTGAATATGTCCGTTCGGCTTCGGACAGATCCAGACTTCTTTCCACGCCGGAGGAATCACCAGACTCGTGATTCGCTTCAAAATCCGCTCTGAGGTAATCTTCCGATTACCAGCTGAGTAATACTCGAATGTGCTTCTGACTTTCTTCCGCGTGATCCCGCGATCAAAGTCGTTCACATAAAACAGCCCCGCCTTCCGCGCACGTCGCTGTCCCTTTTGAATCAATGTTGCCGTTTCCATGATCGCACGTCAGACAATTCGTAAACGAGTATGCTTGCTGATCCGTCAATTCTGTAATGAAGCCCGTCAAAACTGACATTCGCAAGCAGTATGCCGTTTGAAGAAATCCGGCACCTCAAAAGATCGACAAATGGAATGATCCATACTAAAAATCTGAACGTATTAAAAAAATGAAACAGACCAAGCTACTTACCATCGTTTCATTGCTTCTAATCTCTGCTGCTGGCTTTACGGCATTTGTTATTAGGCGCTCTCCTGGATTTCAGGTCAGTTATCATCGAGCGAGAATGAAGGAGGCGAGGAATGAAATTTACTTCCCCCTTCGTGCAAAGAGTCGATCTTCATCGGGGGAAGATCATTTCAACGATGTATGGGAAAGGTTCGAGTCCGAGCTTGCAAAGCTTGTCGAATTAGAAGCAATTAGGCATCACATCTATAGATTTGAAAACGTCCAGACGCCAACTCCACGATCGGCGGAAATCTTTCGAGAGCAATTCCGAACGCAATATCCTCCTTCGATTCACTTGACTTCAAAGCATCCCAGAATACCAGAACCGTTGGAGATCGAAGTATGGCATGAATGGTCGGATACTCCCAAGTGGGATTTATTCATAAAGGGTGCTGACGTGCCAAGCGTTGAACAAGACACAAAAAAAGAGTGAGGCCTCTTTCGAAACCTCACTCCTCGTGCTTCAAAACTCACAGTTGAATTCTAACCCGGAATCTTCGGATCAGTCGTCAACGGCAGCTGAACTCGCTTGCCAGTCCAGGATGACTTGTAGATCGCCAGAATGATCTCGACGCTCTTGCGTCCTTCTTTACCATCCACTAGCGGAGCCGTACCCTGATCGATGGCTTTGACAAAGTCTTTGAGCTGTTCGAGATGTCCTTGATAGGAGATCGCCTTGGGATCACTCGCACCGCCGGACAGGCCGGTCTTCGGAGCAAACTTCTCCAGAATCGTCGCGTCTTTCGCGACCTTCTTTTCGAAGTTCCAGTACAACAGGTGATCGGCTTCGACGATCGCAGACCCCTTCGTACCGTGGATCTCGGTCTTCTTCAGTAAGCCCGGCCAGGCTGAGGTTGTGGCAGTGATCGTCCCGACGGCTCCATTGGCAAACTTGATGGCCGCGACGCCGGTGTCTTCGACTTCAATCCGGTCGTGAGCCAGCGTTCCGGTGATCGCTGCAACTTCCGCGATATCACCCATCAGCCAATACAGCAGGTCGACGTTATGAATCGCCTGATTCATGTACGCCCCGCCCCCGTCGAGCTTCCAGGTCCCGCGCCACCCGCCGCTGTCGTAATACTGCTGAGTACGCCACCATTTGACGTAGGTATCGCCGAGCGTCAGTTTGCCGAAACGCCCTGAATCAATCGCCTGCTTCATCGCAATATTGGCACCGCTGAATCGCGACGGCATGATCGTACACAGTTTCACGGCCGCCTTCTCGCAGGCTGCGATGATCGCATCGCAGCGCTTGAGCGTAATCTCCAACGGCTTTTCGACAACGACGTGCTTCCCCGCTTTCGCGGCTGCGATCGCAGGATCCAGGTGAGCTCCGCTCGGCGTGCAGATCGTCACGATATCGATCTTGGGATCTGCGAGCATCGCATCGAGCGTCTCGTAACTCTCGCAGCCATACTTATGAGCAAACTCGTCTGCTTTGGCTTTCGTCTGGTTGAAACACCCAACCAGTTTTGCCCCTTTGAGGTTCGCGATCGCCTGCGCATGAAAGTTCGCGATCATGCCGCAGCCGATGATTCCAAATCCTTTGGCCATCCGAAATCGTCTCCTGTACTGTTTGGCTTGGGAAGTTGTGAAGCCATAAAAAAAGACACTGCCCGAGCATCATCGGGCAATGTCTTTTGATTTTCAATTCTCGTCGGCTAATCAAACTGATGGACTCATCAGATTGACGCGAAAAACCTACTTGCCTGCGATTTGAATCGGAGACGGAGCAGGGACCAGAATGCGAGGCTGTTCAACATGACGAACCATGACCGGCAGGTTGAAGCGGGCTTCACGGGTCATGCGAGTTGGCTGAACCTTGGCATCCCAAGACATGCTGGCGACAGGTCCGACAGGCTGAAGCTTAGGGAGTTCGTAGGCACTTCCAGAGCTATCAATGCTGAATGGTGCAGGAGCCCCGTTATTTCCAGGCGGTGTATAGCTGGGGGCATCGCCACCATTTTCGTTGACACCACTTTTGTTCTGGCGAGGCGGAACGAACCCGTCGTCATCTGCTGGACCTGAATTGCCGTTGTAGTCGCTGTTGGGATTGCTGTTGTTGTTGGAATTCGTTCCCGAACCCGACGCGTTCGGATCTGGAATCGCCTTTTCAGGATAACGACCGGCTTCATAAGTTTGTGGTGACGAGTTACTACCACCACAGTTCCCGCCTGGACAAGATCCGCCAGTCGAGCCCCCGCAGCACGAATTGCATGGGCTGCAGCAGGCAGCCTGGCCGTAACCGTAAGAAACTCCCATATCGACCGGAGCATAGCTGACGCTGTATGGCGAGTAGCCAACACTGTAAGGGGCATAGCCCGTGCTGTAGCCCATCGGGGCATAACCGGCCGAATATTGGGCCGGTGCAGCTGCTCCGTAAAACGGTTGTGGGTAAATGCCCTGGCGGGCGTTCACGCGAGCCGCTCGGTAATAAGCCAGTGAACCTGGAGGGCCAAACATCCCCTGCCAGGCGTAACTGACGACGCCAGCCTGGCTCGTCTCAGCAGCGACGCCGAATACTAACGCGACGCATGCCATCACAAGCGCTTGTTTGCCATGCCTGATCATGTAAGTCCCCTCACTCAATAGTTGCGTATGCTCAAAGTCAGCGAAATTCGGGTGTTCTGATCGATTCCAACGTTTCCGATTCTCCAGAGCGAGTTTTTGATTTCTCTGCTCTGAACGTAAAAAACGTTAAAGATTCTCAATCCTTTGTACCCATGCGAAGCATCAGAGTCAAATTGTGACCTCACGTTTTGAACGCAAGAGGGTATGAATTTTGCCGTATAATCGGATTATCCTAGCTAGAGTCTCAACTGCTCGCCTGGCGACCAAGACCTCGAAGAGCCAGGAATGAACGAGCGTTATCCGTTCCCTCACATTTCCATTCTCCCCACAGCCCAATGACCTGATGGTGAGTCACGCCAAAAATTTGCACCAGCATACCTGCGTCCGGTAAGCTGAAGAGACTCACCAGGGATGTTCTTTTTCAAACAGGAGTTCGCTCACATGACCAACCTCTTCTACGTCTCCTCCGTCGCCGCTTCGGTTCTTTCAGCCAGCATGACCCTCTCCGCTTTTCAAGCCCCCAAAGACGATCACGCGACCGCTCACGACAAACCAGGCCACGCACACGCCGAAAACATGGACATTCCCAGCAAAGGAGTGACCGTCTTAGCCACCACAAAAGGCAATGATGTTCACGGCATCATCACGCTGACTCAAGTCACTGATGGCGTCAAAATCCAAGGCAAAGTAACCGGTTTGGCTCCCGGCAAGCACGGCTTTCACATTCATGAATTCGGCGACCTGACAGCCGTTGACGGGACTTCCGCTGGTGGACACTTCAACCCAACCGGTGCCAAGCACGGCGGTCCTGATGATTCTGACCACCACCATGGCGACCTCGGCAATATCGACGCCAATAGCGAAGGCGTCTCCGAAATCGATATCACCGCCAAAGGTTTAAACCTTCACCTTGTCCTGGGACGCTCGCTCGTCATTCACGCCAAAGCAGATGACCTCAAGAGCCAGCCATCAGGCGATGCCGGCGGACGCGTGGCTGTCGGTGTCATTGGAATCGCGCAGACGGCAAAGAAGTAGATTATTCACCGTGAAACGAAAACGCCTCGGCGAGGATCACTCCTGGCCGAGGCGTTTTTTTGTGAGATGAATCAACCGTGATTACGGGATCAGGAAGAACAACCCGGTATAAACTCCAGCGGTAACAACGCCTGCTTTGGCATTCAGAGGCACCTGATAAATCAGACGTGGAGCCGGTTCGCCAGGACGATAATACCCAAGGGCATATTCTTCGTCGCAAACCGGGTGCATCGCCAATTGGTAAGGCATGCCAATGAGTTGACCGGCAAATTTACCCACAGAAACCGCAGGCTGAATAAGCGGATGGTGGTCATGCCCATAACGTTCCAGACCAACGTCCTGGAAATAGAGCGGGTGATACATCAGATTCGAGGCAGTCCACTGATAATCGGTTTCTGAAAAGACCCGCTCAAGAGTCCCGCCTTCAGAGAACAGCACCGGTGGGCACTGGTAGGCGACATCACGTGGTTCGCAACCCGGGCAGTCGTCGAAGCAAATGTTTCGCAGAGGATCGTTCTCACGAACTTCTGGATCTGGTTCGTAAGTGGAGAACGGGGAGATCTCAGTGATTTTGAGCAGCTGATTCGGGTCGGTTTCTGGAGTGCGGATCGTCGGAACGAACAGGTTATCTCGCCCGGTTTGCGAAGCAACGCTCGCCGTCATGACAGGAATCGAATCGCGTTGCGAAACGCTTTTCGGTTCCATAAAAACTTCGGGCGTCTCAACAGCAGCGGGCTGAGTGGTCGTCGAGTGTTCTCTGGCGACGAACTCGGAAAAGAGTGGATCAACCGTCGAGGATGCAGCAGGTTTTTGACTGGCTGACGGAGTTGATGCCGGCAACTCAAGAGTCGTTGGAGCCGAATTAGTTTTGACTTGCTGTGGTTGAGTCGTCACAGGAGCAAGTGGTTCCAAAGTTCCGCCAGGAGCCACCGGAGTCGATGGCGTGGCATTTTTATCAGCTTCGCCGTGATAGCGTTCCTGGAGTTTCTTCCAGTCACGCTCGGCCGATCGCTTGCGCAATCGATCGAGCGGGTCTTTGGCCATCGTATGTTGTGCACAGATCAGAATAACGGCCAACAACGCGAGCAGCGTCGACCAATTAAAAATGCTCGCCGGGCGAGTACTCAGCTGTGTAGTTTGGTGCTTCTTGAGTGATGGCGATATCATGTGGATGGTTCTCCCTAACCGTCGCGGCTGAGACTTTGATGAACCGGGATTGGGTCCGCAGTTCGTCAATGGTTTCGACTCCCAGGTATCCCATACCTGCCCTCAGTCCCCCTGTCAGTTGGAATAACAGGTTCGAGAGGCTGCCCTTATATGGTACCCGACCTTCGACGCCTTCAGGCACCAGCTTATTGCTCGGTTTGCCTTTGCCATCGTCATCGGTGTTGGATTGTCGGTAACGTTCGCTGCTTCCCTTGGCCATGGCAGTGATGGACCCCATTCCCCGGTAACGCTTGAACGAGCGTCCCTGGAACAGAATCATCTCGCCGGGGCTTTCCATAAGTCCTGCCAGGAGTCCTCCCAGCATGACCGATTGAGCCCCGAACGCGATCGCCTTGGTCATATCACCGCTATAGCGAATACCGCCATCCGCGATGACTGGAATATCGGTACCAGCCAGGCCCTCAACTGCCTGCTGAATTGCAGTCAACTGAGGCACACCCACGCCGGAAATAATACGTGTCGTGCAAATAGAACCGGGACCAATCCCCACTTTGACGGCATCAGCACCGGCATCCGCGAGAGCTTTCGCCCCTTCTTTCGTCGCCACGTTTCCGGCAATGACGTCGATCGACCATTGCTTTTTGATGCGGGCAACTGTGTCGACCACATTCTTGGAGTGGCCGTGGGCACTATCGACAACCAGAACATCGACCCCTGCATTGATGAGTGTCTCAGCGCGGGCGAGGTCATAAACCCCGACGGCTGCTCCCACTCTCAGTCGACCGCGCTGATCTTTCGAGGCGCGCGGGAACTGCAGGTTCTTGTCGATATCCTTGATCGTGATTAATCCCTTTAATTGGTATCGGTCATCGACGAGCAAAAGCTTTTCTACTTTATTGACCCGCAGCAGACGTTCTGCCTCTTTCAGATCCGTATTTTCCGGTGCTGTGACGAGTTTGTCCTTCGTCATCACTTCATCGATCACAATCTGATCGGATTCCAGAAAACGCAGATCGCGACGTGTCAAAATCCCCTTGAGTTTCCCATTTTCCGTAATCGGAATACCACCCACATTTCGCTCATCCATCAGGCGTTTGGCGTCAGCCACTTTCGCCGTCGGCGGCAGCGTCACCGGGTCAACGATGACACCGTGTTCACTCCGTTTGACGCGGTCGACCTGAAGAGCCTGTTGCTCGAACGTCATGTTCTTGTGAATGATTCCGATGCCCCCTTCCTGAGCCATCCCGATCGCCATGTCGCTTTCGGTGACGGTGTCCATCGGGCTGGAGATGATCGGCATGTGCAGCGGGATGTTACGAGTCAGACGCGTCGTAACATCGCAGTCGGACGGCACAATCTCGCTGTATGCCGGCACGAGCAGAACATCATCAAACGTCAGTCCTTCGCACAACATTCGATCCTGCATACTGCTCATGAGTTTTCTCCTGCGTCATTCGAGGGTGAGTGTGTGTCGTCTTCGGAGTCGAACGCATCGTCGTCTGGTTCGCTCGCCATCTGTGGACCAGTTTCAGTAACCGAGTCGTCAATCGTCGCCGTCGTTACGGCATCATCGCCCGTCGATGACATCGATTCAAGCTCTTCACGCGACGCGACATATTGGCCATCTTTGATCAGACGACCAATCGCATTTCCGAGGATCACTAACTGACCAGGTGTCATGGATTCTGCTCGAAGTTCTGTCGCGATTCCTAACTGCTTCAACACATCATCAATCTGAGCTTTCGACAGCTCCTTGCGATACATGCTGATGAGCACCGACCGCATGAACTTGCGACGCTGAGTGAACAGCAGTCGGACGAAGTTGTTGAAGAACGGCAGATCATCAATCAAAGCCCGTTTGGCATCATCCGGTTCTATCAGAACGACCGCCGAGTTGACCTTCGGCATCGGCCAGAAAACCGATGGCGGCAGCTTCTTCAGCAGCGTGACATTCGCCAGCGACTGCAGCCAGACAGACAGAGCGCTGTACGTCCCGTCGCCCGGTTGGGCCTGCATCTTGAATCCGAGTTCCCACTGGATCGTGATCACCATGCGCGAAAAGCCCAGATCTGATCCCATGAGATTGGAAACGATAGGCGTCGCGACGTTGTAAGGCAAGTTGGCAACAAGCTTGAGATGTCGCCCGGGAGCAGCGGCCTTCTTCTCGCGGAGCAATTCCAGGATGTTATCCGCCATGTTGTTTTTGTTACGCAGGGCATCCTGGTGCAGCAGCGTGACATTCGAAAACGGAGCCGTCGTGTCTTTGGCCAGCTGGATCATATTGGGATCAAGATCGACGGACACAACTTCCGCCGCCTGGATCGCCATAAAGGTACTCATCCCGCCAGTGCCGCAGCCGACTTCGAGCACGACGTCATCTTTCGTCAGCAAAGCATTCGCGACGATAAACTCAATGATATTCAGATCAATGAGGAAGTTCTGACCGAGATCATGGCGCGGATTGAAACCGTGTTTTGCGAACAGACGCATCAAATACGAGCGTGTCTGCCTGACAGCGGTCATGTGGTCAGATGAATGATCTTAAAGAGTAAAGGAGCGTGGAAAATCAAACCACCACTATATCAATTCTTTTGCGAGTTCGACAGGAACTTCGCCACGTATTTTCCGAGCACGTCTGTTTCGAGATTCACCAGGTCCCCGACCTCGCGTTTTCCCAGTGTCGTGGCTTCCAGCGTGTGGGGAATCAACGCGATGCTGAAATCGGCATCAGTCACGCTCACCAGCGTCAGACTGATCCCATCGACAGTAATTGACCCTTTCGGGACCATCATCGCTGTCAGAGATTGATCACAAGTAAAGTGCATGAACACCCAGTCGCCTTCATGACGGATCTCAGACACTTTCCCCGTCCCGTCGACATGCCCTTGCACAAAGTGTCCACCCAGACGCCCGTTGGCAGGCAAGGCGCGCTCGATATTGACGAGGTCACCGGCTTTGAGTGTTCCCAGGTTAGTCTTGGAAAGCGTTTCGCTTCCCGCTTCGAAGACCCATGTCTCATCAGGCAGCGGCATCGCTTCCGAGACATCGCTGACCGCGACCGCCTGATCTTCGATCTTCACGACCGTCAGACAACACCCGTTGATCGCGACACTGTCCCCGATCCGCGTCAACCCGTGATGTTGTTCCTGTCGAACGACTTTCCGAGGCACCTTCAGCCACAGCTCAATTCCCGGTCCTGCCTCCCGGATCGCTAACACTCGACACGTTGATTCGACCAGTCCTGTAAACATTTCTCAGGCTTCCCGTTCAATGACCCCAGACGCACAGGGTGTGCAATGGCTAAAAGATTAGCAGCACGACATCACAACCTTGTCGGGTGTTCGACTGCAACTTTCGTCAAGTTCACGCCTCTTGTTTGTCGGCGTTCTATACCTGATTGTAGCGTCTCGTGGACTTTTCGCGACGCAAGGTATTTCCCCCCTCCAGGACATAGACACCGGAGTTGCCATGTCGACAACCACCGAGCCTCCCCAGGCAGATCCCAAGCTCGCATTCCGCGCGGAAGACAACGTCACCGTCCAAGTGAAACGTCTGGCGCCAGGTTACACCCTCAATTCGCCCATGTACGATTCCAGAGGCGTCCTTTTGTTGTCCCCAGGCAGCGTCATCACTCCCCGCTTCAAAGAACTTCTGGAACGACGAAAAGAAGAAGAAGTCCAGGTCAACGCCAAGGAAGCCGACGATCTGCAGATCGATATCGCGCTCATTGAAGAAGTGGCTGTGACCACCTTCGGAGACGAACTCAATGACAAGCTCGATGGCATGATCACGGGCGGTTCGCTGTTTGTGAAAAACAACGGCCCACCCATGCGCAGCACGGTCGTGCTTCATGGTCGTAAAGGCTATGACCTCGTCAAACGCGAAGAACTCATCCAGAACCACGAGCAGACCGCCCAGCAGATGGACAGCATGATGAAGACTGCGCTGTCTGGAAAACGAGTCTCAAGCAATGAGTTTTCCGCTCTCACTGGCACCTATCTGACCGAACTCACCAACGACATGGATCAACTTCTCAGCGTCGCTGCTGAGGCAGGACGTAACCAGCAACTGGCTGATCACTGTCTGAAAATGTCGATGTACGGCATGGCCCTTGGCGTAGAAATGGGCTTCGATGAAGAAAACGTCCGCAATATTGGACTGTGTGCCATGATCCACGACTGGGGCATGGTCAAACTCCCTGCCCATATCCGCTCTCCACAACAGCGACTCGAAGGCGTTCAACACCTGGAGTTTAAAAAGCATTCCATTTATGCCCTCGAAATGCTTCAGAACGTCAGCGGACTCCCCGGCATTATTCCGCTTGTCTGCTATCAGATTCACGAGCAGCCCAACGGCATGGGCTACCCTCGCGGACGTAAAGCGAACATGATTCATGCCTTCGCGAATATCCTCCACGTCGTCGATGCATATGTCGAAATGATCTCTCCCAAACCATGGCGAGGCCCACTCATGCCCGCTGCAGCGATGGAGGCGATTGTCAAACTGTCTCGTGAGCAGGTCTTCGACGCGGAAACTGTCCGCAAGTTTCTGATGCAGCTGAGCCTGACTCCGATTGGCAGTCTGGTCAAACTCAGTGATGGCAGCATTGCCCGCGTCATTCGCAGGAACGGCGATCATTACACGAAACCCATCATCCGCCTGCTGCTCGATCCAAAAGGGCAGCGCGTCCCGCCCGATAGCGAAGAGGGCCTGATTGACTTGGCGCAATCGGAACTGACCATCAAAGAACCGATCCCCTTCCCCGGGCGGAATGAAATCCCTTTGACACTCCAAGTCCTCGACGATCTACGCCGTTAAACAAAAAAGGTGAGCTCACAATCAGTGAAGCTCACCTTCATTTCAGGCACGTGACGAAAGGCAGTCTACTTAAGACTTGCTGGTTCCGTTGTCTCCGTTTTGTTGGGCACAAATTTCAGAGCAGCCGTGTTGATGCAGAAACGCAGTCCCGTCGGACGTGGGCCGTCATCAAAGACGTGTCCGAGGTGTCCCTGACAGCGAGTGCAGTGGACTTCCGTGCGAAGCATCCCGGCGCTGGCATCCGGTTTCGTCGACACCACTTTTTCTTTGACAGGCTGCCAGAAACTGGGCCATCCAGTTCCTGAATCGAACTTGGTATCCGACGCGAATAAATGCTGACCGCAACCAGCGCAGATGTATTCGCCCGTCTTTTTATTGTTCCAAAGTTCTCCCTGATAAGGCTGGTCCGTCCCCTTTTGACGCAAGACGCGATACTCCTCTGGACTCAGAATCTTCTTCCACTCTTCATTCGATTTTGGCACTTCTTTGAGATACTCGCTCATACCTTTGGAATCTTTCAGTGTCTCAGTCTGATTGTCGGCTCGTGTGTTCGGCTTAGGCGTCTGGGCTTCAGTATAGACTTCTGTTAACAAGAATACGGCCAGCAGGGCCATCACAATGACCACGGTCATTTTCATGGAAGTGTTCCCTTGCAACTGCAATGAATAATTAGATGACGGAGGTTAAGTCGCAGCCAACGACGAAACCTGACAAAGACTGTTAAATTATGCCGTCAAATCATCCACGAGAAAAGACCTGTTGCTACTAGCCAACAGGTCTCATGTTCAAAAATATATTCTGACGCTGTCTTTCTAGAAGTCACAACCGCCGACAAAAAGGGCGATGATAATAATTGGTAATGGCAGTCCAAGCAGCCACATTGCCAAGGCGTACTTCACTTTACCGTAACGGGTGGTCGTCAGGATCTCATCGTTTGGTTTGGCGTTTGAATCGTTCAACCGGTTCATAATAGGCTCCAGGATAGTCAAAAGCGGAAGACTCGTGTTTTCACGAAATCTACAATGCATTCGCTATGCCAAGAAATCTAAGTGCTTGCTATGAAATGGGATGAGGCAAGCTACTGTAAAAGTGAGCAACTATTTCCCACAATTTTACTCATTGTTGATCGATTAGCGATCAAATTCCTTTGCTTTTGACAAGCAAACACTCCCAGGTCGATTCCCCAACGCTCGATGGGCTAGGTTTTTCCTCATCCGGCAAATCCTCATATCGAAGGATGCCGAGCATCCCCGTGATTTCCAGCACGCACAGTTTGACTTCCGAGGTGTGGCCAATCCCCTCTTCCCGCAGCATTCCCAGGAACTCCCCTTTCCTCAGACCTTCCCGGTAGAGAGTCGCTTCATCGACAACGCCATCACGGATGAGAATAACTGGTTCGCCCTCGAGAAATGTTTGGAGCCGACTGCTATTGAGCTGCAATTTCTCCAGCAAAACGCTGAAAAGGATGATGGACGCAACCGTCACACAAGCATAGAAAATCGGCACATCGGGATAGATCGCCGAATCGCCAACGGATGATCCCAGCGCGATGATCACCATGTACTCAAACGGCGAAAGCTCGCGTCGCCCCCGCTTCCCCAGGAACCGCAGAAAAATCGCCGCAAACAGATAAATGAGCCCGACGCGAACGACAATTTCAAACGCGTACCACAAAGGCTGATCGCCGATGAAAATCCGCTGCCAGTCGAACGGAGTCACCGTTTCCATCTCGAGACCTCTTCCACCATCAGACGGGTATCATTGAAGTCACGACTGGATCGATTTAGCTTTTGAAGAGTCGCTGCAGTTCTTCCAGCGACGTCTTACCTTCGGCGACTTTCGCCAACCCGCCATCCTTGAATGTCGGCATCCCGGCATTCTTGGCTGCGGATTTAATCTGGGCCACATTCGCCGCCCCCGAGGTGATCAGCTTCTTGATGTCATCGTTGATTTCGATCATCTCGAAGATTCCGGATCGCCCGTAATAGCCAATCCCGCCGCACTTCGGACAAGGCTCAAGTTCCTCGCCCTCTTCCGGCACTGGAGCACGATAAAGCACCTTCGTCTCAGCAGGCAGCCCCGCTTTGGCGATAATCTTGGGATTCGGACGGAAGGCTTCCTTACATTCGTCGCACAGCAGACGGATCATTTTCGGGCTGACAACGGCTTTCAAACCATTCGCCACCAGAGCAGGATCCCCCGTCAATTTGACCAGTTGCACAATCGCAGAGGCCGCATCAGGTGCTGGCATTTCTGTCAGCAGTGCCAGTTGGCTTTGGTACTCGAGAAGCGTCTTGGCTGTCTCAACAGAGCGAAGCGGCGGGGCGAATACGAAGTCCGCATCGACCCGGATAATCCGCTGCAGCGTGGTGTCCAGCGAATCGTTGGCATTGACTTCAAACTTCGTGACGTTCGTGATGTCTCGGTTACTCATGTCTGTGATCGAGTACACAGACAGAATGTAGACGTCGACGACCTTCATCAAAGCGAGCGAAGTGGTCGTCAAACCGCTCCGTGGCGGGCCAGCCGAGATGAAAAGCCCCTTCTTCTCACCGGCCAGTTCACGCAGGCGATCCTTGATGGAATCCGGAATTCCAATCGCGGCAGGAGAATCCAGCTTCACAGCCAGATCGCGCAGCTTGATGTTGAGCCGCTCGCCACCCGTCTCCAGAGGCTGGGACTCAACGACGACTTCGTACTTCTTGCCTTCAAGCGAGCTGTTGAGCCCACCGGTTTGAGGCTGTGTACGGTTCTTGATATTCAGCCCCGCGAGCAGCTTCATCGTCATCGTGACCGCCAGACCTTCCTGTTTGGAAAGTCGATCACCCGGATAAGCCACGCCATCGACGATCAGGTAGATCGCAGATCGGTCCCCTTTGGGATCGATACGGACCATGTCTGCCCGACGGAGGATCGCGTCCGTGACGATTTCCTTGGCGGGAAGAAGTCCTGCATCCAACAGCTTGGCGTTGGCTTTCAGGTCGATGGTCTCGCCGTTGTGCGGGCCCTGAAACGAAATCAGTTCGATTTCGTCTTCTTCTTCGAAGTCGTCGTCTTTTTTCTTGCCAAAGCCGAAGATCACAGATGTCGTCTCCGAAGAGTGTTCAATCGTCGCAAATGCAAATGCAGGCGAACCGCTGTTACATCAAGCCGCTGTTACATCAAACCGTAGGTTGTCAGCGTCTTTTTCAAGCTCGCCATCAATTTGTCATCCAGTGGAAGCAAAGGCAAGCGGACCTCGCCCGTATCACGTCCCAGAATCTGCATCGCCGCTTTGACGGGAATCGGATTGGTCGAAAGCGAAAGCAGATCGCGGCAGAAGTTAAACAGGCGATAATGCCAGATTTGAGCTTCTTCCAGCTTTCCTGCCTTGAACGCATCGATCATGGCTTTGACGTCTTTCGGGACGATATTCCCGACGACGGAGATCACTCCGCTGCCACCCAGCGCCATCAGCGGCAGGGTCAGCGAATCATCGCCCGAGAGGATCGTGAGGTCGCTGCCCGCGAGGATCTGAGAAGACTGATCCATGCTTCCAGTCGACTCTTTGACTGCGACGATATTCTTGATCTCGCCCATCTTGCAGATCACGTCTGGCTCGATGTTCTTACCCGTCCGTCCGGGAATGTTGTAAACGACGATCGGCAGTGACGTACTCTCGGCAATCGCCTTATAGTGAGCGAACATGCCGTCCATCATCGGCTTGTTGTAGTAAGGAGCAACGACGAGGGCTCCGTCTGCACCGGCTTTTTCAGCCGCTTTCGTCAGACGAATTGCTTCTGCTGTGCTGTTTGAACCTGTTCCGGCAATAACCTTGAGACGCCCGGCAGAATGCTGACAGGCCAGTTCGATGACCCGATCATGTTCTTCATGCGTCAGCGTCGGGCTTTCGCCCGTCGTCCCGCAGGGCACGATTCCGTCTGCGCCGGCTTCGACCTGCAGGTCGATGAGCTTTTTGAACGCCGCTTCATCCACTTGACCATTTTTGAACGGCGTCATCAGAGCTGTCGACAGCCCAGCGAATTGCTCACCTTTTCTGACCTGACCCATAACTTTCCACTGCTCCAAGTGTTTCGTCGGTTACCTGCAAATTGGAAAAAATCTCATTCAACACTGTATGGACTTAGCGGCAAAACACAACCATGACGCGGTTTTTCCCAGTGAAATCCATTTCGACGGGCCTCGTTTGGACACCCGTTCCCGAGGAATGACACGTATGTCCGGCCTGACGTTCAATGCTTCTTGCTGCCACAACCCCCGCTGCCGCATCCACCGCGAGAAATCGGCGTCAGTCCACCCGCTGTCACTGGTTGAACTTCGATCACTCCATACCCGGCCGCAGCAGCCAGCAGCGCTAAACGAGTCGTTTCGGCGCCACGGTCGTTGAGGACGTACAGAATCGTCTTCGGGGATTCATCCAGTGTCAGTTCGACATCGAGCAATTCAATCTTCAGCTGCCACTCGTCAATGCGTTGCTGCCATTCTTGACACCTCGCAAGGTGTTCCTCGTCGCGACGGGTAATCTCCAGCTGATCATTTCCATTAGCAACCCGGACAATTTCGAATGTGACCTCGTCCGCCAATCCGGATTCTGCTCGCGAATCGGCACGCGACGTGACGGCATCGAGCAGGACCGCAGACTGCAGACCGCGGTCGCTTTTGAGCATGATGCTCTGTCCGCGTTCACAGCACAGTTCCTCACTCGCGGTCGCTCTCGCGACTTCAGGAACGGCTCCATAACGCACCAGGTAAACTCGTTTCGACATTTGCAATCACTCTTCTTCCGGCGTTTCGATATGCACCAGCGGCCGGAGAGTTCCGTCTTTTTGGAATTCTCCGATTACTGTTTCGTGATGAGTATGATGTCCCATGACCGATCGACCAAATCGCCCCGGGACCATGCTGTGATAAACGATGAGATGTTTCTTGCCGAGCGTCGCCAGACGTGCAGAGGCAATGTGGTCTGGAAGAGGCTTGGCATCCTCAGCGACGGTCAATTGCTTCCATTCTGGTTCTTTCCCGCGTCGAGCAGGATTCCAGTCGAGCAGGATCGGCACAAACATCCGTTTCGCTCGACGACGAACGGACCATGATAGGGTCCGTTTATGATAGTCGAGCGTCCCGTGTGCCTTCTCAATTTTCTCCAGCGGCACAAACATCGGCAAGACGTGCATCTGCGTATTGCCAGATTCGAGCGAATATCGACGTGTTTTCTGCTCGGTTACCGGTTTGAAATCGAGCTCGGATGTCCAACTCGATGTGTAATCGACCTCAGCTTCGTTCTGCAGGTGAACTGCATCCGCGACAATCAGAATCTGCTGGTCACGGGACAGAAAGACCATTCGGTTAATTCGAGCCGGTGTGCTGCCTTCAATGTTCATCTGAAGTTCGAGGTAATCGACCTCTTCATCCGCATACCAGCAACTGCAGCCCCATTCGTCATCGAGCACGACTGGCTTGCCATCGACGACCAGTTTCGTCTCCCAACCGCCACGAAACGCCAGCTTGCCACGCGGCGAAAACTCGATTCGTGGAACACTATTCTCGTACGAGATCGAAAACAGATCCGCATTGGCTGACCAGGCTGTCCGCAGATGAGCCATCTTCCCCCAGTCGGTCTGAGTGCTCGGCAGAGCGCCTTTGGCTTCTGGTTTCCCCTTGGCATTTTTCGGGTCTGCAGCCCCTTTCGTCACCGATTTGCTGCCTCTGGCCATATCATGCAACAGGATGTACGAGGGAGTAGTCGCATCCCAGTTCAATTCATCCGCAGTCTGACACAGGATCGACAGCCAGGTCGTTTGAGGCACCTGAGAGAGAACAATCTGCCCGTCAGCTCGTGACATGGAAATCGCATGTCGCAGCAATTGTCCCAGTCGTGTTTTTTGACCTGCATCAAGCAGTTTTGTCTCAAACAGGCGTGCGCCGATGAGGATCCGGTTCATGCTTCCCAACCAGAACGGCAGCCTCGCGAGCAACCCGGGATGCGGAGTTCCGTCGCCGTCCGTCCCTTGTTCGAGCGATCTTGCAAGCGTCGCTTTCACAGGTTTGACAAGATCATGAGAGCCTTTGACGTCACTAAAAATCAGGCTGAGCAGCCAGGGAATCTCAGCTTGGAACAGGATTTCGACATCCGCAGGGACATCATCCCCCATCGGTTCATCGAGCATCGTCGAAAGCGCCAGCCCACTACTCAGACAGAACCGCCACAGCTTAATAAACAGTCCCGACGGCAATTCATCGGCCAGCGTAATTAACAGCACAAGTCCCGACAGAATTTCCTGTGGCTGCAGACCGGAAACCGGCAGTTCATTTTCGAGAGCCGTTTTGACGCGATCGACATGGGCATCATCCTTACCCATCGCCGCACGAGACCGACCTTTTTGCGCGCCTTTGTGAGCCGAGATCGAGCGTGCCCAGTCCATGACGACCTGATAAAGAGGTCCATGCTCGATCCCCTCAATCATCCCATCCGCCCACGTCAGGGCAGTCAGAAGCTGGAGACGGGAATCGTCTTTCGATGGCAGCTTCTTTTTCAGACTGGCGATGAGTTTGGCATCTTTTGTTTCAGACGCTTTGGTCCCTTTTCGCCACTTCACAAGCGCGAGGAATTCGTCGTCAGTTAATGACGTCAAACGCTCGTCCCAGTTTCCAAACGCAATTTTCCCCATCGCCGCCACCCTGATGACATCTTCAGTAACCAACTGCTGCATGACCTGCCTCGTGCAAATTCCCCAGTTTCCAACAGCCACAGCCTAACGTATCCCCGTCCGACTGTCACGAAACAACGAACCCCGTCTGACGAAGATCGATCAGAGCCCTCTCGCACGACTCCCCTCTGCCAACAAACGAGCGTCGATGCCGTCCGCTTCCCGCCCACCCAGTTCCACGACCGCGAACTTCGCCTTCTTGCCAACTTCAATCGTCCCCAATTTCTTTTCCAAACCCATCGCCAGCGCCCCGCGCCACGTTGCCATCCCGATCAACTCACGGGATTCCATGTCTGGATAACGTCGCTTGAGGAACTTGACATCTTCATAAACAGACAAATCTGGATTCGATGCCCGACTGTCTGTTCCCAGACAGACATTGATTCCCATGTTCAACATCTCACGAAATCGATGCTCCTCATGCCCGAAATAAGCATGCGTACGAGGGCAGTAGACCACCGACATGACCGACCAGTCTGGATGCTGGAATTCGCTGAGATAAACGATCTCCTCGTCCGTCAGATAGTTTCCATGCACGACAAGGACCCGCTTTCTCCCTTCCAGCATTTTCAGGTAATTCAGAACTTTTGATCCCTTCGCAACGACACCTTCCTCCCAGACGCCGAAATCTTCCAGCATCTGCCGAAACTCGCCGGTTTGACGGTCAAGAAATTCCAACTCCGAGCGGGTCTCGGAGAGGTGTATCGCGATGAAATGCGATCGATCCGCCAACTCACCAATCAGAGAAGGGTGAACGCTGTAGGGAGCATGAGGACTGACCGCAATCGTGAAGTCTTCAAGCACAGGTCGACGATCTTCCTGTTCGACCGCCAAAGGAGAGTACTGGCTGAGAGCATTCACGATATTCGAGGAGTTGAATCCAATCACCTCGTAGAAATAGGTCGCATAGAGACCTCGACTGGCACGGAAGACAGCTTCCGGGAATCTTTCCTCGACCAGCGACTGCCCGCTCAAGATATCCCCAACCGCAACAACCCCCGCCTTCTTGGATTCCTCCAGCCCTATCAACATCGCCTCAACGGGACTTGTAGTACGGGTCCGTCGATGCCCGATCAGCTTTCTCACCCAGGATGTAAATGGCGTTGCCTGTTCGAGTGGCTCAGCGAGATCACTCAACTCGAGGTGCGTATGAGCGTTGACGAGGCCGGGGATGAGTGCAACGTCGCCGAGGGCGAACTCCGCGGGGTGCTGGCGTGTCGTGATGTCAGCAATCACGCCATCTTCGACGATGACTGTTGCATCACGAACAGGTTCCAGGTCGGGTCCAACCAGAGTCCAGTTGGCGTTGATTGCGTAAGAATCGCTCATGAGGGTGTCTCGTCAGAATCGTTACAGTCGTTACCACACAGCATAACGAATGTTCCGATTAGGCAAACTTTCGCAAATTGCAACCCAACGGGCCACCCAATTGCCCCATATTCCCCGAGTTAAAAATTTGCCATCTTCTCCTATGTTCTCACTTTCCCAAAATGCTACAATCAGCAACATCTGACACTTAAGTTAGGTGACCCAGGCAAGCGCCCCGGCAACTGGATGCCGACACTGGGCATGTTTCCCACGAATGGACTTGTTCCACCAGGAGTTCCCGCACATGAAATTCGCTACGCTCTCTCTCGTTGCAGTGCTCGCCGCTGCCCCATTGCTGGCTGCACAGCCACCAGCACAGTTGGTCCCGCCAGTTGTAACGCCCGGCGCTCCTCGCATCGAAACGTATTATTCGCCGACACCCGATGCAGCTGTTTCCGGCTCAGCAGTTTACTCGGCTCCGATCTACTCGGCTCCCCCAGTTCCACTGTTCACGAATGTCCGCTACCGTCAGGAACGCAAGATTGCTGCCTGTGCCAAGCCGATGATCGTCGAAGCACCAAACCCATGCTACGATCCATGCAACCCATGCACCTCCAAGTGCGTTCTGGTTGAGATCTGTGCACCACCATGCGAAACGCCATGCGTCGAAGTCCGACGTAACGGCGACAAGCTGACTTACAACTTCCGTGAAGGACACGCTGTCAACGTCATCGTTCGTCGCGACCACCTGGTCGTCGACTACGATCGCTAAGCCAACATCACGGTCTCCAATATCACTGTGTGATCCAACTCGAAGTTGACGTGCACAGTCGATACTGACTATCAAACAGCAGTCCAAGTGGCTGCTGTTTTTTATGCGCACCATCATGCCTCACTCGAAATTACATCCTGATGACTGGCGTGGACGAAATGTTCTCGTCATGGGACTGGGGCTGTTCGGCGGGAATGTCAGCGCGACCCGTTATCTGGCGTCGCGCGGTGCGAATATCGCGATTACCGATTTACGAAACAAAGACGCCCTGGCCCCTTCGCTGGCCGCATTGAATGGGATTCCCCTCGTTCGACTGACTCTCGAACGTCACGACGAAGCTGACATCGACTGGGCCGACACACTTCTCATCAGCCCTGCCGTCAAACCATCGAACCCATTCATTGCTTATGCACAGTCTCAGAACAAAACCATCACCACGGAACTCGAACTCTTCCTGCGAGCCTGTCCAGCAAAGATTGCTGCCGTGACAGGTTCCAACGGCAAGTCAACCACGACGACGATGCTGTCCCATATTCTACGAGTCAGCGGGCATCCCGTTCATCTCGGCGGCAACATTGGCCACAGCCTGTTGGATGATCTCGACCAAATCCAGGCGAGCGACTGGATCGCGTTGGAAGTCAGCAGCTTCCAACTGGCGTGGCTTCCTGAGGGATTATTGAAACCCGAAGTCGCCATTCTCACCAACCTGACCCCCAACCACCTCGACTGGCATCCCGATTTTGATGATTACTCAGCGAGCAAAGCAAAGCTGTTTCAACATGCCAAGCATGCCATTCTCCCGGACCAGACACCCTCCAACTGGAAGATTGATCCCGCCCGTATCTCTCATTTCAACTCACGAGAACTCCTCTCCAGGCGAGCGGGGGGTGTGAACCCCCTGTCTTCGTTTTCGCTTTTCCCCCTTCCCGGCGAACACAACTTACTCAATGCACAAGCCGCCATGACAGCAGGCCTCTCACTCGGCTTCGACGTGCAACCAATGCTCTACCATCTCGCCGAAATGAAGTCCCTCTCCCAACGCCTGGAAACGATTGCGTCCCACAACGGCGTGACCTTCATCAACGATTCCGCCGCCACAACCCCGGAATCAACACTCGAAGCCCTGCGATCCCTCGACGGCCCCCTCCACCTCATCGTCGGCGGCAGTGACAAGGGAGCAGATTTCACGGCCGTGTCGAAACTGATCGTGGAGCGATGTGCGTCGGTTGCGTTGATCGGATACCTGGCACCGCGACTGGAAGCGTTGATACTCAAGCATCAAGTTCGCCCTCTCCCGCTGGCGAGTCATACCGATCTCGCGACCGCCCTTGATTGGTCGATTCTGCAGGCAACTACTCGTCCTGCAACCATCCTGCTTTCGCCCGCCGCAGCCAGTTTTGGCATGTACCTCAACTACGAGCAGCGTGGGCAGGATTTCAACCGCCTCGTTGCGGAACGAACAGCCTCCATTTCATGTCGTCTCTTGCCGGGACGGCGAGGCTCCGTCTGAGCCGGATCTTTGCATTGCGAAACTTGAACAGTGAATTGGATCACGATGGCTTCGTCGTCTCACCGTCCTGAAGGGACGATTTCTACCAGCCCAGGATTTCGTTCTGGGCAGACTGATAACGGCCCTGCAGGCCTGAGAGGAAGGTGTGAAAACGACTTGCAACACAGTCGCTCCCGGGAAGCTAATCCCATAACGAACGAAGCTTTTTCTGCACATCCGCAGTGCCACTCGTTGTGATTGGTTCGATTGTTTTGCCAGCCATCTCGCTGACGGCTTTTGTCGAGACGGATTCCAATGCTTCCTTCACTGGGCTGCCGAGGAAGCGAGACAGTTGCAAGTGCAACGCCTGTCCGAAGAAGTTGCGAGTCGTCGAATAGACGCGATACGGAAACAGCAGTTCGAGATGGTTTTTCGCCCGGGTCATCGCGACGTACAGCAGGCGACGTTCCTCATCCAGTTCGTCGCCGGTCGAGATTGCCATCTCAGACGGAAGACTGCCGTCGTAGACGTGCATGATGTAAACCGAGTCCCATTCGAGACCCTTGGCGGAATGGATGGTCGAAAGGACGAGACAATCGTCGTCAGAAAACTTCTCGGCTTCGAAATCCTGCGTCGAGCTCGGCGGATCGAGAGCCAGCTCCGTCAGGAAGTCGGTACGGAGTTCGTAACGGGCCGCAAGGCTCGCGAGTTGTTCGAGGTCTTTCTTGCGAGCCGTGACGTTGTCGTATTTCTCTTCGAGCAGCGGCGTGTAGACTTTAATGACGCGTCCAACCTGTTGGGCCACCGAAAGCGTTTCGGCTCGTGTCTGAGAAAGCGTTCGCATCAATAGTACGAAGAGTTGCCAGTCTTCTTCGGTGATCCGCGAGGGACGTGCAAATCCGGTGAGCATCGCCCAGTTGCCGTTGAGTGAAGCAAGCTCATCGAGAAACTGCTCGGCTTTCTTCGGCCCAAATCCGGGAAGCAAGGTCACGACCCGCAACCCCGCGACGCGATCTTTGTAGTTATCTGCCAGTCGCAAATAGGCGACGACATCTTTGATGTGTGCGGCTTCGACGAACTTCAGACCGCCGTATTTGTGAAACGGGATCTGACGTTTGGCCAGTTCGAGTTCCAGACCTGCGCTGTGATAGGCAGCTCGGAAAAGAACCGCCTGTTGCGCGAATGGAACCCCTTCTTCGTGACGCTTCAGGATCGCATCCACGATGTGTTCGACTTCGTCCTGATCGTCTTTGCAGTTGACCAGCAGCGGCTTTTGAGCGGACGCCTTCTTCGACCACAGGTTCTTTTCATAGCGTTGTGCAGAACCTGCAATCACGCGGTTCGAAGCTTCCAGAATCGTCTCGGTACTACGGTAGTTCTGCTCCAGCGGAATGACCTGCGTTCCCGGATAGATCTTCGGGAAATCGAGGATATTCTGAATCTCGGCGGCACGAAATGAGTAGATCGACTGCGCGTCATCCCCAACGACCGTCAGCCCGCGACCGTCAGGACGCAGGAGGCGTATGATCTCTGCCTGCAGGACGTTCGTGTCCTGATACTCATCGACGAGGACACAGTCAAACAGGCTGCGCAGTTTGGCACCTCCCCGTTCATCTTCGAGCAACGCACGCCAGAAGAGCAGCAGATCGTCGTAGTCAAGGACTCCCTGCTCGGCCTTCAGGTCCATGAACTTGTTGAACAACGCCCGAAGACTTTCCTTCTCTTCGGCATGTTCGGGGTAATCCTCTTTGAGAATTTCATCGAGTTTCTTCTGGCAGTTGATCCCCCAACTGTAGATATCCAGACAGGCGGCTTTGCTCGGGAATCGCTTTTTGCCTTTGGCGAGATCGAGCTGCGTTCGCGCCAGCTGCATCAGGTCTTCAGCATCGCCACGGTCGATGATCGTGTACTCAGGCGACAGGCCGATGAGCTGGCCGTATTTGCGTAACAGACGGGATGCGATCGAGTGAAACGTGCCGCCCCAGATCTTTTTGGACGTCGACAGATCGGAGACACGAGTGCGATTCATCCCCGGTTCACTGGCCTGTTGTGACAGAACAATATCGGCCCGCTTAACGAGTTCTGCCGCCGCTCGTCGAGTAAATGTCAGCAAAAGAATTCTGGATGGATCGACATTCTGAGAGATTTGCCACGCGACTCGATAAGCGAGCGTCGTCGTCTTACCTGTCCCAGCCCCGGCGATGATCAGCAGTGGTTCGAACCCATGCGTCGCCGCCAGACCCTGTTGAGGGTTCAATTGCTCCAGGAACGAAACGGATTCAGGCATGAAACGTATCAATCATCCGTGAACTCCAGCATGTCGATCAGGGAATGCTGGAGAATGAGTAGACTCTGTTGGCCGCAATCAGGGCTCGCCTCAGTCAGGCGTCGCTATTACCGACTGGTCGCGTATGACCAACAGATAATCATAGCCGATTTCACCAAGTTCTGCCTGCGTCTGGAAATCGATTTTCGCTCCCGGTGTCCCCACCAGTACTTCGTTCGCAAGATCTTTTTGGACGACATAGCTGTCAATTTTCCCGGTTGTCCACAGATCCTGGATTTCAGACGTTGTGTAAATGCGAAACGCACGCAGGTCGACGACCATGCCTTCGGTGATGATCTGATGCGGCGCAAATCTGAATGTCTGGTACTGCTCCGTCTGACGTACCTGTTCACAGAAGCGAACCAGACGACCGACATCCTTGCGTGAATCTTCCGCGATCGCATAGCCGGTGTAGAGCGTGTAGAAAACGACGGCGAAGACACATGTTGCCGTCACGAGGAGATCCCGTTGTCTGCGAATCGCTATCGTAGCGGCATTTTGCAAATAGATGGTACTCAACGAGCCAATCAGAAGGCACATCGGGCAGATCAGCGGGTAGATTCGATCAAGTCGCTTTGAAGGAATTAGCGATGAAACGAGGAATCCAACGACGAACCAGCACAGCAGCCACATCAAATCCGGACGGTTTCGCAACGCCTCACGGACGTCCTTAATAAACGGCAAAAACAGGATCGATAACGTCCATGGCAGGAACTTGCCAAGCATCTCCTGCAGATAAAAGTAAACGGCTTGAACATTATGAACTGCCGAATCAGAGCCGTTCATTCGCTGGACGTATTCAAAGATAAAAACCCGGCTGTAAACGCCTGCTTCCATCCAGGCTGCTCCGACCATCCAGATGGCGAAGAGGAGATTCGGGACAATCCAGCTCAGCCAGCCTGACCAGACCGGCGAATGAAACCAGCGTCGATCGACGAAGATGGCGTAGACGGCGATTCCGGGCACAAGAAAAACGGCAGCTAACGGCCCTTTGACTAAAAGCGACATCAACAGCCAGAAACCAAACCAGAGCTTTTCGCGTGTCGTCCAGGGCGAGGGCTGTTGAACTTTCTTCAGGATCATCCGTCCCATCAGATATAAAAAGAGACACAACAGCATGTCGGTCCGAACGAGCGTCGCGATGCGAAGTGATAACTGATTAAACCCGATCGCGATCAGCGTGATCAGCCCCGCGAGTTTGCCGTCCATGCTGATGCTGTCTTTCCACATCAATGCCAGCAGCACGGCAGCCGCAATCCAGGAAGGGAGTCGCCATGCCAGGGAGTAATCAGGAACGACATAATAGACAGCAGCTGAAATCCAACTCATTAGCGGAGGCTTGCTCGCGACACCGCCACGAGGATTGTGTTGTACGATCCAGGCATCGTTGTGGACAATGTCGACAACTGTCATCGCCTGTTTGGCCTGATCGTAGTCATCCAGCTGCCAGGGCATATTTCTGACAGCAAACAGGAGCAGCAGAAGCAGTCCCAGACCGACGGCAAGTTGTGTGATGGCTTTCGAGGTGAGCGTTCCCATAGTTCCCGAAAGATAACGCTTGAACAGAGGACTGAACAGGTCACGCCAGCCGATTCACGATTCTCACAGCCGACCTTACGGCTGGATTTTGACCTTCCCGCTGAAAGCAGTCAGCAGAGCTGCGAAATAAGGTGCTGCTTTTGCTGTCAGCGGTGATGTCACAACGATTGATGCAGCGTCTTCTGAGACAATATCAACCATCCATTCCCCACCAGTGAGTATCACCTCGCTGGCAAAGTAACCGGGCGTCTGACGCATCGCGACACTGGCATTTGAACGCCACAAAAGTTCCGGATTTTCTTCCGAGATGACAAACAGACCACGGGCATTTCCGACGAGAGCAAGCTTGCCATAGCGTTTGAGAGCAGAGCATCCGATGCCCTCGTAGATGTAGGACGCAGCGCCGGTCTCGTCCTGCAGCAGGCGACTGGCCCGAGACGCTGCGACATTCGGCTTACGAGTCGGTGCTTCAGGAATGAGTGTCTTGGCAAGTTCTTCCTGACAGACGTGGCCGATCAATTTCAGCATCTCTTCGGTCGGCTTTCGGAAGTAGCCGCCGATCTCCACGAGCGTAAACTCCAGTTCGATCGAATAGGGGAGAACCGTGACGACCAGTCGCGCGAGGTCATGAAGATAGACGGCTAAGAGCGGATCAACCGGATCCAGATCGGGCGGCGTGAACTCGATGTGGTCGCGTCGACTTAATTCTTGTGCGAGTCGACTATGTTCGGGTGGACTGAGACGAGACCACAGGTTCGTTGATCCGAGCAGCGCTGGCAGGTCTTCGATATCCAGTGGCTGAATCGTCAGCAGGAATTCTGCCAGCGAGCGAGTGGCTTCGTATTCCTTCTGATTCGTCTGATTCTGAGTAGCAGGATGAATCGATGTTGCTGTCGTCGCCAGAGACATTTTTATCTGGTAACGCTGTTCGAAGTCTTTTCTCCAGGCGTCAACACGGTCGGGAGTCGCACCATGAATGACTTTTTTCACAGCCTCTTCGAGATGTCGCGCGATCTGCTCGCGTTCGCTGACGGTCAAAAGTTTCGGATTCGTGATGTTCTTGCCGGGAGTCTGGTGAGACGCGAGGCAGCGATACAGGTAAATGCGGTCGTATTCATGTTTGAGGGGCAGACGCCCGATTTGTTCGAGGGCATGCTTCAGGCCATCACGTGAGACGGGGAATTTTCCCATCAGGTTGGTCAGTTCGACGGCATAGCAGAAGTTGGGATCATAAGTTCGCAGATCCCCGCCATACAGCGTCGCGACTTCATAACCAACAACCTGCACGATCTCATGCAGAAGCACCAGCGCCTGCTGGTTGGCATACTGCTTGACGACCTGGGTGGCACCGATACGTCCCAGTTCGGTTGCTCCCCACCAGAGGCCGAATGTGACGGGATTCGTACTGCTGACCATCCGTCCGACAGACAAACCGCGCGACAGGTAACTCAGCAGCGGAGCGGCCTTCTGGTACGCCCCGTAATAACTGACGCCGCGGCGGATGTAATCGTAAATATTGGCGATCGAATAGGTTTTGATGTCCAGTGGCAACTGATCGAACACAAGCAGCAGGTGAAGGCTGGCCCGGCTGATCGCGCGAGCCATCTGTTCAAAGCTCGTATCCAGCAGCGGTGTGCGTGCATCGGGCCGATAAACCTTCGCGATCCGTTGGGCGAGCTCGTACATCTCGTCTCGCAGCACGACGTAATCAAAACGACCATCCTGCGAGTAACTATTGGCAAGAATGCGATTGAAGAGGCGTCTGGATTCGTCTTCGAGAATTTTCTTGACCTGCTCATCTTTTTTCTTGGTCGAATGAGCATCGCGTTGAGAATCGTGATCCGCCAGATCAATCGGTTCAGGGAATTCCTGCCACTCGTAAAACGCGATCCATTCACTGGCAAGTTTTCTTTGTTGACGCTCAATTCGCTCGGCCTGCTTATTGAGCTGGTCAACCATCACTGTTTTGAACGTCTCAAGATCCGACTGACTGGTTGCTCCTTCAAGGGTCGGGACAGAGCGAGCAGGAATGGCATTCGCCTGCAAACGCCACGCATACATGATGCATCCCATGCACACGCTGACCAGCAGCCCGGTCACAGTGTCGACACCGACCTGGACGCCGATGACCACCAGCAACGACAGCAGGCCCACGACGAACAGCACATTCGCTCGCGATTTCCACAGGGCCTGGAGAAAAGTCTTCATGCTTTCAATTGCTTTCGGAGAACCAAGGAACCGGTTTCACTGATTGAATCCGAAATGACAGCCAATTCAACCCCAGATTGACGTTGATCATCCCGTCATGATGTAACCAGCGTCAATTCTATTCGCAGAGCCGAGCTACTTCGATGCCTGAGAGATGAGATAAAGCACGAGCACGACAGCCCCGATCAAACCTCCCAGGAACGCCCAGGAAATATCTTTCGACTTTGCAGACTTCTCGGATTCGCGAATCCGGCTGAGAATGGGCTTTCCGGTTTCAATCGCCCAGGTTTTCGACTTCTTTTTGAGGACTTTCTCAGCCTGTTCCTCGTCCCATTTCATCAGGACTTCTGCAATGCGCCCCTGGACTTCTCGCGCGTTGAGGGGACGCTTTTCCTGGTCTTTTTCGAGCATTTGAAGGACGACCGCCTCCAGCTCGCGCGGACAGTTGGGCGTAAAGACTCGCACGGAAGGAGGCGTCGCGTGAAGGTGACTGTCAAAAATCTGCGCGAAGTTCGAACCTTCAAAGGGTGGCCGGCCCGCGAGTAGTCGAAACATCAGACAGCCAAGGGCATACAGATCGGTCTTATTAGAGATCGTCCGCTCGCCACGAATCTGTTCAGGAGCCATGTAAAGATAGGTCCCGACCGTCAGCCCGGTTGCTGTCAGTTCTGCAGCGGCTGTCATATCCAGAGCCAGTCCGAAGTCGCCCAGCTTCAGACGATTGTCCTTCGTAAAAAACAGGTTGGCAGGCTTCAGGTCGCGGTGAATAATTCCCAGGTTGTGAGCATGCTGGAGGGCAGAACAAATCTGCCAGCCAATCTCGATGACGTCCTGCCAGGGGAGCCGACCTTCTTTGTTGAGCAAGTCTTTGAGCGACCCGCCATCAACGATCTCCATCGTGTAATAAAGTCGTCCATTGTGTCGTCCGCTGCCGAAATACTGCACGATATTGGGATGACTGAGTCGCTCGAGGACTTCGATTTCCCGCTGGAATCGAGCTGCGATTTCCGGATTCGTCGCGACGCTGGGAATGAGAATCTTCAGCGCAACGTCCTGGCCAGTCTTGGTATTCTTTGCACGATAGACGGTTCCGACCGTCCCTGTTCCAAGTGGCGCGATCAGTTCATAATCATCGATACGTTCTTTGGCCATCGGGTCAGAATCTCGATTGTAGGAACGTCATTGGTGCATTTGTGCATGCACAATCAGATTATTCCAGATTAGCGTACTTCCCTGAAACCGAACAGGAAGTTTTCGCGTTTCCTGTGCGTAGTCATTAAGATCGAAGTCGTCTGTTTCTTTTCAAATCCTGCCCCTGACAATCTGACCTGCGTTCAAACAGGTATTGGTGTTAAGTTGAACGTTCCTGAAAAATATGCCGGTATCAGCTCCTTGCTTGCCCTCTGGAAAGTGCCATTCGGGCCTCTGTTTGTTCAGCAATATGATACGATCTCCGAGGAACGTCTCGATAAGGGCCTGATCGTCATCATGCCAGGGATCGAGGGCAAAGGGGTTCTCAATCGCAGCGTCGCCATGGGACTGCTCGACGCGGGTGTTCCGGAAGCTATCACGATGCACGACTGGACCAGCGGCAAACGCGTCGGGCCTGTCAACCTGCTCCGCACGAAGCGCAACAAGGCTCAGGCACAAGTCCTCGTCGACAGGATCATCAAATATCAGGACGAATACCCCGGCCGCCCGGTCACACTCATCGGCCACTCCGGCGGAGGTGGAATGACTATGATGACGCTGGAACTACTGCCCGCAGGACGCCAAATTCGAACTGCGATCCTATTGGCTCCCGCTGTGTCCCCGGGATACGACTTCGCACCGATCTGGGACAAAGTGTCCCATCACATTCATCACTTCTACTGCGTCACCGACATGTTCTTCCTGGGCATCGGGACGGCGGTCTTCGGCACGATGGACCGCCGATTTACAGTCTCTGCTGGCGCGATCGGATTTCGTCATCGAAATGACAAACTGATTCAACATCCGTTTCGCATGGAAATGTTCAAGTCCTGGAACCTCGCAGGACATTTCGGCTGCACGAACCGTGCGTTCGTCCGCCAGTATCTGGCTCCATTGATTCTGCAAGCGGAAGTGGAATCACCACCTGTCAGCCAGATCGGGCGCAAAGCAGAACTCTCAACGGCTCCGAGTTGCTCGCTGTCATCGTCCAGTTAAGCAGCTCGACGAATCGTGTCTGTGATTTCAACATTCGCAGCTTCGAGTTCGGCCAGCGATGGCATATCGCGACCATACATCAACTTCGCGATCATCCCTCGTCGTACCCAGCGATAGCTCAACGCACAAAAAGTAACGCTCACAGCCATTGCACAAACAGCTTTGAGAATGACTGGCAACGTCACAAAATGCAGCAGCGTCTGCATCCCGCCAATCACCGGATGATGCGCCAGATAGACCCATAAAGACATCTGCGAAAGATACGTCTCACGCGGTGTCAGTTCGCGTTGTGACTTCAACGCCCAGCCAAGCGCGGCAGCAACCGTCAAGACAGCCGTCAGCGGGATCAGCGCTGAACTCGAAACAAAGGAAGCATGATCCATTTCACCCGACGATAGATACTCGTGGCTGCTTGCGTAAGCAGGAACAAACATCGCTAGCGCCAGCGTGCAGAAGACCCAGGGATGCGACAACCGTCGCTGAGAGGTCGTCATCCACCAGCCGACTGCAAAGAAGACCGCATAATAAGCCACATGCGTCACATGCGGCTCAAACCCATGTTTGAATCCCAATGTCATCCGTGGCGACAGATAAAAGAAGCTGATCGCCAGTCCCATGAACGCGATCGTCAGAAGAGTCGATTTCCAGACAGGATGCCGCTGTGAAGGGAACCGTAAAACGCCCTCAACCTCTCGACGACTCTTCCACCATGCGACAATTCGCTGCTGACCAACCATCGCCAGACAAGCCAGCGTCGAGATGATGAAAAGAGCCACCAGATACCACAGGTGCGCAAACCCGAAAAACATCTGCGAATCTGCGTCTGAAAACTTCAACGACTTCAATTTGACCAGTTCGTACCGCCCCGTCGCCACCCAGCCAATCGCCCACAAATACATATCAAACGGCAGGACAAGGACCGTCCCTGCCAGTAACGGCCCGCCCAACCGAAACAGGCGATGTTTCAAAAACTCGATTGGGGTTTTCTTCGACCACAAATGAAATGCTGCGATCCCCGAGAGAACAAAAAACAGCGGCATGATGCTGCACTGAATGAACCAGAAGCTGGCGTTGATCAGCCAGGAGTTCGATGCCTCATGCACCGGCCAAGCCAAGCCGGGAAGTGGAATCGCAATGTAAGCGATTGTCGCATGCAGCCAGACGACCAGCAGCGTCGCGACAATCCGCAACCGCTCCAGTCCCGCCTGACGTCCTGAAGAAGACGCCGCGTTCTGGTCAGTCCGTGACCCGGTGTGAATTCGCGATCCCTGCGCACTCATAGGAGAGTATTTTTGCAGGAATCGAAAAATCGGGGAAGAGAGATCTTCCGGCCTGTCGCATCGCCTCAACTCATCATTTGATGACGACTTTCGTTGTTACCAGAGTCGTCACTGTTTTTCCTGCTGCACCCTGATCGACTGATGATTCCAGCTTCAATGTCTGGCCGGGGACGTCATCGGACTGCCACACTTTGGTACTTGCGTTGATGTCCCCCATCTTGTTCGTGGAACGCGAGACGCGACAGACGAATTTCTGACCATCAATCGTCAATGTCTCGTCCGGATCGGTTTCGCTTTTATATTCCTGGACGGGTTGTTCTTCTTTGGACTCGGCAACTGCTTCGTGCCTGGTCACCATTTTTGTGTAGACCATCTCCTGTGGCGGAGTCGCGACCATTTGCCCATTGAAGGTCATATTGGCGGTGTATTTGAGCGTGACGTCTTTCTCAGTCACTTTGATGAGTTCGTAGGTCAGCTCGGTTTCCGTTTTGAAACCAGGAGCATCGACGCTGCTTTTCTGCGTGACAGAAGTACCAGGTTTGAACTTTGCCCAGTTGGTATAAAGAGGATTCGGAAACTCCTCCGCTTGTAAAGAACCGCTCCAAAATGCCAACCCAGCAGTAATCAAAAGAGCGCGAATCATAGGAGTATCTCCATCTGGTAGGAAATGAGACGTCCGGGAACTAAAGTTGGCTGATTACAACACGCTTTGAGTCGAAGAACGTAGGGATTCCGACTTTGGTTCATCACGTTGTCACGCGATATCTCAAAATCCTAATTCACAATCGCAACGAATTCGCTGGTTCCATCTATTACGACCAGTGAGGTTCCCGGATTCGCGTACGCCACTTTCAGATACCCGAGAGCATGCATCTCCCTCGGCGTTTCTGAAGCAGCAATCGATGTGAGCGTCCCTGCTTCTTTCTGCGTGGCAGGATCAATCAGCGTAATTGGCGATTGAGTCGGCGATCCCTGAATCGTCACGCGTCGCAGAATCTTATTGACGTGGCCCAGCGCATCCAGCCTCGCGATTGGCTCCTGCCCGAGGTAGCAGCCTTTCTTGAAAGAGATGGCAAGTTCCGTGCGATCGACCTCCTGCGGCAGGTTCGCGTCTGAGACGTCCTTTCCAAACAGCGGAAAACCAGCCGCGATTCTGTCTCGCTCAAATTGATCGGCCGTCGAGAGCGTCAGGCCCTGCGATTCCAAGGCTCCCACGACGTTGTTCGCCGCGTCCACTGGAACCACGATCAGATAGCCGGGCTTCTGAAACCAGTCGAGACGCTGAATGAAAACAGGAGTTCCTGCGATCTCCATTAGCGCGTGAGCATAAGGGGCTAACTCCGGAGCTGCTCCAATGCCATGCTCCTGAGTCTGCGGCTCGGAGGAGGCAGTCGTGGCAAAATAACAGCTGACCTGGTCGGTCAGATCAGCGAGTTGAGCGTCTTCTGTGATGATGTAGCGGTCCAGGTGAGTCATTAGCGCCGTCGCCTGATCAGGCACCGTATCCAGATACAGTGCCTCCTCAGTCGCCGCGACGAAGACGTGCCCGAGGACCCGCGCCTTGATGTTCGTGATGAACGCCTCACATCCCTGCCCGGGGATCAACTTCTTGATCTCGTTCGTGCAGAAACCATGCAGAAGCGTCTGGCGGTCTTTACCAGTCAGGGCAATGCGAGTTCGTCGTGGGAGAGGATAAAGCTGCATGGAGTGCGCAATTCGATTCGATCTGAAAAAGACAGGGGGTTCATACCCCCCGCTCGCCTAAGGCTAGAAACATTTAATGTACCCGTTGACCTGGTCGGGCACCGGTGTCTGGTTTCAGCACGAAGACTTCCTTCCCTCCTTCGCCAGCAGCACAGATCATCCCTTCGCTCAAGCCGAATTTCATCTGGCGTGGCTTCAGGTTCGCAACGCAGATCACGAGCTGGCCGACGAGATCTTCCGGTTTGTACGCTGACTTGATGCCTGCGAAGACGTTCTTTCGCACGTCGCCACCCAGGCTCAGCGTCAGTTGAAGCAGCTTGTTGGCCCCTTCGACATGATTGGCTTCCACAACCCGAGCGACCCGCAGATCGACTTTCATGAAGTCTTCAATCGTGCATTCTTCCGCCAGCGGTTCCTTCGACAGTGGCTCCCCACTATCGACCATGAAGATTTGCGTCTCTTCGCTGGGATTCGACGTCGGGGCAGCTGCAGCGGCTGGTTGGGCAGGAATGTTATCTTGTTTCGAGCTTTCGATCATGGCTTCTACCTGTGCGAGTTCGAGGCGTTTCATCATGTGAGAGAAATTGTTGACGGCTGTGCCCGTCAGTGGTTTTTCGACCTGTGACCAAGACGTGATCGGATCCCCCAACAGTTCGGCTGTCTGCTGAGCCAGCTTCGGCAGAACCGGGGAAAGATAAATGACCAACTGACGGAACAGATTGAGAGCCACCGAACAGACGGCGTTCAGCTCTTCTGCCTTGGCAGGATCCTTTTTGAGGGTCCAGGGCTGTTTGTCTTCGACATACTTATTCGCCAGATCCGCCAGCGCCATGATCTCTCTCATCGCAGCGGCAGTATCAGCGGCTTCGTAAAACTGCTTGAGAGCATCGCCCTTCGACTTGAACGTCTCAAACAACCCGCCATCATCTGGATACGTCTGGGCGAGCGTCTGCCCAGCGATAAACTTGGCCGTTCGAGACGCAATGTTGACGACCTTGCCAACCAAATCGGAGTTCACTCGGTCAACGAAGTCCTGAAGGTTCAGATCAAGGTCTTCGTTGCGACCATTCAGGCGAGTTGCGAAATAGTAACGCAGAGCCTGTGGATCGAGGAATTTCGCGTACGTGGACGCATTAATAAACGTCCCCTTTGTCTTCGACATCTTTTCGCCATCGACCTTCAGGAAGCCGTGAATGTGCACCTTCGTCGGCAAGGTGAATCCAGCCGTCTTGAGCATCGCGGGCCAGAAGAGAGTATGGAAATAAGTGATGTCTTTTCCGATGAAGTGGTGGACTTCCGTCTTGTCAGACTTCCACCAGTCATTGATGTTCTCGCCGTGTTTGTCGCACCAGTCTTGAGTTGAGCCGATGTAGCCGATCGGTGCATCAAACCAGACGTACCAGTAGTTCCCTTTTGAATCGGGAATCTCGAAACCGAAATACGGGGCAGGGCGAGATACATCCCATTCTCGCAACGGCTCAGACAGGAAGTGCCCTTTTAGATAATTCGCAACTTCTGTCTGGAGATGGTCGCCTGTCTGAGTCCATGTTTCCAGGAAGTCGTGCAGCTGTTCAATATCGACAAAGAGGTGATCCGCGGTCCGAACTTCCGGGGTCGCGCCCGACAGTGTACTCTTGGGATCAATCAAGTCGGCCGGTGTGTAGGTGCTGCCGCAGTTATCGCAGCTGTCGCCGTACTGATTGGGTGACTTACATTTCGGGCATGTCCCTTTGACGAAACGATCTGCCAGAAACGTGCCGACTTCTGGATCAAACAACTGCGTCACCGGCTTTTCATTGACAAGATTCGCCTTGCGCAGTGATCCCCAGATCTCATGACAGAACTTGCGGGTTGACTCGCTGTTTGTGCTGCCGTAATTATCAAACTGGATGTCAAAGGCAGAAAAGTCCGTCAGGTGAGCCTTCTGCATATCAGCGATGAGTTCCGTTTCCGGACGTTTCTCAGCCCGGGCGCGGATCATGATCGCGGTGCCGTGCGTATCGTCGGCACAGATGAAGATGCAGCGGTTGCCGACCAGTTTCTGGAAGCGGACCCAGATATCGGTCTGGATGTATTCTACCAGGTGACCGATATGGATGTGGCCGTTTGCATAGGGCAGGGCGGCGGTGACAAGAATTTGACGGGACATCGACGGCCTTCAGAGAGTGGATTGTCTCAATGTAGAGTTATGACTACATCAATCGGATTGTACCGATTTGGTTCAGGACTGGAAACCAGACAGCCCGTCGCTGCAAATCACAGCACACGAATGAGTTGTCGCCTGATCATGAATCAGAGAAATTCTGTTGAACCTTCTTTCCATATGTTGCGTTATGTCAACACCATTCCCATGGTCACGATTGCGGAGTGAATCCAATGATTTTAACAACAACACAAGATATCCACGGCCAGCAAATCAAAAGCTATCTTGGCGTAATCACTGGAGCCGCGTCCGTCGGACAGTTAAATGACCGCTAACAGATGAGTTCCTCCCAACAGTCCAATTCAGGTGAAAAGAACTGGTTTTGGCTCGTAATCAGTTCTGTGAAATCATACTTCTCCCAGCAAAGGAAGATTCTCAATTATCGCCTCAAACGCCCATTCTCAGTTCTTCTTGAAGACGCGAAAGTATTTGCAATGGAAGAACTCACCGTACGCGCAGAAGCCATGGGGGGAAATGCCATCATCGCGATTCGAATCGAATATCATACCTGGAATCAGGTGCTGATTGTCAGCAGCACTGTTGTCACAATAAATGAACAAACAGATTGAAAGGTCCCTTCTCATGATCGTCACCACAACCCCCTCCATCGAAGGCCACACTATCCGCGAATACAGAGGCATCGTCACCGGCGAAGCCATCCTCGGGGCCAACATCTTCCGCGATTTCTTCGCCGGCATCACGGACATCATTGGTGGTCGGTCAGGAAGTTATGAAAAGGTTTTGCGGGATGCCCGTGAACGTGCGCTCGTCGAGATCGAACAGCAAGCCGCAGAACGCGGGTGTAATGCGGTTGTCGGGGTGGATATTGATTATGAAGTGGTTGGGCAAAATGGGGCCATGCTGATGGTGTCGGTGAGCGGAACGGCTGTTATTGTTTCTTAAAGCTCGTTTGCACCTGTTGAAGGGAGCTAAAGCACGAACGGCAATGACGTTATCAGTGGCGGATGTTGATAGGATTTTCGAGAATTCCAGGGAATTTGCGGCAGGTGATTGCATCTCGTCGTGAGTGGGGTGACAATCAGGATTTGGCATCCGGACGTAAGGTTCGAGTCCTGAGGTCTCCATGTTTCGACGACAATCGGGGATTCACCTGATTTTCTTTTCGACAATCACCCTGCCAGCAGAGATGTTGAGCGCTGATGATCCTCTGGGGTTGCGCTGGCTAAGTCGGGACGAGCGAGATCGTTTTGAACGCTATAAGATTCCTGAGAAGAAACAGGAATTTTTATCCTCTCGCCTGTATGGTCGAAGCATTCTTGCTCAATGGCTGGATGCTCCCATCGATTCGATTGGCTGTTCTGCGAGTGGTCGCCCCCAAATCTTTGTCCATGGCGACGAGATCTCGGACGCTGTCAGCTTATCGCACTCAAACGGGCTCGGCGTCTATGCGCTGTCCGAATCCGGAATCACTGTGGGTGTTGATTTGGAATACAGTCAGGTCGCGCGTTCCGTCGGTTGGGAACGCACCTTCATGACACACATGGAACTTGAAGAGCTAGAGCACATCCCCCCGGATGTTCGTTCTGAGACAGTTCTTGATTTATGGATGGTCAAAGAATCTGCATACAAGTGCGTTTCCAGGCATGCGTTGCTGTCTGCCAGCGAGATTCGTGTATCTCGACGGTCAGAAAGTTTTGATGGTGAAGACGTTTTTGGCCGCCAGTACCGGGTTGAAATCCCCAGTCTCGACAAAAACTTCCCATCTCGTACTTTCAGTATTCATTCCGAGAAATTTCTCACTTGTCACGAGGGCATTGATTCCAGTGCATTTGAGATGAGTAAGAAGTATCAAAAGCCGTGGTCCGTCGCGGTCTCTTGGGACAATTGCGACGGACGCGACAAATTATGCGTTGGTCTTGATCGGTTTCAGGCAGTGAAAACGTGGTTTCATTCGGAAAATCACGGACTTTTCACATTTGAACCATTACACCTCTCTTCTGATTTTGTACAATTTACTAAGCGCTAAATTACACGCTTAGTCTCTTTATCCATCACGACGAGGAAGCGAATGAGACACCAGGGCCTACTCGCCTTCTTAGCAGTCCTTATCTGCACGGCTTCAGTATTTTTCTATGTCTTCGAAACGAAGATCGGTGGCGACTACGAACTTGTTAAGAAGGAAGGCTTTTTTAAAGCCTGGCAAATCAAGTCCGCAGAAAGTGCGGAAGTCGAAGAACCGGCAGAACCGTTTGCCCAACCTTCCGAGCAATCAAGCACAAATGCCCAGACCTCGACCGACAATGTTCCACTGACATCAACTCCAGAGATCGCGACGTTCGAGCAGCGAACATTGAAGACTCCAGTGGATGGTGTGGCCAACGAGTCTTCGACAGACGATACCCAATCAAATTCGGTTTCTGCGCACTCATTGAAAGTGCCTCTGATTCGCGTGATTCCCAAAGAAAACTGGGAAGTCAAACGAGAGTTCAATCAAGCGGCATCGAGATCCTGCCGTCTCATGCCTGCTGGAACCTTAGTCAGCGAAGGATTTAGTCCGCGGAATGTTCAGAAGACTGTTTTTGAAGGACGCCCGACGGCATTCACCGTTGGTTTGAGGGTCGATCCATTATTCCGCAGTCAACTCCCCTCGATTTCAAAAGGGACGATCGAAGGATATCTGGACGACCATCTTCTGGCGATTCAGCCAGTGGTCACCAAAAATGCGTCCGGCTATGCCTTCACGGGAGAAGTTCGAAGTGCGTTCTTCGACCGCAGTAATCCAACGAGAACCATCGAGCCAGAAGCTATGATCGCAACGGCGGTTCAGGAGTTTCGGGTTCTTGGTGTTTACGATGATTCTAAAGATGGCAATACGACATCGGCCAGAACACTCGTCATGGCATTTCGCTTCCTGAAGCAGGAAAACGAACTGAATCTTGTCATTGGTAAGCCAGTGGAAGCATTCGAACTGCTCATGATTCATCTGCCCAAGGCATCAGTGAGTGACGAGGTAGAAATCGTCACATTCGCGACTGCAGGGAATCGTCAGGACCTTCAATTGCTTGCTGCTGTCGATAAAGAGCGTGCAGCTGATCTTCCCTCTATTCAGGCAAATATTCGATTCGAAGAATTCCGTGCGATGCTTTATCCTGCTAAACCCGTTGTCACCGGAATCCAAAATCGAATTCAGTCTTCGACTCCCATGGCTGACTTGCAGAAAAAGCTGGACCCAACTGCTGGCGTTGAAACAGTAATGTTGTCAGCATTTTTGGATCAGTTCGTCAACTGATTGTTTTCTGCTCTGATGCTCGAAAGTTTCGGCTCTTCACATCAGGAATTGGCTGCATACGCTCGCGAGATGGGAAGCGTTGTGGTAGAATTGCGCACGAGCTTCATGAACGCGTGGACGCTCATTGTCAGACACTTTGAGAGCACATCTGCGGTCGTATGCAATTCGTCCCGCAGCTGATAGTTATTAGAACGTGGTCGAGATCAGACAGCCTTGGTGGTGGAATGGCAGACACAGGGGATTCAAAATCCCCCGCTCGTAAAGGGCATGTGGGTTCGACTCCCACCCAAGGCATTTGCGATTCTCTGGCTCCTGCTTTTTTGATGGTCGTTGCTTTACCATCCCTTTTGCTTCACAACGCTAACAGTCTGGCGTTGCTCATGATATGGCATTAGCAAACTGAAGCACTTGAGCAGATTCTCCGCTTGTTCCTCTTTTCTGGCGATCAAGCGTCTCGGTGTGAGCTGGTAAAATGGGCGCTATGCACCTGATGGTAATACCGAGTTGTTACGGACTGGCCCAATCTGGATGGACAGCCTCACACTCTCAGGAATGGAAGACGATGAAATAGGTGACTTAATGTGATTCATGGAAGGACTTCACAGCAATGTCTCCCATACGAAACATCGCGATATTATCCAGCCTGGCCGTCTTAATGGCTGCCACAGGTTGTGCGTCTCTCTACGACGGACACTACGAGAAAACGCAAAAGTTCCGTGCCATGAAGGCATGGTACGGCTATTCGTGGAGTTCGGACGAGAAGTACTCCTGTGATTATAAAGACGGCTGGAAAGCCGGCTATTATGATGTCTTGACGGGGAACTGTGGCAAGCCGCCCATGTTTCCTCCCAAGAGATACTGGTGCCCGAACCAGATCACGAAAGAATGTGATCTGAACCGCTACGAGTGGTACATCGGCTTTCATGACGGCGTGAACTGCGCCCGTCTCCAGCCGGACACTCACTATATCCGACCATGGATGCCAGAGTATTGCGAGCCTCAGATCCAGGGCTCAATGCTGACTGAGCCGATGCTTGAGCCACTGCCAAGTGTCGACGTCCCGGAACCAACCAGCAACCTGGTTGAACCACCGCTAACTGAACCAGCTTCAAACTGATTCACAGCTTCCACGCGTTATATTTTGTCCAACAGACTCCCAGGATACGTAAAGAACTCACGGGTTGAGATTGGACATCGCCTCGTCTGGTGATGTTCATCACAGGGACTGATCTCAACCAGGAAAGGAATCCCAATGAGACCTTTTACTTTCGCTCATCGTTTGCGTACCGTGGGTTTCACAACTCTGTTGATGACCGCCGCGCTCACCACGGGATGCCGCACAATCAATAGCGGTGCCCATGCAGTACCCGCTGCTCGGATCGATCCAAACCTCTTTGGCGAATCCAAAGAGGGGCAGATGCCGATCGTCTTCACGGCTCTCGGCCAGAAGAAGCCACCTGCTCACGTGGTCGACGCAGGCGATACTCTTGCTGTCTACATTCACGGCGTTCTGCCCGCATCGGTCGATGATACGCCGGTTCTCGAGCAGTTCCAGAGCTTGAATCAGGTCTACTATCCTCCAGGTGGTACGATTCTGCGACCTGCCACTGGTCTGCCAGTCACTGTCAATCCAGATGGAACAGTTGAACTGCCGCTGGTCGGGATGGTTAATGTCTCTGGTTTGACCCTTGTCGAGGTTTCAGAAAAAATCCGCGAGGTTTATCGAGGCCAGGAAATTATCCAGGCGAATCGCGAGCGAGTCTCTGTTTCGCTTGTAACCCCTCGCGTCAAACGGATCGTTGTGCTTCGCCAGGACACGCCTAACCCGAGTGCTGCATTGACCCCTCCGGGAGTTGTTGAGCAGATTCACCGTGGTTCAGCAAGTATTGTTGACCTGCCCGCCTACGAAAACGACGTCCTCCATGCTCTGGCATATACCGGCGGTTTGCCTGGAACCGATGCCGTTGAGGAAGCATGGGTGATGAAGAGTACATGCTTTGTACCAAACGATTCCATGGACTCGGAAACAATGAAGCGTGTTCTGGAGCAGTGCCGTGAAGCAGGGCATAAAGTGACCAGAATCCCTCTTCGCGGACAGGCAGGTTGCGCACTTCCATTCAAACCCGAAGACGTCATTCTTGAAGAAGGCGATGTCCTCTTCATCCCGCGTCGGAACGAGTACTTCTATACTGGCGGGATGCTCGGCGGTGCGAAGATTCCTCTTCCATACAACGATGACCTGGACGTGATTGAAGCGATTGCCCTGGCGACCAACTCGGTCGGTGGTCCCTTAGGTCAGTCCGGTGCGGCTCTGCAAGGAAATGCAAACCCTGGCTATGTCTTCAAGCCAACACGTGCATTGGTCCTTCGAAAGATGCCAGACGGAAGCCAGATTCAGATTCGTGTCGACCTCGCCCGAGCAATGCGAGATCCCAAAGAGCGTCTGATCATCCGACATGGAGACCTGTTGGTCTTGAGCTGTAAGCCACTTGCTGCCACTGCCAACGTGTTCTTCAACACAATCAATGTGAACGGGTTCTTCGTTGACTAAGTAAGATGGTGATAAATAAAAAAGGCAACCTCGGATCGAGGTTGCCTTTTTTTGTTGATAGATCCAGCTTTGAACTAGTTCTTGACCTTACGGTTTGAACCGTAGTAACGGTAGTTCTCGTATTCACCAGCGAATTCTTTTCCGCTCCCGTAAGCGTTGACGATGATGCCTTTCAGGTTAGCACCTGCACTCGTCAGTCGATTGACGGAATCAAGAACGTTCTTCTTCGTATCCAGCGAAGTACGCACGACAAGAACGGTGGCATCGGTCTTTTGTGAAATAATCGCAGGATCGGCGACAAGGAGAATCGGGCCTGAGTCGACGAGGATGAGGTCGAATTCTGGCTCGAGTTCCTGGAGCATCGATTCAAAACGCGATGATTGAAGCAGCTCGGCAGGATTCTTAACGGGGGAACCAGCTGAGAGAATTGACATGTTCTCAATTTTGGTAGATCGGACAAGTTCCAGCGGGGATGCCTTCATCTGAAGAACTTCCGACAGTCCTTTTCCGATGTTCTCATCGAAGAACTCGTGCATAGTTGGTGCACGCATATCGGCATCGATCATCAAAACTTTGAGACCGCTGTCTGCGAAGGTCGTACCCAGGTTTGCCAGGATCGTCGACTTACCATCCTGCTTCTGAGAGCTTGTCATCGATAAAGTCTTGAGGTGTCCCTGTTTAACATCGAGTAGCATGTTTGTGCGAAGCAGGCGGAACTTCTCAGCGGCAGGAGAATCTGGATCGACCAGACCTCGGCCGTGACGTCGGCTTCGGAATTTACGCAAACGCATCACCTGTCCGAGAATTGGAAGATTTGTTGTCTCGAAAATCTGCTGGGTCGAAGTAAACCGTGCCCCATTGGTGGCATGAAGAAGGCTGATCATGAAGCCGACCAAAAGTCCTGCGAACGTGAAGCCTGCACCGCAGAGCTTCACGTTTGGCCAGACATGCTGACCTGGTCGAGGTGATTCCAGAACTTCGTGGATGTAACCACTCAGACCCGAAGCCGTGTCGAGGTTACGAAGCTGTTCGACAATCGACGCATAAAGATCCTGCTTACGGGTGATTTCTTCTTGAAGGATCTTGTCTTTCAATTCGAATGCGATCAGCTCTTTTGCTTCTGCTTCAACAAGACGTCCCTGCTCTTTGAGGTCGATTTGTCTTTGTGCCAAAGTTTCTTTGTCTGTTGTCAGGAAACCCAGATAGGCACCGATCAGTGATTCAGGTGTCATCTTGATATCAAGCATGTTGACTTCAGTCTTCTGGCCGTTTTCTGCAACGAAGCGTTTGACCAGAGAAATCTGATCGCGGATTTTCTGAACTTCAGGGTGCTGAGGTCCGAAGTCTGCGAGCAATTCCTGCTCTTTTGACATCAGCATGAGCAGATTGGAATACTGCGTTCGTGCTTCTTCCAGGCGCAGAGGTTGAGCAGCCTGGAATGTCGATGTTTGAGATCCGCCCATCTGCAGTTGAGCAAAGACGCCCAGGCGTTCGAGGCTCTGTGTGTCAATCAAAGCCAGTTTGTCGAGGTCGGAGCCGTTGTTTTCGTCGAGACGTTTCAGGTTGTTGGTGACTTTATCAAGTCTGGCTTGGACTGAATTCTGCTCGATTTCCACGGTGACGAGTTCGTCTTGAATGCGTCGATATTTTTCCAGATACAGGTTTGAAGAGCCTTCACCGGAATAAATCAGCGGTGCTTCGCGTCGAGCTTCCAGGTAGCGAGCCTCGATGTCACGAATTTCTTTCTCGACCTCTCCTTGAGCTTTGCTGACCAGGGCATAAGTCTGAGTCATCACTTTGCTCAACTGGTCATCAATAAATTGCTCGTATTCGAGGACAACTGCTTCGAGGATCTGTTGTGCATCAGTGGGAGATGTGTGCGTAAATTCAATTGTCAAGCTGCGTGCAACGCGAGCAGAACCAGCACCGCCCTTAACGATTTCCAGGTTTTCGATCACGTAATCAGTCGCGTCGACTTCGTCTTTGAGGTGGGCAACGATTGACGGCAGCTGATTGAGTTGATTGTGGGACAGAGCTTTTTCGATGATCGCCCGGCTTTTGATGATTTCCATGTGGTCAGCCATGACGTCTTCATCGAATTGCTTCTCTCCGTACTGTGTCTCACCGGGCTTGGCAAGTCTTGCATCTTTCAGCGTGACCAGGACCTTTGCAGAGGACTGATACCATGGCTCTGCGGTCGCACAGTACGCCAAAGCAGCCGACAAACCCAGCATTCCGAAGGTACCCATGAGAAGCCAATACGACTTCAGAATCTTAACGATATCGACTGAACCGATGTCGTTTTCGTTGTTCGGCTGGCTGAGCTTCGGAGTTTTCGGTGTGGCAGGTAGGCGAGATCCGGGAGAAATGGGAGAGGGATCGATGGTGGGCATATGCTTGGTCTGTCTGATCATGACCTGAATATTTCCGAAAAAAAAGGAAGGAGGTACTGCCCCGCCCACAGATTCTTTGAGACAAGGGTAGCAAAATCAAACATAAAGTCGGAAAAGTCGGGAATAAAATCAATTCCGTAGATTGACCAATCTACGTGATTTGATAAGTAAAATGTTGACTGGAGTGTTTGCCACGGTTGTAACATGACTGTACGCGTGTGGGTAGACGATTGAAGACAGTTTTTGCAATTGTTACACGCAAAGTCGTGTAATACAGGGGTTGTGATCAAGATCGCTTTATGCCGGTCACAAGACCCAATGGCTGATTTTCGCTTGAATTGAGGAAGACGAATCGTGCAATTGGTGGGTCAGGCCCCTAAACTTCGCAAGTAGTAAAAGACTTAGACTCTACGCGACCGCGATTTGTGAAACTTTCATCAGGACGAGAATTCAGACCTTATGTCCGCACGTCCCTACACGTTACTGACCGGCTCAACGGGTCTGATTGGCGGTCATTTGGTGCGAGAGTTGCTGGAACGCCAGATTCCAGTGGCCTTACTCGTGCGTGATTCATTGACTGGAGATGCGACCTCGAAGGTCGAGCTGCTTCTTGCCAAACTGGAAGAATCATCTGAACGGGAATACGTTCGCCCGCGAATCATTACCGGTGACTTTGCAAAACCAGGACTGGATGTGTCTGTAGAAGACCGTGCCTGGATTGGAAGATTCTGCAGCCGGGTACTCCACAACGCTGCTCATCTGTCATTCAAGTCTGCTGCTGAGCATGCCCATGGGGAGCCATACCGGACGAATGTGGATGGACTCGTTGAACTTGTTGAACTCTGTCGAGGTTGTGAGATCACTGAATTTCACCATGTTTCCTCTGCCTATGTCTGTGGAAACAGAAGCGGAAGAATTCTGGAAACCGAGTTGAACAACGGGCAGTCTTTTTCAAATGACTACGAACATAGCAAGCTTCTCGGAGAAGAGTTGCTGAGAACCTATTTCGAGCATCTGACTGTTTACCGACCGTCGATTGTGATCGACCCATCCCTCAAACTGGCCAACCTGGGTGACCGCACGATTTATCAGGCGTATTCCGTCTATGAATACATTGCGAAGATGTTTGGTCGACCTGCCAAAGGTGATCTGATTGCCGCTATTGGGATGTCAGGAAATGAGAGGAAGAACCTCGTCACAGCAGAATGGATTGCCTCGACGATCGCTCATATTCTGGCCGACGATACGTTTCATGGTCGGACTTTTCACCTGACCCATCGTCAGGGAACGACAATTCGTGAGATCGACGAAGCTTTTTGTCAGATCCTGGAAGAAAAGGATATCGGGCGACCCCGAAATGGGAATATGCCGTTGGAGAAAATCACTCAGAGTGCCATGAGTGAGCAGTTTATCAAAACCTTTGCACCTTACTTCCGCGATGATCCGGTGTTCGATCAGACAAATGTGCTGGCAGCATTCGATGGTGATGTCGGTCAACTCGCTCCTGATGTGGGTGTTGATTCATTGCGTCGACTGGTGGTTTCAGACTCCGAAACAACGTCAAACGCCCCAAAGCCGCTTCATCAAAGTGTTCGCGCTGCCGGTCAGTGGCTTGCATTCATTGATGAATGCCATGTCGAGAAATCCTCGGGACATCAACTGTCTGGATATCGAGTCGGTCTCGTCTTGCATGGCCTGGGTGGTGGCGACTGGTTGATTACTAAAGCAAAAGATGGTCGTCCGGTTGTCTCGGCAGGTGGGGCAGAATCAGCAGACGATGTTCTCTCGAGTTCATCGTTGGCCTGGGAAAACTGGTTGAATACCGAACATCCCGTTGATGAGCTGATGCGTTCAGGGCAGGCGATGTTCGAGCGACGTCAGACCGCTGATCATGATCATCAGCATGAGAAACTGCTGTGCGATTTGAGACGTCTATTTGTTGAACGATCTCATCAACTGGTTGAGTCGAAGGATCGCATTTAATTAAGAGTTCCGGCATGAGCAAGACGACGAAGCCATTGACTGACGAACTGGTGATCCTGGGGTTGGAGTGTCACCTCCCCGGTGCAGAGGATGTGCGCGCTTTTGAAAAGCTGCTTGTCAGCGGCAAGACAGCGTATGAAGAGCTTCCAGAAGATCGCGTTCAGGCAGACCGCCACTTCGATGAGCGGATGGGACAGCCCGGAAAGACTTACACGACGCTGGGTGGCCTTGTTGCAGAGAAGCCCTTTGATCTGAACTTCATGCGTCTCAAAGACACAGATCTGGGAACTTATGACCCAGTTCACTTGAGGTTTTGTGAGACCGCGCTGCGCGCTTGGCGAAATTCCGGTTTGAATGAACAAGATTCTCTGCTGAAGCAAGCCGGCGTCTATGTGGGACATTCGGGGGCCACTCGTTACGCGGGTGATGTCTCGATGGCGACGATGGTCGTCGAAGGTCTGGAAATTCTTCGTCAACTGCCTGCATTTCAAAGTCTCGATCAGAACTCGCAGCAGGCGGTCATCGATCAGGTCTCCAGCGATATTCGTTCGAAGCGACGGACGCGAAGTCCGTCTCAGCCGCGTCTGTATGATGGATACATCGCTGCCTCTCTCGCGGCTGGCCAGTTAGGACTTCAGGGGCCGAAGATTGTCGTTGATGCAGCGTGTGCGTCATCTCTATACGCCTTGCAGCAGGCCGCGCTTGCGATCTGGGCGGGTCGAATCCCTGCTGCGATCGTGGGAGGTGCGACCAGTAACAGTGTCGACAATCTGATCCTGTTTTCGCAGTCTCAGGCATGCAGTCCCAAGGGGTCTTATCCTTTCGACCAGCAGGCCAGCGGGCTCGTGAGCTCGGAAGGTTACGCAGCGATCGTCGTGACGACTCGCAGTCTGGCAGAGAAACTCGGACGACCCGTTCTTGCCGTGATCGAAGGAATCGGAACAGCTTCTGATGGCCGAGGCAAATCGTTGTGGGCACCACGCCAGGAAGGGCAGGTTCTTGCTATTTCGCGGGCCTACCCTCCCTCTTCGCCGCTGGAGATCGATTACCTGGAAGGGCATGCGACCGGAACACAACTTGGCGATGCGACCGAATTAGAATCGGTTTCGCAGTTGCGAACAAATCGAAACGGTCCCCTGCTGATGGGGAGTGTGAAGTCCAATCTGGGGCACACGCTGGAAACCGCGGGAATGGTCGGTCTGACAAAGATTATTCTCGCGATGACCTCGGGGACGATTCCTCCGACGGTCAATGTTCGTCAGCTGACGGATCGATTTGAATGGTCGAAGAAGACCGTTGAAATTGTTCGCACGCCGACGCCCTGGCCGAAAAAAACATCGTCAACGAAAGATGTCGCAAAGCGTGGCGCCGTCAGTGCGTTTGGGATTGGCGGGTTGAATGCCCACGTCACGATCCGACAGGGAACAGCCAGTGATCCTCGCTCCAACTTCCCGGAGCGGAAGGCGTTTGAGCCGATTGCGATCGTGGGACGAGGTCTCGTCTTACCTGGTGCGCTGAACATTCAGGAATTCTCAAAGGCGCTGAGTACGGATGCCAGCTTTATTCGTCCGATGCCCGAACATCGCTGGCGTGGACAAGCTGGGATTAGTAGTGGAGCGAATCATCAGCCGCATCATGTTCCCCACAACAAGGCAGGCTGGATCGAGAACTATCGCTTTGAAAGTCGCGACTTCCGCATTCCGCCCAAGCAGATTTCGCAGTCGAATCCCATTCAGATGATGCTGCTGGATGCCGTCCGACAGGCTTTGTCGGAGATGGGGGTTCAAGATCTTCCTTCTGTGAGCAAGATCATCGATACCGTCACGACCGGTGTCGTGGTGGGAACCGTTTTCGGAGGCGAGTTCTCGAATCAGCTGCAGTTTGGACTGCGACTGCCCGAAGTTTGCGAGCGACTCTTCGTGTCTCTGGTGGCAAAGGGGTTCGATTCTCGTTCGGCTGAACAGATCTGTCAGCAATTTCGAGATGCTTACTTGAAAGACCGTCCTGCTCTGCTGGATGAGACCGGCAGTTTCACGGCGAGCACGCTTTCGTCCCGGATTGCGAAGTCGTTCGACTGCATGGGTGGAGCCTATTCGATCGATGCGGACGATCCCTCGGATCTTGCCGCATTGACCCTTGCCGTTGATTACCTGCAGGCCGGTTTGTGGTCGACGGCCATTGTCGGCACTGCACAACGATCTCTCGATCTGGCATCCTTTGAACAGCTGGATGCGAACGGACGACTGGTTCGCAGCGGGGACATCTCTGAAGTTCTGAAAGACAATCAATCGATTCTGCCGGGCGAAGGAGTGGTCGTTTTTGTGCTTCAGAAGCTCTCCGAAGCGAAACGACGCGGTCTGAAAGTCTTTGGTGTGCTTGGAGTTCCGCCAGATACTCAACAAAGACTATCCCAACAGGATGACGCGGGACGCGGACTGGCCAGAAAATTCGGATATCTGGTCGGTTCCCAACAATTCGTACGACTTGCGGCTGAAACGTCAAAATGGGAGAAACAGGGCTCTTGGCGCGATCAAATTACCTCGGCTGATGTAAATTTGGTTGCAACAGCTCATGACAAAACGACATACTGCCTTACTTGTACAGATCCCCACCAGTTTGAACGACGACCTGCCCAGACTGCCAAACCCTCCCCCATGTCAGCACCTGCCTCGAAACCACTTATGATTCAACCTGTGACTACCCCTGCCAAGAAACATGTCAAAGGAGCAGTCTTTCCACTGCGTTTGTCATCGACAACTTTGGACGGACTGACTCAATCTTTGCGTGCTGTTGTGGAAGCCGGTCGTCAGGCTGGATTGGAAACGGATTCATCCTACGCAGGATTGAATTGGCGCTGTTCGATCACGGCTGCGTCTGATGATGAGTTGAAAAGCCGAGCCGGTCGATTGCTGCAAGAAATCGGTCGCGGCAAGACGGGGGGTGTTTTTGAATCGATCCAGGCGATTCTCTGGAATAAGACGTCAGCCGACAGCATTCGAATTGGCTGGGTTTATCCAGGCCAGGGCTCGTATTATGACCAGCCGCTGGGCTTTCTTGATCAGCCGATAGCCGAACAAATCATCGGACGAATTGACCGTGCCTGCCAGTCGATCGGCGCCAAAGCGATTGGACCCGTGTTACGAGGGGCAGAAGAATATCGTCCGCAAGACGTCTGGATGAATCAGTTGTGGGTTCTTGCCTCCAGCCTGATTTCATCGTCACTTCTCAAACAGGCCGGCTTAGCTCCGCATGCTGTTCTTGGTCACAGTTTTGGTGACTATGCAGCCCTCACCGCTCATGGTGCCATCACAATTGAGCAGGCCGTGCAACTCGTCAAATGGCGAACGGATGCCGTGACAATGCGAGTCACCCAGCGCGGGAAACTGGTTTCCGTTCGCGGGACTTTGGCAGAGGTTCAGCGCGCGATCGCAGAAGCGAATCTGCCTTGTCTCATTACTCATCAGAATGCTCCGAGCCAGACGGTGATTGCTGTTTCCAGCGATGACGCGGAACGTGTTGTCGGTGCCCTGATGGATCGACGTCTGGCGAGCCTGAGCCTGTCGATTCCGGTTCCCTATCACACTCCGTGGTTGAGCGATGCGCAAAGTTACCTTGCTCAGGTCATGAAGGGGACGAACCTTCGTCCGATAAGTTCTGCGTTTCTCTCGACGACCAGTTTGAAATACCTGTCTGAACCTGAAGATCTCAAGGGCAACCTGCTGGCTCAGCTGACGAGCCCGGTGCTTTATCAACCTGCGGTCGAACGCATGATGCGGGATGGCTGCGATGTTCTGATCGAAGTCGGTCCCAATAACGTCCTGTCTCGCATGAACCATGAGATCAGTGGCGGGAACGCCCTCTGTGTCAGTGCTGATCTGCCTGGCGAAAGCTTCTCGTCACGTCTGGAATTCATCCAGGAAGTTCTCACGATCGCCGGATCTGAAGTCACGGTTGCGACTGCTCGACCAGTTTCCGTGACAGCTTCTTCGACGCTCAAACCTCAGGCTCAGGTCCAGCCCAAATCGACGTCCAATGTCGAGGTAATTGATCTCCGACGTGGAGCAGTTAGAGCTGCCAAAATCGAGCCACTCGCGAGCGAACGACTGCCGCATTCGAACGGCGTCTCTGCAAAACCTCCCTCTGCACCGCGAGTTGAAATTGAGGCAGAAGTTGTTCGAAGCGTCAGGAATGATGAGCCGAGCGACGAACCAACGGTGACAGCCGATGCTGCTCAAATCGAGATGTATCTGAAGACACTTCTCGTCGAGTTGACGGGCTATGAACCCTCCGTGATCGATCTGGATGCTGACCTTGAAGCAGACTTGGGTGTCGACAGCATTAAGAAGGCACAAGTCATCGGCGAAGCCGTCGAGTGCTACGGTATTACTGTCAATGCAACCTCAATGCGACTGGATCAATTCAAGACGCTCGCAGACATCAAGGCATTGATCGTCGAACATTCTCAGATTGATGAGCCGGCGCCCGCTGTGACTCCGGTCACATCAGCAGCGACGGTTCACGAGCCTGTCGCTGTTCCAGAGTCATCCATTGTCGAATCGGATGCATCAGTGGCTTCTGCGACAAGCCCGCAAGCGATCGCAGATTTTCTGATCACTCTGGTCGTGGATCAGACGGGTTACGAACGCGACCTTGTTGATCTGGATGCCGAACTCGAAGCAGATCTTGGGATCGACAGCATCAAGCAGGCCCAGATCCTGGGCGAAGTTCAGCAGCACTATGAGATCTCAAGCTTCCGTGCCGAACGCAGCACGCTGTCGCAGTTCAAAACCCTGCGGTCGATTCAGCAGTTTCTGCTCAATCAGATGTCCGGCGAGGAAATGGGTGGCGAGAGAGAGACGGCTGTCGAGAAGACTCACACCAGCATGCCAGTCTCTGTTGCCAAGCCTGAGACCAACGGTCACTCCGGCAAAACTAACGGCTCGATCTTTGATGTGTACGTGAATGGTCATTCTGATGACCAGATCGGGCGCATTGCGTACGAACATGGCTTCCGCAATCGCGAGCAGATCCAGAAGTCACTCCGAAACATGCTTCAACGTGGTGACCTTGCCTCAGCGGCGAATGGTCATACCGAAGAAGTTTCTATCGAAGTCAATTCACTGGCTCGTGGAGCAGGAGTTCCAGCCGAGAGTATTCAACTGGCTCGACGGTTCCTCCAGCGATCGCAGAACGAGACCTCCCTCGAAAAAAAAAAGGCTGAGCTGACAGCCGAGAAATCGTCTGCCCCTTTCACCAGCGCCCCTCTTCTGCCAGACGATGCAATGCGTCTGGTGATGAGAACCGTGAAGGCACCACATCGGGCTGGCATGCCGACAGAGCCCACTTTTAACGGCCCTGCGCTTGTCCTCGGCGATAACGCGATTGCTCGCGAACTGATGACTCGATTGAAGTCACGCGGGGTAAATGCTCACCAGCTGCACAGTGTCCAATCGCGAGACGAACTCGAAGCCCGTCTCGATGGCATCTGGGCACGGGAATCAACACCTCACATTTTCATCACGAGTCCATGGGATCCTGCTTCATTTCGTGATTTCGCTCTGAACGCCTGGAAACAGCGTCGCTTCGAAGCTCTCGAAGTTCCTTACCGCACTTGTCAGCGCTGGATGACTTCGCAGCTCAAGGCAGGCACATTCGGCCAGTCGTCGCTGATTCTCGTCACGAATGGTGGAGGTGACTTTGGCTTCTCCGGCAAGTCAATGGTCTCACCAGAGAGCGGGCTGTCTGGGTTGATGAAGGCGATTGTCATCGAGTCATGGATGCAGGGGGAACGCAGTACGCCCGTGAAGACGATTGATGTCAGTCCAGAGACGACTGCTTTGGATGCAGTGACAGCGATCTTCCAGGAACTGGCGGCTCCGTCTTACGAACCCGAGATTGCGATCTGCGGGAAAGAACGCTCGACGGCTCAGGCGTTTCATCGTCCATTGAATAATGAGAACCAAAGTCGTTCGACTCCAAAGATCACGCCGGGCAGTCACTGGGTTGTGACCGGCGGTGCACGAGGCATTACGACCGTCGTTGCTCAGGAGATCGCGCAGAAATATGGCATTGTGCTGCATCTGGTCGGCAAGTCACCTGCTCCTGCTCTGACAGAGAGTATTCGCTCGCGAGCTGTTGAGAATCGAGCAGCCCTCAAGCGTCAGGTCATCTTTGAAGCCAATAGTCGCGGTCAGAATGGGATCGAGACGTGGCGCAATCTCGAGAAAGCCATCGAGATTGACCAGTCACTGGCCCGCTTTGCAGACATCGGGATCAAAGCGTTTTATCACAGTGCTGATGTTTCGGATGTGTCCGAAATGTCGCAGGTCTTGAATACGATTCGACACCAGCATGGCGCGATCGAAGGTGTTCTCCATGGAGCGGGTATAGGCCAGGATGCCCGCTTTGATCTCAAACGACCAGACAAAGTCGATCAATGTCTCAAGGCGAAGATTGATGGCTGCATCAACCTGATGTCGCTGACGATGAAGGATCCTCTCAAGTGGATCATCACCTTCGGCTCAATCAGCGGACGCTTTGGCGCGAATGGACATACGGATTACTCACTGGCCAATGAGTCGATGGCCAAACTGGTCGATCGATATCGCACTGTTCGCCCGGAGGTTGCCTCGGTCAACTTCCACTGGCATGCCTGGGGTGATATCGGCATGGCGACCAAGCCGGAAACCAAGCTCGCTCTCGAGATGATCGATATCGAGTTCATGCCCGCCCGAATAGGGCTGATGCACTTGATGAACGAACTGGCCTACGGCGGCGATGAGCCGGAAGTCCTCATCACGGATCGCAAGTACTATCGCAAGTTCTTTCATCGGGATCGCGCTCAGACGACAGCCGTGAATGCGTTGCCGTTGCTCGATCCGGATGGAACTCGCCAGACTGCCGATGAAGTGATGTCTCTTTCGCTCGATCCTAAGAATGAGCGATTCCTGAGCCAGCACCGAGTTCAAGGAACTGCGACGCTGCCATTCGTTGTGGCGATGGAACTGATGGCCGAGGCTGTGCGGGCGAAGACCAATCAGGACGTTGTGGAACTGAAAGATGTCGCCGCTGTTCAAGCCGTGAAGTTCCCGGCTGACTTGCCGAGAACGGTTTCTTTCAAAGTCCAGCAACAAGGTGACGCCAGTTACTGCGAATTAACAGCGGATGTGATTCGTCGCGATGGACAGGTCGTCAGCCGCGATAAGACCTTCTTCCGAGGCTCGTACGTGACAGGGCAGACGTCTGCTCAGACATCTCGGTTTGAAGTGCCGAACGCCCGCGAAATTCAGAACTGGCAGGACGTCGTTTACCATGACGATCCAAACGGCGCGATTTTCCATGGCGATAGCCTGCGATGTCTGCGTCGGATTTCGATCGATGGAGACGAACTGATCGGCGAGATCTCTGCCAATTCGCCTTCGCATTTGAGTGGCGAAAATCGTCCGACAGTGAACTGGACGATCGCGCCCTCGGTGGTCGATGCCTGTCTTTATGCCGCTGCGATGCTGGCAGGGCGTCGCTTTGAAAAATTGAGTCTCCCCTCTCGCTTTGATCGAATTCTGATTGGTCGACTCCCAGATCCGGGTGAAATCTGTTATGTCACTTGTCGTGTGACAGGTGAGACGAGCAGTGGTGCAGTGATGACTGTGATTCTGACTGGTCAGAATGGTGACATGCTCTGGTTGGCAGAGGGATATCATCTGGCATGGTTAGGGCAGGGCGAGTCGATCGCGTTGGCATCGAGCAAGATGTAAGGCGTTTGTTGGCATGTTTCATAGTCCGGTTGCATTCACACCTCCGATTCCCCCTGAAGGCTACTACAGCCCTCAGCAGTTCGAGGCAGAATGCGCGCACGTCTTTGCGGACAGTTGGCATCTGGCTGGAACGATCGACCAACTCGAAAAGCCCGGCGACTACATCTCTTTGAAGATCATGGACGTGCCCGTTGTCGTCCGGAATTTCAGTGGCGAATTGATCGCGTTGCGAAACGTCTGTGCTCACCGTCATGCTCAACTGGTGTGTACGGCCTCTGGTCACAGTGAAACACTGAAGTGTCCTTACCATGGCTGGGAATATGGTCCCGATGGTCTGACACGAAAGATCCCGGCTGCGAAGAACTTTCCGCAGTTCAATCGAAAGCAGTACTGCCTCGATAAGTTCGCTGTCGAGACTTGTGGGCAACTCGTCTTTGTTCGTCTGACATCGAGTGGGCTTTCGCTGCGAGACTGGATGGGCGAGCGATTCGACATGATCGCAGAATGGTTCAACGCAGAACGGTGGAGCCATGCGATGACGCTCAACTTCGAGTATCCATGCAACTGGAAGATTCCGATCGAAGCGTCTCTCGAGAGTTATCACATCCCGAGCGTCCATTCCAAAACATTCGCGGAAGACCCCGGCGAGCCAAACAGCGATCACTTCTTCCACGAAACCGGAACCTCGATGCAGACTGTTTTCGAGGGAGGACGCATCGTTGATCGATTGCTCGTCTTCTGGGAGAGAATCGTCTTCTGGATGATGGGTGTCCGACACACCATCGGCTATCAGCATCACCACATCTTTCCGAATCTGCTGGTCTCGCACACCGCGTCGTTAACGATCGCGCAGGTGATCTTGCCAGAATCGCTGACGACTTCTCGCGGGATCGTGATTCAGGTCGGGCGCCGTGCAGAACGGACAAACGCGGTCGCGTTGGCGGCGTCGTGGTGGTGGAGAACCTTTTCGACCTGGCTGACGAAGCCGATTCTCAATGAAGACATTGGCATTTACCCTGCAGTTCAGGCGGGAGTCCATGCAGCAAAACGTTCGGGGATTCTAGGGCGGTGTGAAGAGCGGCTTTATGCTTCGCAGCGTTACATTGCGCAACGAATCAATGGCGTGGCGCATCAGTCGACGATGATTGACGACATCGCAAAACTTCAGGAAGAACAACAACCGGCGACGACCGAAGTCTCGCTGGCACAGCAAGAGAATGTTTGAAGACAAACAATGATTGACCTCAGCGGAAAAACAGCAATTGTCACCGGGGCATCCCGAGGGATCGGTCGCGCCTGCGCCATTCGACTGGCAGGTCTCGGCGCGACGGTGGTCGTGAACTATTTGAATTCGACGGAAGGCGCCTCCTCGACCGTTTCGACAATTCAACAGAACGGCGGGAACGCGATCGCGATTCGTGCCGATGTCTCCTCACGAGACGATATCGTCGGGCTCGTGGACTACACACATGATCGCTTTGGTTCTGTCGATATTGTGATCAGCAATGCAGCCGCCGGGGGGTTCAAGCCGACCAGCGAAGTGACCACGTTGAATTTTCAAAGCGTCATGCAGCACAATACACTGCCTCTGCTGTGGCTGGCGCAAGCAGTTTCAGCCAAGCCTCGCGGGGATGGCGTTATTAAATTCACCGCAATCTCCAGTCACGGCTCGCAGCGTATCGTGCCCAACTACGGCGCGATCGGGATCAGCAAAGCAGCGATTGAAGCACTTGTACGACAACTCTCGTACGAACTTGGTCCGCAGGGGATGAACTTCAACACAGTTCTTTCAGGCATGGTTGAGACGCAGGCGGTTGCTTCGATGCCAGACATGGCAAACATTTTGAAGTCCGCCCAGGAATTGATGCTGGTGAAACGTCAGCAGCTTCGACCTGAGGATATCGCGGACGTGGTCGCGTTTCTCTCAAGCCCATCCAGCGACATGATTCAAGGGCAGGTCATTGTCGTCGATGGAGGTGTCATGAATCGAGTCTGACGAAAAAACAGGGCGAGAAGAATGAGTCGAAAGCGGGCGAACGAAAGTGAATCGTGTGTCTATCATGATCAATCAAGATGAGGAACTAGTCGAAGAAATGGTCGAGCAGTCTGCCGACGATCGACCTCACGTCTCGCCCGGACGGTGGACTGTCTTCGAACGCTTCATTATGCACAACGATGGGCCATCAACGCCCATGGTCTTCCGAGTTTTAATGCGGTTCAATGGTCCATGCGAGCGTGACCTGTTGAGCCTGGCCTATCGGACAGCGGCGATTCGTCAGCCGATGTTCCATGCGCTGCTCGAATCCACCGGCCAGTGGCGAAACGTGGAATGCTGCCCTCGTTTGAATTGGGCAGAGTCGCGACTGAGTGAAAAGGAACTGGTCGCGTTACCGATTCAAATGATTGAAATCTCCCGTGAGATCGGTTTAAGGACAACCGCCTATGCCGATGCAGATGGCGTCCTCATTCATCTCGACTTCCATCACGCCTGCTGCGACGGCCAGGGGGCTCGCCAGTTCATCGCCGAGTGGTTCGGTGTTTACGACCAGCTTGTGAACCAGGAAACCGTCGAGCTCTCACGCCTTGAGTTCGAGAAATTCACACAACGTCATGTTTATCGCAAAATCGCGCAGCCGGTCGGTTTCTGGGAGGGGATGCGAAACCTGTATGTCACCCTGGCTGGCAAGTCGGCCCGGCTTCCTGAGAAGAACGCACAAGCGGATCATCGCATCGTGATCGAACGCCCGCTCGACACCGCGACATCAAAAGCCCTGCGTGCGAAATTGAAAGAACAGGGCTGTACGATCAATGACCTTTGTCTGGCAGTTTCGATGATGGCATTTCAGGAAGTGTTTCCGAAAGTCGCAAAAGGTCGAAAGATTACGGTCCTCAATCCCGTCGACTTACGCTATCCATCTGATTTGAAAATGCCGGCATGTAACCGTCTCGGCATTGCGTTTCTCCGTCGCAAGGTTCGGGCTCGAACGACATTTCGCAGCCTGTTGGCATCACTTCGAGATGAGATGCAGTACGTGAAGCGGAAATACGTGGGTGCCGAGTTCCTCCACGGCCTGCAGGCGGTCTCGGAAAAGGACTGGTCGTGGCGACTGATCATCGATCGAGAGTGGTTCACGCCAAGTGTGCAGTTTACTTGCCTGGGCGACACCACGCGGGCGAACCGTTACAAGTTCCGTGAAGACGATGGTTCGCTGCTCATGGGCGAGATGAAGCTGGAACGAATCTCTGGGATCGCCCCGATCGCACGCGGGATTCCGATCAGCATTGCGGCCTGTGAAACAAAAAACTGCATTTCGATGACGTTTCAATCGCATACGCGTTATGTGACTGACGAAGAGTCACTTGCCTATGCAAAGGCGTTCATGGACCTTCTGGTCAAAGGTCTGGAGTCGTAACCAGTATCATGTCGTTTCAAGAGGGGAAGAGACGTCCTGATTTTCGATGTTTGGATCGAGATCGGGATCATAGCCGTAGATATCAAAGGCGAACTTGAGTTTCTCGTAGAGGAATCTCTTGCGGGCAGGATCCATCTGAAACTTGTTTTTCTTGTAACCCTTCAGCTTCGGAAGCATTGGTTCGAGCTTCTGCATGACTGGAGTGCTGTCACCGAGGTTCAGCTGTTTGTAAATCTGCTCGATGTAAATCTCCGGGTCTTGTTCGAAGTCCTCATAACGAACTTCAAAGAGATTTCCTTCGGGGATCAGCGCTTTGTCTTTTTCGTATGTTGTGATCGTCTCGACATACAGGTCCAGCGCATCACGCTCGATGTAATCGAAGTTTGTCTTGCCGAAGTCGTTGAGAGGATAGAGCACTTCACGCAGGTGAATGCTGGAGGTGACGCATCGATAGGGGTTGCGGTAGATGTATACAAACTTGGCGTTTGGGAAGAGTTCGAGGAGGATTTCGACCTTGGGCGTATGGCCTGGTGATTTCAGAATGACGGGCTTATTTTTATACAGGTAGGTGATCTTCTTCATGAAGTAGACGATCGTCTCTTTCCACTTCTTGCGTTCTGCAGGAGTCGCGTCTTTCATGGTAATGAAGCGCTCGAAAGATGATCGATCTCCGTTTTGCCACGCCAGCAGCATGTAACAGGAGATGAGCGAAAGGTTGATGATCGCGAATTCATCTTCTTGCGGAATGTCCCAGCCGGCTTCCATGTTGTCCATCGGACGCGTGTCGGGAAGCAGCCACTCGGTGCAGTAGGTGAGAGTTTTTTCTGTCGTCAGAAAGTGAGTCGGGAACAGACACTGGTACATGTTCGGAAAGCAGAAACGATCATCCAGAGTCATCAGATTGTGAAGCAGGGTCGTACCGCTGCGCCAGTGTCCCAAAATGAAGATAGGATCGGCAAGCTGGGTATTTTCGACGCCCTTCCCGTGACGCATTCTCTCGATCATGGACCAGAACGAGTTACTCGCGCAGATCAGAAACAGGGATGCTAAACGGGGGTATTTGGAATAATGAAGGGCGGGCTTCAGCTTTAGAAAGTCCAGCAACGTGCTAAAGTTCATCCCGTGCCACAGAGTGAAGCCGTTTTGTGAAGTACTCTTTTTTTTGCTGGGGGCAGCTTCCATCGATCTCTTACCAGTTTCAGGTTACGTTAGGACTGAAGGCGTTTCGCTTTCGGGTGCAAGCTAATGAACAGCTTCTGATGCCTTGGTCATTACTTCGACGATTTCAGGCTTTCGTCTGTTTGGGAATTGGGGGAATCGCATGATTTCACCAATTCCACCGCCCGTAAACGTAGTGTGCTGAACGTTTAACGCGCAAAATCAAAGTGACTTGCACACGTGCGTCTGCTGATAGACACTGTTCAGCAAAGCACATACCGCTTTTGGGGAACGAATCATAGCACATGTCTCAGTTTATGTCCTACCGAGGAATTACAATTGAGGATACGTATGCAGAAGCATTTACCATGCGTGGCACACGTCTGGTGATTACCGCCGCCAGCCGAAAATGGGTCGGGCACGCCGTTGACCAATTGACAGGCTATGGAACCAGCGTGATTGCCTGTGATGCAGAAGTCGGCCTGGAAACCTGGCTGAATGAGAAGGAAACGCCGGATGGGCGGATGGGAGCCAGTGTGCTACTGTTTGGATTTGGGAAAGATGGATTGCAAAAAGCCGTCCTAAAGCGGGTCGGCCAGTGTATTTTGACCTGTGCAACGACGGCTTGTTTTAATGGCGTTGCGGCCGGCGAGGCTGGCAAAGACATCGAAATTGGCAAACAGCTGCGTTACTTCGGCGATGGGTTCCAGATCTCCAAGAAGCTTGACGATCGGCGGCTTTGGCGAATTCCAGTCATGGATGGAGAATTTGTGTGTGATGCGCTGGCAGGCACATTTTCCGGGATTGGTGGGGGAAACCTCATGCTGGCTGGCAAAGATCCTCAACAGTGCTTAGAAGCCTGTGAGGCCGCCGTTAACGCAATTCAAGAATGTCCCGGTGTCATGACTCCATTTCCTGGTGGGATCGTCCGAAGTGGCAGCAAAGTCGGCTCACGTTACCCAACACTCAAAGCCAGCACGAACGACGCCTTTTGCCCGACGCTCAAAACGATGGTCAAATCCCAGCTTCCAGACGATGCCAACTGCTGTTACGAGATTGTCATCGATGGAGTGGACTACGCTTCTATTCAGCAGGCCATGAAAGCTGGCTTGCACGCTGCGATCGATCATGGCGGAATCCAGTTTGTCTCCGCGGGCAACTACGGCGGGAAACTGGGACCTCATCACTTCCGCCTCATCGATCTGCTGGACGAAACACCGAATTGAACCTCTTCCGTCACCGGGAGGGAAGGGGCGAGAGAGATATGAACGAGCAACCTGATTCTACTTCAAGACTGACAATCGCTGGCTGCTGGCTGATCAGCCTGGTGTCATTGACGCTGCTCAGTGTGCGACTGTTCGATACGCCGGTTCTGATGAGCGCGAATGATCGCTCACGCTGGTGTACTGTCTGGTCGGTTGTCGAAAAGGGAACCTTTACGATCGATGAGATCCGCGCCAAACCTGGCTGGGATACGATCGACAAGGTTTATCATGAAGGTCATTACTATTCGTCGAAGCCCCCTTTTCTGGCGTTGCTGACGATCCCTGTCTATTGGGTTCTCAAACAGACGCTTGGCTTGAACCTGCTTGCAGACCCCCAGCTGACGGGGCATATCGTCCTCTTTCTGATCAATTTGATTCCGCTCGCCTTCGGTTACTGGGTCTGGGCGCTCATGCTGAAGCGTCTTGGATTGAAGGACGTTCCGCTGTTGCTGATGCAGACGGTTTTCTGCTTTGGCACTTTGATCCTGCCGTATGCGACGACGTTGAATAATCACCTGCCGGGGGCGTTGTCGCTGCTTTTCTCACTGTATTTCTTTTTGCGAACTCAGCCCGGTCAATCGAATCTGATTGATTTGGCGTGGTGCGGCTTCTGGGCGGGAATGACGTTTGCCTTCGAACTGCCTGCCGCCAGTTATGTCGTCCTTCTGGGGCTATTGCTGTTGAAGGACGATTTTAAGAAGACGCTGATGGCGTATGCCCCAGCCGGGTTAATTGTCGTGGCAGCGTTTCTCGTGTCGAACGCCATGGTGACCGGGAGTATCAAACCTTTTTATAGTTACTACGGCACGGAAAAGTACCTCCATGAGGTCGCTGGCATTCCCAGCTACTGGGCTGATCCCAAAGGCGTCGACAAGGCGCCCGATTCGTTCGCTGTCTACTTTCTCCATTGCACGATCGGCCATCACGGGATCTTCTCGCTGACGCCTTTCTGGTTACTGCTGTTTCCCGCGTTTGTCAGCATGCGACGCTGGACCCAGACGCGTCAGCACCAAGTCGCCCTCATGGCGATCATGATCTCGCTGGTTGTGTTTGGTTTCTACATGACGAAAACAGAACACTACAACTTCGGCGGCGTCACGGTCGCGTTGCGTTGGATGGTCTGGCTGATCCCGCTGTGGCTGGTCACGATTGCCAGTTGGATGACGCATCTTCCGTTCAAGCAGACGAAGATGATTGTCTGTCTGGTTCTGTTAGTCCCCTCGATCATCTCTGCCTGGACACCCTGGATTGGACCCTGGCGTCATCCCTGGCTGTTTCAGGTCATGGATAAGGCACGCCTCATCGATCAGTACCGAGATGATGTCAAACCGTTTGCCAAGCCTCTCAAAACCTGGTTCACGACGCTTCCCAAGAACGACCAGCAGCTTCCTTACTGGGCTGTCTATCGCTCGGTCGACACCCAAGGTCATCTGATGACGATGCGTCTTGAGGTGACGTCTGTCAAAGAGGGAACTATCGAACTGACTCGAACCATCGACGGTCAGCAGCCGTTGTCGTTCACACTCTCCCTGAACGCCTTCGAGAATGGTGATGCGATTTCGAAGCAGTTGATCACGAACCCGTCCCCCGAAGCGTTGGAGTTTGTACGTGGTTTCGTAGCGAAAGAAACAGAGGACCTTGCCTATCGTCCTGGCTTTGACCGCTACCTGAAACTTCCGTTTCAAAATGATTATCTCCGCTGCCAGCGTTCTGCAGTGAATACGCGATTAAAGCTGCCTGAGTCTGGAATCTGGGTCGGTTCGAACTGCGACCTCTGGCTGAACGAAACTGTTCCGTTTGGGACCGCTCAGTTTGCGACGACCTTGACGGATTTCTCGACGGGGGAGACGATGTCACGACGCCTTTGGACCATGCTCGATCATAGCGGCCTGCATCAATCCGACCTGAAGTCGGAGCGTTAGAAGTTTTCCCATGTTAGATCTCTCCGCTGCGATTCGCCTTATCGATAAAGCATTGCAAAAGCCTGCCCATGGTGATGCGCTGCCACTCGTCGGTGTCAGCGGTATCGGCGGCAGCGGGAAAGGCTATGTTGCGAGTCTGTTGCACCGAGAACTGGTCTCGCGTGGCGTGAAGGTCGCGTTGCTTCATGGGGATGATTGGCTCAGTCTCCCGGAAGTCAAATACCGCGATGATGAACCCGCCCGTCATTACTACGAACATGCTCTTCGCGAACGAGAGATGTTCGATACGTTCGTCCTACCACTGGTGAAGGCGGGGCGAGTCGACCTTTCGTATGAGGCCTACCTCGAACAGACTCGGAGCTACATCGAAAAACGAGTCGAGATTTCCAACGTCGATGTCGTCATTCTCGAAGGGATCCTGCTGTTCCGGCGACCCTACGCCGATGAATTCGATGTCAAAATCTGGGTCGAATGCCCTTTTGATATCGCATTGGATCGCGCCCTGCATCGCAATCAGGAAGACCTCGACATGGAAGCCGTGACGAGAAAATACCAGCGGATCTACCATCCGGCTCAGCGCATTCATCTGACGGAGGATGATCCGATTGGACGTGCAGATGTCGTGATCGTCAATGATGCAAAAGTCGGGTGATTGAAAACAGGAAAAGACTGGAACGCACAGGGAACAGAGTTCAGCAGAGATCGCAGAGAGATTGTTTGAATTTTCAAGCCGTTGTTAACACACCCTGCCTTGTTCTCCCTTCGCGCCTTCGCACCTTTGCGTTGAAACATTCTCGTCTCTGCGTCCTCTGCTCCCCTCGGCGAACTCAGCGTTCCAACCTTCTTCATCTGCAGGTCGGCAAAACAAAAAGGGCACAGACAAAAATGTCCGTGCCCTTTGATTTCAATCGCCTCAAGAGCAGTCGTTAATAGCCAGCGGGAAGTTTCATGCCGAGGACCTTCAGCAGGAAGGCGTACTCGTCAGCGACTTCTTCGATGATCATTTTGGTCGGCTTACCGGAACCGTGACCGGCTCGCGTTTCAATGCGGATGAGGACAGGTTCCTTGCCAGCTTGGCATTCCTGCAGTCGAGCAGCGAACTTGAAGCTGTGCCCTGGCACGACCCGGTCATCTGTGTCTGCCGTCGTCACCATCGTCGCAGGATACTCAGTTCCTGGCTTCAGATTGTGATAAGGCGAGTACTTGTAAATGATCGGGAAGTGGGCTTCGGTTTCGGAAGATCCGAACTCGTCGACCCAGTAACGACCAGCTGTGAACTGGTGGAAACGCAGCATATCCATGACGCCGACGGCTGGCAGGGCTGCGCCCCACAGATCGGGACGCTGTGTCATGACCGCACCGACAAGCAAACCGCCGTTGCTGCCACCCTGAATGGCGAGCTTCTTGTTGGTCGTGTACTTGTTGGCGATCAGCCATTCCCCGGCAGCGATGAAGTCGTCGAAGACGTTCTGCTTCTTCTCGATCATCCCACCCTCATGCCATGACTGGCCGTATTCGCCACCACCACGCAGGTTGGCGAGGGCAAAGACGCCCCCCATCTTCATCCATCCGGCACGGCTGACCGAGAACGATGGAGTCAGCGAGATGTTGAACCCGCCGTAAGCGTAAAGCAGCGTCGGGTTATTGCCGTCGAGTTTGACGTCTTTATGGTGAGCGATGAACATCGGCACTTTCGTACCGTCTTTGCTCGTATAGAAAACCTGCTTGAGAACATAGTCTTCGGTTTTGAAATCGACATTTGATCGTCGCAGCAGGCTCGATTCCCCCGTCAGCATGTCGTAGCGATAGATGCTCGGCGGGATGACATAGTTGGAGAACGAGTAGAATGTTTCTGTTTCGACTCGTTTGCCACCGAAGCCACTGGCGGTTCCCATACCGGGCAGTTCAACTTCACGGACAAACTTGCCAGTCATGTCGTACATGCGAATGCGGGTATGAGCATCCTTCAACTGGCTGACAACGAACATGTTTGCAACGAGGCCAACAGACGCAATCGGTTCTTCGCCTTCTGGCAGAACTTCCTGATAGTTCTCTTTGGCAGGCTTGTTGATATCGATCGCGATGATGCGTTTGTTCGGTGCGTTTAGATCGGTCTTGAAGTAGAACGTCTCACCTTCGTTGCCGATGAATGAGTACTCATTTTCAAACTCACTGATGAGTTCCAGCGGCATGCCGAACGGCTCTGCGAGGTCTTTGTAGAAGACGCGATAACGATCAGCCGTCCCCTTCCAGACTGTAATGATCAAATAGCGACCATCTTCAGAAACCGTCAGCTCGTAACCCCACTCCGGCTGATCCGGACGATGGAAGACGAGGACATCGTCTGCTTGAGACGTTCCGACGCGGTGATAGTAGATCTTCTGGCCGAGGTTCAGACTTTGGAACGCTTCGCCTTGCGCAGGCTCATCGAAGCGGGCGTAGAAGAATCCTTTGTTATCCTGAGTCCAGGTGACGGAACTGAACTTGATCCACTTCAGCTCATCTTCCAGCAGCTTGCGGGACTCGACTTCCATCACCTTCCAGGTCCGCCAGTCAGAGCCGGCATCCTGAATCGAGTAAGCGAGGTACTTGCCGTTGTCAGAAAAGACGATATCAGACAGTGCAATCGTGCCGTCTTCCGACCAGCCGTTCGGATCAACGACAACAACCGGATCGGCATTGAGGTTATCAATCTCGAACAGCACCGACTGGTTCTGCAAACCATCGTTGCGGAAGTAGTAATACTTCGTGCCGGCTTTGAATGGCGAGGAGAACTTTTCGTAGTTCCACAGCTTAGTCAGCTTTTCGCGAATGGTATCGCGTTCGGGAATCTGATCGAGGTAGCCGAAGGTGACTTTGTTCTCAGCTTCGACCCACTCCGCGACTCGTTTTGATTCGCGGACATCTTCTTCGAGCCAGCGGTAAGGATCGGAAACCTTCGTGCCGAAGTATTCATCGACCTGATCGACTTTGGGAATCTCCGGGTAGACGATCGCCTTGTTTTCCTGAGCGTGCAGGTATTCGATCGGACTGGAGACCAACATAATTCCTCCGACTAGACAGACGAGCAGACGCACGAATGCTCGGGAGGTCATGCGAGGGAATCGGGCGTTTCGCTCGCATTTCAGGGGGGTGATGGTGAGCACCGTGACGGTCGAATCAACCATTGATATCCTCAGCTCCTCAGATTAGGCCAGTGTACAATTGAGCTTTCCAGGGAAGAGCGCGCATCCCGTGATAAGCTTTACCGGTCAGTCTCGTTTTAGCATCCCTGCGCCCGGCCTTGCAACCGGCTTACGCAATTTGCGCGGGTTATCCGCAGTGTAACGAAGAATTTCCGCAAGACGGCTGAACGAGTTACGTCGACCAGGTGTCGAAAAAGAACGAGTGGCACCGTTGCCAGTTTTGCGGGATTCGCTATCCTGAACGACTTGCGACGAATCACGGCGTTCCTGCAGTGATTCGTCGATCCGGAGAGGTGGCAGAGCGGCCGATTGTGCAGCACTGGAAATGCTGTGTCTCGCAAGGGACCGGGGGTTCGAATCCCCCCCTCTCCGCTTTTGAGTAGTGTGACGTATGATGACAGGTTGTGTCATTACGTCCCTTGGTACAGTAGGTTACGTCGATTTCTGCTGTTTCTTCCGTGCCCGGCTGTGGCATGGAATGTCCCTGAACGTCCGACGGAATGCAGCGCATTTGCAGCGCGGGTAATGACTGAATCGCTTTGGATTGATCCTCCAAACAGATGTGGGTATAACGCATCGTCATGTTGATGTCGCTATGGCGGGCCTGTTCTCTTGTCTCGGGAAGGCTCACGCCGTTTCTCAGCAATTCCGTAATGTAGGTGTGTCGGCCAGCCGCGTGGAAGTCGGCACAGCCTTCCGAGGTCCGGTAAGGAATGCCCGCGGCTTCGAGATCTTTTTGTACCATGCGGTAGGTGTGGCGGGTGGCGAGCTTGGGGAAGAGTTTTTGAGTGGGTTTCAAGTCGTCAACCCATTCTCGAATCTGAGGAACCAGATTGTGGTGAAGAGGCAGGACATCTTTCTTGCGATGTTTGGACGCATGAGCTTCCACAGTGACGGTCGGCATGCGTGAGTGCAAATCGAACGACTCGGGCGGCAGGCTGGCCAATTCACTCTTGCGGAGGCCGGTCATGTACGACAGAAGATAGATTCTGGCCCGCACGGGACCAGTGAACCCTTCAATAGAAACTAGGCTGCCTTGTGCTGTCTGAACCAGTTTTTGAATCTCATCGGGCTTGAGGGCTCGGCGTTTGTGCTTGATGCCGATTTGATTGTTGCGTCGTTCCAGACCGGCTAAGGGATTCGATGGGAGGCGTCTGGTTTTCATGCCCCAGTTGCAGAAGGCATCGATGGCTTGGACGTAATGGTTATACGTGCGATTGGTTCGCTTCTTAGCTTTGGCGTGGTCTCGTAAAAAGGTTTGCACGCGTTCGAGGGTGAGATCCGCCAGGGTTTTCATCTGGCAGCCATCGACGATGGCCTGAATGCGGCCTTTGGTGTGGGACTGGTATTTGGCGGTGCGGTCCTCGATATTCTTGGCGAACGCCTTTTGGTGTTGTTCGATGGGCAGTAATTTTTGAGAACGGAAGTGGTCGATCTCGGGATCGACCATCCCCGTTTTCTTCATTCTCGCCTCCAGTTCGAGCTTCGCGGCCAACTGCTCGGTCAGGCTCTTGTCGGAAAACCCTTTGACGGTTTTTCGTTTGCTGCTTTCATCGGTGTATTGGATGAAGTAGACAGCGCCTTTGAGGTGCTTTTGTTTCTTGAAGATCGAAGCCATGAGGAGAGAACTTTCTTATAAAAAGCAGGCTGAGTTTTTGGACAGCCAAGTGAGGACATCAGAGAGTTTCCAGCGGGCACATTTGCGGATGTGAAACGGTTTGGTGAATTCCCCCTTACTCACCATTCGCCAGACGGTGCGGGGAGAGATCGTGAGAAGTTTGGCGACACCTGAGACACTCAGGAGTTGGACATTGGGCTCAGAGGTCACGCCGCCCTCCCTTCTTCTTCAGGTTTTTGATACGGATCAAATCCCAACTGGATCGACTTCTGGTCGTACTTCTCACGAAACTTCTGGCTATTGAGATACTGTTCCACATAGTCCCACAAGACGTTCCAAAGTTCCCAGGGATCGCTGATCTGCAGGCGTGCGGCAATGCTGGTCAGGAAGCCGAGGAACATAGCCAACAGCTTTTTGATTTCTGGTTTGGTTTTGGGATTGCGGCGTGTGATGGCGCGGGCATTGCCACCTTTCACAGCGTTTTGCACCTTCTGCCACCAAGGCTGAATGCTGCGACGGGTCGTGTTGCTGTCGTCGCACTCACGAAACGTCAAAAAGCGTTCCGTCAGGTAGGCCCAGATATCTGCTCGACGCTGTTGGAAGTCAGCCAACGTCTCAATTTTGTTCTGTTTGAGAAAAGGGCGACGAAGCTGAGCTTCGACGCGCCAGACATCATCAGGAGTTTCCATGAGATGCCCCCTTCCATAGATCGCAGAACCATGTCTTAATCCCCGTTCTGGCAATTTCTTTGGATTTGTTGTAGATCCGAATCATCACGGGACTTCCTTTGGCGCCGTGATAAAACGTCTCCAAAGTCATCCCTTTCCCATGGCTGGAGTTGCTTAGATCATTGGGAACACAGTGGTGCTGGAGGTCTTCCAGCTTGAGGCCACCAGGAATCAGGAAATCAGCAGCCAAATCCACACGACTGATTTTCTGCTTGAGAATGACACCATCAAAGTTTTCGATCACCGATGTCAGTTCGGCATCGAGCTCTTCATAGGAATGATGCCAGAGGTATTCAGAGTTGACGCAGACCAGCACATTGGGGGCTGGTGAATTCGGTATCCGAGTCTCCTGGAAGTAGACGTGATAGCCGGGGGACTGAATATGCCACGGATATCCTTTGCGACCAGCAGGAAGGACTAGATAGGGACCATATTTGCTGCGAATGCCTTCGGTTTTTCTGGCGAGGACTTTTTCGGTGGTCATGGCGGTTTTCACTTCTGCCCAGGACCGTTCATGGAAATCGACGTAGTAGCCGATATCCATCGAATCTTCTCCGACTAAAAGGAGTTTCATTTCCTCCTCAACGGAACAGGTCTGACTCTCCACTTCTGTAATTTGAACACCGCACGTTGTAGACAGTGCGGTGTTCAAGGCATCGCCGCTCCGTTCCGCCCCCTCGCTGGTCGCTCGGGGTGCGTGACTCGCGTCGATGCCTTGGGCTTCCGTAGCCCCGGGCGGATTGCTAAAATCAAAAATGTCGTCAGTCATCAAGATTCCATTCTTCGATGCGCCGACAAAGAGAGCGCAATGCCCTCTCTTCGTGGCTGGTTGAAAAATCAGTTACACAACACAAGCCCTGATCACTCCCTGTTTGGCGACGGAAGAGTGATCGGGGTTTTTCTTCTGCTAGTCGTCCTCTCGGACAACACGTCGTTCGGTGAAATCTAGGAAACAGAATACTTTTCCCGGTCTTTTGTCATCTTCGTAAGTATCTCCCGGGTCGCAATCAGCTCCAAGTTCTCTCATTTCCTCAATTGTTTCTTTTGAATAAAGGACATTCGTCCCGAGTTCACCGGCCCAAAGGCATCCTTCCTGCATTCGGGTGCCGTATATGTAGCCATTCTCTCTTTTGTTTGGTTCGCCGACCTGTAGGTGACGTGCACCCCACTGGGTCAGACCTCCGATCAATTGATTGACAGTAATACCGGCTAGATCCGCTTTTTCCTTGACTTGATCGAATACATCAGGATCTAGTCGAAGTTCCACACGTACTTTATTGGATGCCTGAGTTTGCTGGACTGCTGCTGTTTTCTTTTTTGGGCTCATTCGTCCTCCATAGATACCGTTTTCGTGCCGGTGCGCTACCGGCATGGAGACGGTTTTGTCAATATTCTTTCACGCAGATTTGGGCGTTACCCTGACGGGCCGGGCTCTCCGCTACGATCAGCTACAAAAGCCAGCTGATCACCACTGCGATCCCTAACACAATAACCAGGGACCTCAGAATCAAACTCCTCCAACAGGCTAAAAGCAGCTGCCTGTCATCTGCGCTCATCATCCCCGGCCACAACTCAGGTGAAGGCCGAGGATGACGGCTCCGACGACAGGCAGCAGGGAGAGATAGGTATTGTCCACAAGTAGCCGGACAGTTCAGGAGGAAGCCGATACAGATTCTTGAGGCTGTGGAGCCACTGGTATGACAGGAATTACAGGGTTGAGCGGAGCAAACTTGGCTTCGACGGCGATGCCAATAGTGTTGTACTCGCCTTTTTGGTCGGTCTTGAGATGGACCCAGCCGCGGTAGTAGCTGCGGTCGGGCTTGGCTTTCACGGTGATAACAGCTTCGTACTTTTTGCCTTCTTCAACTGGTTTGATGTCGACGGAGACCCATTCATCGCTAGTACGGGTGCTGAGGACGTTGAATGTAAGGTCTTTGAGCCCAGCGACCGTCAGTGTTTTCGATCCCTCATCACCGTTTATTGGCCCAATGACGGCACGCTCGGGAGAGACATCGACCAACGAGACACTTTCGCCAATCATGTGGAGGATCAGTACAGGATGCTCGGGATCGTCAGAATGGACGGCGATTTCCTTGTTCTGAGGGCCCTTCTGCAATGACAGGTTCAACTTCACATCCAATGGACGCGATTCGCCAGAAGGGATGACTTTGTCTTTGAGTTGCGTGGCGGTACAGCCGCAGGCGGCTTTGATGGCGGTGATGGTGAGCGGGCCTTGGCCGTGATTGACTAGCTGAAATGTTACCGGAACCGTGCTTCCGCGGAGAGCCTGTCCGAAGTTGTGTGTCATGCTCGCAACATGGAGCGACCCATGCGGAACAACTACCTTTGTTGGCGATATACCCTCGGATGATTCAACACTCGATGCATCCGGCAGTAATATCGGATGGTGATTAGAAGATGGGGAACTCGTCCACATTGAATTAAAAGCAAGAGAAATTAGCGGTGAAAGGAGTCCGTAGAATAGTGCTCCAGCAAAGAAAGAAAAAACCGAGCAAAAGGTGGTCCATTTAATCATATTATAACTCGCAATACTGAATGCTACATGGCTAAATGAGTCAGAAGAACTGTTTGGAATTCCTTGATTAGTTCGCGATCGCTGGCCGCCTTCTCTTTAGTCTGAGAGTAATACCAGATCGTGAAGGGAAGGGAGCCATCGCGCTTGATTAAAAGTAACCTCGAAAACATCATTGGTCGATGGGATACAGACAAAACTTTTCTCGAGAACGATTCAAACCGCAGTTCAACAAAATCATCAAGCTCGAACTCATAAACCGACGCGAAAAACAAAACAATATATTTAAACCTAGCGCGTTTGTTAACGAAATCGATCTCAAGAACGGAACGCTCCAGCATTGATATCAACACGCACAAGATTACAACATTAACGCACAAAGGAGCAATTCCATGACGCTGATCCCAATTTACAGGCAAGTGTTTCGTGATAAGCATTCCGAACGTTTCCAAAACAATAAGACAAAGTATTGCGCTGATTATGATTGCAATTAGGCATATTGCAGTTCTTAGTCGGACCGACAGTCTTATCGTATTGGTGTTTGCTGAAAATGAAAGCGAGTCAGATTCACGAATACATCTCATTGTCTATAGCAGTCCTGCCTCAAGTAGCATATCTTGAAAAGCGTCAGTGGTGAACAATATGCTGAAAGCATCAACAGTATTTAAGGCGCAAACTCGCCAGTTGCCGTGTTCACTCACGAGCACAAAGTATTCAGTCCACTTTCGGTTGCTGTCACTGGCATTAGCAATTATAACAACCGTTTCAGAGCTGCGCAATATACTAGCTATAGATCGCTTTATCGAGAAGAATTATTGCATTTCCTGCTTCATCGCGGAATAGTCCCTGCTTTCTTCAGATATAATTAATTCACGAGTTTTGCTCGACAGGAGTGTCAGGTATTTATCAACGTCTTCTTCTCTCGCTGCGGCGAGAAGCTCGTTCAGTGTCCCTAGGCCGTCTTTCGATTCCTCAGAGAAAAGTTTTTCATTTCTATCTACCGATTCGGGATTAAAGCCAACTGTCGTATCGAAGAATTTTTCATCAGATTCTCTGACTGTTGCTTTCTTCCACTCGAATCCATTGGGATTACGAACGCGAAGATCTGACTCGCTGTGGTACAAGCAGTAGAAAATGCCTTTCAGGCATTCAATAACGGTACTGCTTTCTGATGCGAGATCCCGCTTTGATTGGCCATCTTGAAGTTTGATCAATAGCACTGGGAAATAAGGAAAATTGACATGATCTGTAGAGATAAAATAAAGGGTCCATTGATTCACGATAAACGAATGAAGGATAGTCGCCTTTGACTTACCTCGAAATAGCTCTGAGAGAATGGGAAAAAGCTGATCTTTTCCTTCGAGATTATGTGAATTAAATCCTTTTTCGTCATTTCGAGCTGCCGCGAGTAAGATCTGAGATAAGACGGTATTTGTTTTATCAGATCCAGAGTCGAATACTAATGAACGGTCATCAGCGTTTTCCAGAATCTTTAAGGCAAATGGTGAGGGAACTGTCTTGATGCAGTTTTCAACTGGCAGCCAATAAGCAGCCTCCTGATATTCCTTAGGGATTGCCTGTTGATCGTCCTTTGCTAATGTACCCGAAGAGCGATTGCTGGCAGAGTGCTCAGGAAAGGCCTCGGGTGAATTGGTGGTGCTTACCCCGCAACCTTGCACGCAGGCTCCGAACCACAATGTAGCTAAGAAGTATTTCGTAAATGGCGAAAATGCTAATCGCATGTAGTTGCTCCACAAGGATCATCTTTAGAAAGCAGGGTAAAGCCATCCCAAGAAGCTATCGTGAATTCATAGCTAATAACCTTGGAGATGACTTCGACTTCTACGGATGCAGTTACTGCTCCGCTTCCGATTTTGATATCAATATCCTGTCCACATCCACAGTTTGGTGAGTTCCAGTTCATTGTTCCTCCCACCGACGTCGAGACCGAGACGGGAGTTATATCGAAGGCTGTGCAACTTCGAGACGGGGAAAGAAGGCCTTCGTAGCACGCTTTTGAGGCAATTGTAGCGCTTATGCTTAGGCCACAGTTCGCCTCCAATTCCTGGTAGTTGCAGTTTAGGGAGGGGCAACATTGACTGGTCTCCTGCCCAAACTTACCAGATACCGAGGCTTGGTTAAACTCGGCGTAGAGTCCAAATCTCATTCTGATGTGGAACTTTTGGCCCAAAGTAGTGAATGAAACCACAAGAGAAGAACTTGGTGCTATTCCAGGAATTCGTATTGGTAGAATAGTAGTTCCAGGAGTCTTTTCGAGTGTTACGGCACCTCCTTCGCGTTTGCGGCCGTCTTCTATCAGGCTTAGCCCAGAGCAACAATCTTTCACTCTGCGATCCGGTGAGATCGAAGCTGTCATTGGCGGAATTGGTAGCCCAAGTGTACTTAGCGCAGAGCTTAAAGCAGACAAGTCAAATGTAGTTGTAACGTTGCTAATAAATTCATCTCGCCACTCATCACCCGCTGTGCAATCACATCTATCATTGACTCCATCCTCATTTGAGTCAAACTGATAACAGCTGTCATAAATACCATCGGAGTTTGTGTCACATGTGTAACAGTGAAATGCTCCAGGCCTCGTGCCAGGACAAGGTGGACAAGTATCGTACAAACCATCTCGATTATCGTCGCAAAAGCGGCACTTCATCCAGCGATTTAATGTTGGAGTGCCTTGGTTGCAACTGAAACAGGTATCGTAGATTCCGTTATACTCTGTCGCACACGTATAGCAACGGTCATTAATTCCGTCTTCATCTTCATCACAAAGAAAGCAGGAATCTAAGACACCGTCGAAATCCGAATCGCACCTGTACTGACATGAATCTGGTATTCCGTCACCATTGGTATCGCAAATGTAGCAGGTGTCATTAATGCCATCATTATCAAGGTCGCACAACATACACGAATCCAAAACTCCATCGCTATTTTTATCGCATGAAAAGTTTGCATCCGGAAAGCCATTCATATCATTGTCACAAGTATAGCAGGAATCATTTATGGAATCGTTATCGCTGTCACTTAACCAATTGCAAGTGTCCTCGTATCCATCGTTGTCGGAATCACAGACATAGCAGCTATCATTCGATCCATCATTATCTGAGTCGCAAAGATGACAAGTATCTAGCACCCCATCATCATTGCCGTCACACAAGTAGCAACTGTCATTCATGCCATCCCCATCGGTGTCACACAAGTAGCAGGAATCGGGGATTTCGTCACCATTCGTGTCGCAGACGTAACAAGAATCCGGCATGCCGTTGCCATCCAAATCGCACGCGAAACAGGCTTCACTGATGCCATTTCCATCATAATCACAAACAAAATCTGAGTCTTTGTGGCCATTGAGGTTGTGATCACATACAAAGCAACTGTCGTTGGTGCCGTCTCCATTGGCGTCAGTTGTGAAAGAGCACGTATCTGCGATTCCATCATCACTCGTGTCGCACCGATAGCAGCTGTCCATGATTCCGTCATCATTGGTGTCACACAGCCAGCAACTGTCGAGCTTGCCATCGCCGTCGCTGTCGCATTGGTAACCAGACTCGTTGGAGCCATTGTTGTTAAGATTGCAGACCCAGCAAGAGTCGAGCGAACCGTTGCCATCCGAGTCGTAGGTGTAACCGCAGGAATCTGCGATGCCGTCGTCATTGGTGTCGCAGACGTAGCAGCTGTCGAGCATCCCGTCGCCGTTGGTGTCGCAGAGGTAACAGCTATCCAGGCCGCCATCGCCATTGGAGTCGCAGAGTTTGCAGGCATCCATGGTGCCATTGCCGTCTGAGTCGCAGGAGTGACAGGTATCTCCCACGCCGTCGCCGTTGGTGTCGCAGGAATAGCCGACGTCGTTGTGGCCGTTGCCGTTGGAATCGCACATGAAGCAGGTATCGAGCTTACCATCGCCATCGGAGTCGAAGACGCGACTACAGGTGTCTAAAATTCCGTCGTCATTGCCGTCGCAAAGATAGCAGGCATCGAGAACGCCGTCGTAGTCACTGTCGCAGAGGTAGTCAGAGTCGAGGACACCATCGTTGTTGGTGTCGCACACAACTCGACACAGATCATTGATGCCGTCGCCATCCGAATCGGCAATGTAACAACTGTCGGCGAACCCGTCATTATCCGTGTCGCACGTCAGACAAGCCTCATTGATGCCATCCCCATCGGAGTCGCAGGCGGGACAGTATTTCGCTCCACCTTGTCCCAAGCAGTCTGCGCAACTGCTCGTGGTTCCAGGGCATTGGCTGTTGCAGATGGTCACACCGTTGCAAGTCATGCCACAGGGGCCATATTCGTCGCTCTCTGCGCAAGGGGCCTCGATGGGATTGCCATTCGCGTCTTCGCACTCAGGATCTGGTCCCTTGGTGGCTGAGGGGGTACTGATGGGATCAGGCCGAGGAGTCATCGCGACAGACGAAATAGGCTCTGGGGAGTCTGTTGAGACAAACGCCGACTGCAACACGAAGGCGAGTCCCGCCGTCGCGATGACCAGCGATGTGGTCGCTGCTATTACCCAATGAGATCTCAAACTGGCTCCTGGCATCGGCATGTCCATGTGTCAGTGGTAACGGAGTTGGGTTATCGGAACTGGGGATAATTCTTCAGGCGCTCTACGAAAGGCTCGTATCGGTTGTCGTCAACCAACTGTTCTGGGGGAGTCCAGCCACGGACGACGAATTCTGCTCGGAAGGCATCAGGGAAGATTCGCTGCCAGTTCATGTCACGAACGTAAAACAGCATTTTTCGAAAGCGATCCCGCTGCATGCGTTCGACTCGCTCGCGAAGAACAGACGACTCTCGAGAGGTCAGGAATTGTGCCGCCGACTTTGCCATCGTCGCTCCCATCCAGCGAAGTTGTTCGAGATTCAAGTGGCGATCCTTGGCCTGTGAATTTGCTTCGTAAAGGATGCGGAGAGTGCCATAGCGGTACTCAAGCCAGCCTCCAAGGCGGTAATAGTGATTGTCCGGGCCCCAGGTGCGACGTTGAATATTGGCTCCGGTCGAATTCATGCGCGAGCCTATGTAAACATGAAGCAGTTCCGCCCAGGTTCGATCAGGCTCTTTTTTCGGAACAGATCCGCAAGACAGGTGTGGAGCCTCGGCAGACTCGACATTGTGAAGATTGATCGCAACATCAATCCGCCCGCCCGCGTTGTACCAGTTCGTCAGGAATGCCGTGTAGGACAGAGATTCGGGCGATGGTTTATCAGGGTGGAAAGAGTCGACAATTCGGTGATACGAAGACGAGGCGGCGCCATCAGGGTCAAGAATTGGGATAACGAGAACATTAACTTGACGTAGAAGGCGTGTTGCTTCCGAGTCATTTTCATCCAGAAAATACTCAATGGCTCCCTGGGTCAGCCAGCTGCCGTCGTGTTCGTCTCCGTGTTCACGAGCGTAAATCAGTAGGGTCGGTTTCTGATGATAATACGGCGTTGAACGATCGCTAATTTCGATCACCTGCAGAGGCTGATTTTTGGGCGACCGGCCAATGTCATGAAGGATGACCTGTTCAAGTTCGCTCAGTCTTTTCAGGTAAGCTGACAAGTAGCTCGGTGAGAAGATCGGACGCATGGCCACGATGACATCGTCGTCTTTGGGAAGACAGTGAATCGTCAGAGTATTCTCCGCATAGGAAACGTCTGTCAGGAACTGCCAGGGTTCATCAGTCGTATCAGGGACCAGAGGACCATTCTTGGTGGGCAATGTCTTGGTCCGTTTGCTGGCGCTGAGGCGAATTGTGTCATCGAGAAACGCTTGTTCGTCAGCACACAGGAGAGGATTGAGTGTGCCCCATTTGGCAGGCGCTCCCTTCAAGTCGATTTGAACAGGCTTTTGCTGAGCATGGCGCAGTCGAAAGGCGAAAAAGCCTGTGTTTTGCCGACCGGTAGCCAATTCCACGGCAAAATGGCCATCTTTGACCACGGAGAGATCGCAGTTTTGTAAAGAGCATTCCAGATCGGAGGAGAGCGTGGAACCAGCTCCGTCCCTTGCCGTCAACTGACGAGATTTTTGGGGAACTTGTTTCTGTTTGGCTAGGTCTTTCTGACCTGGAGTGACCAAAGCCATTAGATTCTTGGTGCCGGTTGGATCTTCATCGTCCTGAGCAGATTGTAGCGGAGCGGTCTTGAGAGATAACTGGCTGTTCTCAGAGCCTCCTGATGTTGTGGAAGGCTTCACGGCGGGCGTTTCGGAACGAAAGTCTTCGGGCAACGCTGTCGGCAATGAGTGAACTGGAGGCGGCGAAGTTGCTGTCGGCACAGGAGAAGAAACTGAGGTGACTGTCTCATCGTTCGAGTTTTCAAACGACGAGTAGGCTGCAACTACCGCAAAAAGGATCAACAATCCAAAGAAGACCAGCGCCTGCGGGCTGAGGGTCTTCTTTGGATTTCTCTTCGTTCGCGATTTACGAGATGGCTGTCCCAATCTTCTCCCCTGCACAAATAGTTCCTCGTCAGTAAACCCTGATCTGGTCTTATGTGCAATGGGAATCTTTCAATAGTTCGAGGATTCACACAATCTTATTGATTGTTGTCATTGAAGCCGAGAATGATTGCTCGCTTCAATCATCGCAAGGATCGCCAGCTTGATTGGCTCTGAGAGGTAAGGCCAAGAATCGATCAGTCGGATAAGGACCGCGTCTGTTGCTGTCTGGCAATGACACTTAACGTCACCGACCTGCAGCGCGTGTGCATCGCTACGAGTATTCTCCTCACTCTTAAATGAAGTGCTGTCGTCACTTAGGGCATTTTCCAGAAGGGATTCGAATCCCCCCCTCTCCGCTTTTGTTGGTTGTGGCTGGGAGTGACTGGCTGTGTCGTTGCTCTTGTTTTGGCAGCGGTTGGTGATCGGTTTTGCGGGGTGATTCGTGTCGGGAAGCGGCGGAGAACATCTCTGGGCGACGGCTGGAATGCAGTCATTTGCGGTGCAGGCTTTTGTCGGATGCTCGCGTCATCCATTCTTGGCCAGGACGTGACTGTGTTGGCAGGCGGTTCGATCAGTCCGAGGCGAGCAGCCAGCAGCGAATTTGTTATTTTTCGGTCGGGATGAGCGAGATTTGTTTGCAGCAGGGATTGCGAGTGATTGCTTCGAGAGTGCTGACGATTTTTTCCCTTAGTTCTGGGGCGTCCTGGAATGCACCCGCCAGATTTGCAACCGCGAGGCCGTCGGCTGCCAGGTACACGATGGCGAGCATGACGTTGACGTCATCTCCCTGTGCATCGTCGCTCATAATACGAAAGAAATGTTCCCGAAGGCGTTTGTGAAAGTCGCCATTCTCGTGACTGGATGCAAGGAGCGCGATCCACATACGGGTGCAACGAGTATCTTTCGTATTTGCAATCGAACGCAGTTCAGCGCGGGTGCTGCGACCAGTTTCATCGGGATCGCTTGCGATGATGTTCTGAATCGATTCCTGGAACGAGTTGGTCCCATCTTCGACGAACTCTTCCAGAAGCGCCTTTTTACTGGGGAAGTGATGCAGCAGGCCACCCTTGCTAACCCCTGCGGCATCCGCGACAGCATCCAGAGTGACGGCTGCAAGCCCCTTTTCAAGAATGAGATCACCAACGACATCGAGCAGATGCCGCCTTGTCTCTTCTGGTTGTCGTTTACGGGGCGTGGCCTTGGTTTTCATCGATCACCGAATTCTCAGCTGTCTGACTGGTGCAGTCAGCTGGAATCATTCAATAAGGGCAGGGGACTGCTTCTTGAGAAGAAGTAAGTGGCTCATTTTTCGAAATATTAACACACCTCGGTAAATCAAGAAACGTGGATATTTTCGTGAATTAGCTGAGGATTCAGGAATCATTAGTGATGACCTGATGGAACAGCGACTGCCGGTGTGTGGTCAACGGGATCGTTGTGATGCAGGGCATCGGTTTCGTCCGAGTGGCTTGCGACTGTCTTTTTACGCGATTTCAATCGCTCAGAAATCGACTGCATAATCACGTAGAAAACCGGCACAAAGATGACACCAAAAAGCGTCGCGGCGACCATGCCGCCAAAGACGGCTGTCCCCAGCGAACGTCGACTGACGGCCCCGGCACCGGTCGCGATCAACAGCGGGACGATCCCGAGGATGAACGCAAATGAGGTCATCAGAATCGGACGGAAGCGAAGACGTGCGGCTTCGGCTGCGGCTTCGGTGATGCTCTTACCATGATTGCGAAGTTCACGTGCGAACTCGACGATCAGAATCGCGTTCTTACTCGCCAGCGCGATGATCAGAACGATCCCGATCTGTGTATAGACGTTGTTGTCCATCCCGCGATACATGACCGCCAGAACGGTTCCAACCAGCGCGAGTGGCACGATCAGAATGACAGCCGCTGGCAGGAACCAGCTTTCGTACTGAGCCGCGAGGACCAGGAAGACCATCAGGGTCGCCATGCCGAAGACATAGATCGACTGTCCGCCGACGCTCTTCTCCTGGAACGACATTCCGCTCCACTCATAGCCCATGGAGTTGGGTAGCTTGCGGTCAGCCATTTGCTCCATCAAAGCAATCGCTTCCCCGGAACTGGTGCCTGCTTTGGCTTCACCATTGATCGTAACGGAAGGATAGAGGTTGTAGCGCGTAATCAGACGCGGTCCGGTACTCATTTTCACAGTTGAAAATGCTGTGAAGGGCACCATATCGCCGAATTCGTTTCGAACTTCGAGACGTCGGATGTCGTCGATATTCTTGCGGAACTGCTGGTCGGCCTGAATGTGAACCTGCCACGTACGTCCGAATTTGTTGAAGTCGTTGATGTACGCAGACCCCAAAGTCGCCTGCAGCGTGTTGAAGACTGACGACAGCGGGATGTTGAGGCTCTTCACCTTGGCGCGATCGATATCGACATACAACTGCGGAGTCGCTGCTCGGAAGGATGTCTGAAGTCCCGCCAGTCCCGATTGGGTATTGCCATCACGGACCATTTCATCTGCGACTTGCTGAAGTTCCCAGGCTCCTGCATTTCCACGGTCTTGCAGGCGGAATTCGAAGCCACCCGTTGTTCCCAGTCCCTGAATCGCAGGCGGCGGGAACGCCATGATCAACGCTTCCGGAATCATCCCGGCTCGCGCCCAGACACTCCCGACAATCGCTTCCATCGACTGCTCAGGGTGACCGGCTCGTTCCTCGAAAGGCTTGAAGGTAATAAAGCAGGTCGCAGAGTTCGACGACGTGCCGCCGTCCATCATCGACATTCCGCCGATCATGAACCACGACTCGACACCTGGGGTACTCCCGAGCATCTCGTCGATCTTCTTGGTTACTTCATGCGTCCGCTCCAGCGAGGCAGAGTCGTCCAGCTGAGCGAACATGATCGCGTAGCCCTGGTCTTCCGTCGGGATGAACGAGGTCGGAAGTGTCGTGTAACCATAGACCCCGGCACCGGCGATCAGCGTGAAGAAGAACAACATGATGATCGGATGCTTGATCACTCGCTTGATCATGTTGAAGTAAAAATGCTCAACACTGTCATACACATAGTTGAACCCGCGATAGAAGAAATTTTTCTTCTCAGGCGTTGGGCGCAGATAAACCGCACATTGAGCCGGTTTGAGCGAGACCGCGTTGATGGCACTGATGAGGGCGGTCGCAGCGATCGTCAGCGCGAACTGTCGATACAGCTGCCCGGTGATTCCCTGCATGAAGATCGTCGGCAGGAACACCGCCATCAACACAAGCGTGATCCCGATGATCGGGCCAATCACCTCGGACATGGCTTTGATCGTCGCCGTGCGTGGCTCCAGCTTGCCGCGGTCAATATGGTGAACGGCGTTCTCGACGATCACGATCGCATCGTCGACCACAATCCCGATCGCGAGGACCAGGCCAAACAGCGTCAGGACGTTGATCGAATAATCCATGGCAGCCAGGGCAGCAAACGCACCGATAATCGTAACAGGGACCGTCGTCGCAGGAATGAGAACGGCTCGCCAGTCCTGCAGGAACAGGAGGATGACGATGAGAACCAGAATGCCCGCTTCAAACAGCGTGCGATAAACTTCTTTGATCGATTCTTCGACGAAGATTGTCGGGTTGAACGGAATGGACGCTTCGATTCCCTCTGGAATCTTGGGCTTCATCTTTTCGACGGCATCCTTCACGCTTTGTGCAACTTCGAGCGAGTTCGAGCCTGGCAGCTGGAAAATCGCGATCCCGGCTGCGGGAATGCCTTTGATCGCGGTCCAGGTATCGTACGAGCGGGCACCAAGCTCGACGCGGGCGACGTCTTTCAGACGAACGATTCGTCGCTGCTCAGAACCGGTTCCCTCTGTTTTTACGATGATCTCGCCAAACTCTTCAGGATCGGAAAGACGTCCTTGAGTATTGACCGTGTACTGAAAGTTGGGAGCATCACCTGTCGGTCGTTGTCCAACCTGACCGGCGGCGACCTGAATGTTCTGCTCGCCGATGACAGCGATGACGTCTTCGGTTGTCAGGTTCCGAGCCTTCAGCTTCTGAGGATCCAGCCAGATCCGCATGCCGTAGCTGCCTGCCCCGAAGATCTGAACTTCACCGACGCCTGGAAGTCGCCGAAGGGTATCTTTGACTTGAATATCGGCGTAGTTGCTCAGGAAGAGATCATCATAAGTATTGTCTGGTGAGGTCAATGCGACCACGATGACGATGTTGGTCGACTGCTTGTTCGCTGTCACGCCGAGTCGCTGAACTTCTTGTGGCAAGCTCGGCAGGGCGCTGGCGATTCGGTTCTGCACGAGAACCTGCGCCTGATTCAGGTCGACGCCCACATTGAAAGTCACCTGCAGCGTGTATGCTCCGTTGCTTGAACAGTTGGATGACATGTAAAGCATGTCTTCCACCCCGTTAATCGCCTGTTCGAGGGGGCTGGCGACGGTATCGGAGAGGACCTGTGGGTTGGCCCCCGGATAGTTCGCGGTCACCTGAATGGTGGGAGGAGTGATCGTTGGGTACTGCTCGATCGGCAGGCCGACCAGGCAGACAATTCCTACGAGCATCGTCACGATCGCAATCACGTTCGCGAAAATCGGACGATCAATAAAGAAGCGAGAAAGCATATCGTTGAACCGCATGAAGGACGGAATGAACGGTCAGAAAAGGACGCTTGATGGCGAAGTCGGTCAGCGACTTACTCCGCGATATTGGTCACGACAGGAGTCGCTGGAACGGTTTCTTTGTCGACTGGGGAAGCCTCTTTCGGAGTGACAACCAGACCAGGCCGAACGCGAATCAACCCGTCGATGACGACTTTGTCGTTGACAGTGACAGGGCCATTGACGACCCGTTCGTGTCCCAGGATCGGGCCAGTTGTGACGGGACGTCGTTCGACTTTGTTCTCCGCTCCGATGACATATACGAAGCCACCCGACTGGTCGAAACCGATGGCGCGATCCGGAACCAGAACGGCATCTTTAATGATCGAAGCGGGAATCCGCACACGCACGAGCAAGCCGGGCATGATCTTTTCTTTGGTATTCTCGAACAGTCCACGCACGCGAACAGTTCCCGTGCTTTCATCCACAATCGGAGCGATGTAATCGACAACCCCTTCGAACGGGAAGTCATTCGAACCATCGACGCCAATCTGCATCTTGATGGGGGAATCGGGCGAGTTGACCTCTCCGGCTCTCATGCGAACAAGTTCCGCAGAGCTTGGCGTGATATTCACGTAGATCGGGTTCAGCTGAACAACTGTCGCGAGTGGATTCGAGTCAGCCATGATGTAATTACCGACATCATAGACGCGAGCATCGACGCGTCCTTCCAGTGGCGATGTAATCTGGCAGTAGCTCAGTTCCAGTTCCGCAGCCTTGACGTTCTCCGTGGCTGCATCCAAAGACGCCTGCAGGCTGAGAATGCGTGTCTCGTAATCAGCATCCATTTGTTCCACGTCAGCGCGATCGGAATCAACTTGAGCGACTGCTTTATCGTACTCAGCAACCGTTCGATCAAGATCCTGCTGAGGGATTGCACTGCGTTCCACGAGGGAGCGGGCACGATCAAGCGAGGTCTTGGCCAGGCTCAGATCCGCTTGCGAAAGCTGGAGCTTCGCGCGAGTTGTTTCGCGTGTCTTGGATTGTCGGGCTTGAAGAAGAGCCGCCTCGGCTTCCTTTTGTCGGGCTTTCGCCTGACGCAGCGCGACCTTGAAAGGAACTTCGTCAATGACGAAGAGGACTTGCCCCTTCGTGACGACATCGCCGTCATTGAACTTACGCTCGACCAGGAAACCGGAAACGCGTGAACGAAGCTGGACCCGTTCGAACGCCTGAGTCGTACCCGTTTGATAAATATAGTCAGTCACTTCATCCAGACGAGGCGAAGCAACCGGAACCTCAGGTGGCGGTGGTTCAAAGTAAGCGTTCTGCGGACGGCAACCAGAGGCCGGCAAGCAGATCACCATTATGAGCGTAAAGAGGACCGCAGAAATGGTTGATTGAGACATCGTGCTCGTCACGTCTGAACGACGAGCGGAAACGGCATGACGTGGAAGCATTCTTGAGCGTTCTTTCCAGATTTACTTTTGAAATCCGTTATCGCGAAGAGGGTCAATCCTGAAAAATCGATTAGTGAAAGTGGAGAGTATACGGCGTTTTTTTGAGTTCCGCAGATCTCCCCAATTGTGCTGCCGACAAATAGCCAAAATGAGCATACCGTCTGGACGGTATTTTGTAAATGGCCGATTTGTCTGGCGGTTTGAATGATGACCCTTCGCGTGACTAACCGATAAAACAGGCGTCTTCAGCGTTTCTCGAAAAAACAGAAAAACGCTCGTTACCGGAATTAGACGATCGGGGACGCGCTCCTTCGACAAGGATTCCACCCTCCAGGGTTGGTTTCTCAAAGTTGACGGGATGGTCACCTGATCAACCAGAGTTCAATGGATGAATCTCTGGTCAACCGGATTTAGCATGGATGCCACTATGAGAATCTTTGCCGGCTCGCAGGCGACTCGCCTCCGTTTCAAGACACTGACAACACTCTCGCTGTTCGCTGCTTCTGCGATCTGCGTGACTGGTTGCATGACCGGTCCGAAGGAATACTTTCGCAACGGCTTCAAGGTCGGACCGAACTACCGGACACCCGCTGCTCCGGTGGCGGAATCGTGGGTCGACATTGGTGACTCGCGAGTCATCAGTGCCCCGAATGAAAACTGGGCCTGGTGGACTGCTTTCAATGACCCTGTCATGAGCCAGCTGGTTGTCATGGCCTCCAATCAGAACCTGACACTGCGAGAAGCGGGTTTCCGCATCATGGAAGCACGTGCGATCGCCGCCCAGTCACGGGGACAATTATTGCCACAATCGCAAACAGCATCCGGGGGCTATTCTCGTCAGCTGCTTTCCGAACAGGTTGGATTCGTCGGAGGTGGTGGAGGCGGGTTAGGAGTTCCTCGTGAGTTCAGCATCTGGAACGGCGGATCTCAGTTCAACTGGGAACTCGATTTCTGGGGCCGTTTCCGACGTGCCATAGAAGCCGCCGATGCGAACCTCGATTCAACGGTCGAAAACTATGATGACGTCATGGTCATCCTGATCGCCGATGTCGCCGCTGCATACGTCAATGTCCGCACGCTCGAACAGCGTCTGCGCTATGCTCGTCACAACGTCGAAACACAATCCGCATCGTTGAAGCTGGCCGAAGACCGCAAGAACTTCGGAGCCGGTAGTCAGCTCGACGTCGCCCAGGCGCTCACCAACGTTGCTCAAACCGAAGCCACGATTCCTCAATTCGAAGCCGACCTGCGTCAGGCCGAGAATCTGCTGTGTACCCTCATGGGCTTCCCACCCCAGGACATCAAATTGCTTCTGTCCCCAACAGGTGAAGTCACCCCGATCCCGGGAGCCCCGTCAGAAGTTGTTCTGGGGATTCCAGCCGAACTGGTCCGACGACGCCCTGACGTTCGACGTCAGGAACGCCTCGTTGCCCAACAAAGTGCGATGATCGGCGTCGCGGAAGCAGATCTCTATCCTGCGTTCTCGATCAACGGGCAAATCGCTGTTCGTGCCAGTCAGTTCAACGACCTGTTCAGTGCACAAGCCATGACCGGAAATATTGGCCCGTCCTTCAACTGGAACATCCTGAACTACGGACGCATTCGCAATAACGTCGCCGCTCAGGAAGCCCGCTACATGCAGCTGGTGACGACCTATCAGCAAACCGTGCTCGATGCCAACCGCGAAGCAGAAGACGCCATCGTCCGCTTCCTCCAGGCACAACAGCAGGTCCTGATTCTCCGAAAGGGTGTCGGAGCCGCGGATCAGTCAGCACAACTGGTCAACGAGCTTTATGAAGGTGGCCAGACAGACTTTGGACGGGTCTTCGTCGCCGAGCTGGCACTGGTACAGCAGCAGGATGCGTTGGCAGTCGCAGAAGGAACAGTCGCACAAAGCCTCGTCGCGATCAACCGAGCCCTCGGCGGTGGCTGGCAGCTTCGCCTGCAGAACCCCCCACCCATCGTGATGACCCCGATGCCAAGCCCCCCACCCGTGGGTGAATTTGTCCCGGGGGCAGGAACGAACGTCGCTATCGAAAATAAGACGGCTGAAATTCCGGCCCCTGTCTTCGATGAAGCACTGACCAACTAGTTCAAACTCACACGTCAATGAAGATTCCAATAACGGCAAGTTCCGTTATGAAAGGAAGAGTCATGAAAATCACATTCACTCGCCAGTCGATGTTAACCGGCGTGATCGCCATGAGCGTTCTCTGCGGTTGCGTGACGACAGGGTTCTGCCAGTCTCCAGCAGAGGCTTCTGAAGCACCTGTTGTCACACCGCCTGCCGAGGTTGCTCCCTCTCCGGTCATCGATGACACCACTGCAAGGCCCGTATCACCCGTGCTGACGTCATTCAGCCCGCGGTTTCTCTGCGTCTGTCCAGGGTACTGCCCAAAGCCTGCTCCCTGCAAAATTCCACGACCGCTTTGCGGCCCGACAGCTGTTCCTCGCCAGACAACCCCGTGGAAACTGTACTCGCCGTTTCCGATTCGCGGACCGTTCGATGGTCATCGCAACTAGACGTGTCTTTTAAAACGGCAACAGCCAAGGCACCATTAATACGCTTACGACCATGACGATCAACGTGAATGGAACGCCGACTTTGACGAAGTCGATGAATCGGTAGTTACCCGGCGTGACGACCATTGTGTTCACAGGGGTTGAAACGGGCGTCATAAACGCAGCCGATGCCGCCAGCGCGACGATCATCGCGAACGGATACGGCGAGACGTTGAGCTGATCTGCAATCGTCAGGGCAATCGGGCCCATGAGGATCGCGGTTGCGGTGTTGGAAATGAAGAGTCCAAGCAACGCCGTCATCAGGAACAAACTGGCAAGGACGACTTGATTCCCCATTCCAGCCGTTGAATTCATCAGCGCATGGGCAGCCATCTCGACACCACCCGTACGCTGAAGGGCCGTCGAAAACGGAATCATGCCGACGATCAGGATCAGCGTCTTCCAGTCGATTGATCGATAGGCGCTTTCAAAATCGATACAACGAAACAGCCCCATCAGCAGGCAACCAATGAGGGCCGCCTGGACATTAGGGATCACGCCCAGAACCATGATGACAACGACCAGCATCAAAATGACGAGGGCATGCACGACTTTCTTCGGGGCAGGCAGAACATCGTCAACTTCCGCCGGCAGGTTCAACGCGAGCAAATCACCGCCGCCCACGATCCGTACATTTCGAATCGATTTCCAGGGTCCGATCACCAGCAGCGTATCCCCCACTTTGAGGACTTCCGACGAAAGCTTTTCCTTCACCGCTTGTGAGCCACGCCGAATCCCGAGCACGGAAAAGCCAAATCGGGTTCGGACTTCCCCCGCAACGATCGTCTTGCCGATCAGGCTCGAATCCGCCGGCACAAACAGCTCCGCCATGCCAATCTCTTGCGAATGATCGGTGAAGTGTGCGCCCGTCAGTGGAAGCTTCTCAAGGCCAAAGCGGGCCTGCATCTTCTCAGCATCCGCATGCGGCGCGAACAGGTCCACAAAAAGAATGTCGCCCGAATGGAATGAGGTCTTTGCCGTCGGTTGAATCAGCTCTCGACCTCGCTGAATGGCAACCAGATTTGCCCCTTCAGCCGCCCTCATTTCCAGTGATTGCAGCGTCTGTCCGATCAGCGGGGACTCATGCTGGACGCGCAGGCGATACTCCCGCTCGGCAAGATTGTAGCGTTTGATCCAGTCGAACAACGTGGGGCGGACGATGTGACCTGCGTGAGATTCATTGGATTTATTGGGCAGCCAGCGACAGGCAATCAGCATGTAGACGATGCCAAGAATCAGGATGGGAAGCCCAAACGGCGTGAAGCTGAAAAATCGGAAGCCGGCATGCCCATGCTGAATCAGTTCCGCATTGATAACGAGATTCGGTGCCGTCGCAACCAGCGTCATCATCCCGCTAATGAGGGCTGCACAGCTCAGAGGCATCATCAGTTGACCCGGCGCAAAGCCAGTTCGACGACAAATCGTCAAGACAACCGGGATGAAGATCGCCGTCACCGCCGTCGAACTCATCATTGAACCAAGACCAGCAACCGCTGCCATCAGCAACGCCGTCAGCCTGGTCTGACTCGACCCACCATACGTGACGAGCCATTCCCCCATCCGCCGCGCGACACCGGTCCGCACCAGCCCATCACCAATCACAAACAACGCCGCGATCAGCACGATGTTCGGATCGCTGAACCCTGCTAACGTTTCGGGGACGGAGACCGCGCCCGTCATCGGCAGGGCACAAATCGCGATGATCGCCACCGCGTCCATACGTGGACGATTCATGATAAACATCACGATGACGACGGCTAACAACGAAAGTACGGCAATCAGCGGAGTGATCATCGGGGCATGGAGTCCATCTAGGGGCTGCGTCGTGTTTCATGCGTCGCAGCCACCATAGTTGATCCCCGTTTCGCCTGGCAACCCGAAGGCTCACTCGCCTTTGAGGTGCTCAAGCAAATACTCTGTCATCAGATGATAAAGGTGACGCGTTGTCCCTGCTCCCGAATTAATCGAGTGATCCCGATTGGGGTAAGGCATGATCGTAAACATCTTATTGTGCTTGACGAGTTCATTGATCAGCTTCTCGGTCCCCTGGTAGTGCACGTTGTCGTCACCGGTTCCGTGAATGATCATCAGGTTCCCCTTCAAAGCGCCAGCATGGGCGAGAGGAGAGCCATCGCGATAACCTTCTTCGTTCGTTTCAGGCAGGCCCATGTAGCGTTCTTCGTAGATCGAATCGTACAGACTTCGATCCGCGACTGGTGCAACAGCAATCGCGGTATTGAAGACATCTGGATAACGGAAGATCGCATCCAGACTGCTGCTCCCGCCGCCACTCCACCCCCAGATCGCGACCTTGGCTGGATCGATGAACGAGTACTTCTTCACGATAGCCTTGGTTGCTTCTGCTTCTTCGTAAGAATTGATCAGCCCCAGCTTCCCATAGATGCATTTACGCCACTCTCGCCCGCGCGGACTGTTTGTCCCACGCGTATCGACACTGGCGACAATGATCCCCTTCTGCGCCAACATCGCATGCCACAGGTGACGAGACCCGCCCCAGACATCTCGAACCGTCTGACCGGCGGGCTCACCATAAACATGCATCAGAAGCGGGTACTTCTTCTCCGGATCAAGATCCGCCGGCGTGACGACATAGGCGTCGAGTTCAATCCCGTTTCCGATGTCGACCCGGACGAATTCCGTCTTCGGCATCTTGACCGCTGCGAGCGTCTCATTCAGTTTTTTCTGTTCTTTCATCACACGTTGAACGCGATGCTCCGGCAACTGCACAAGCGAAACAACCGGCGGCTTGTCCACTGTCGAAAAAGTATGCACCGCCCACTTCGCATCCGGAGACAGGCTATAGCTGTGTGATCCGACCTGATCGGCTGGCGAGAGTCGTTCCGATTCGCCACCATCAAGAGACGCACGGAACAGATAACGCTGCGTTGCGTTCTCAGGAGCCGCCATGTAATACATCCAGCCGCCTGCCTGATCGATGTTTGCAATCTCAATCAGATCGAACTCACCTTTCGTAATCGGCTTGAGTTCGCCATTCATATTCGCGCGATACGCGTGTCGCCACCCGCTCCGCTCGCTCATCCACAGAAAATCGTTCCCCAGCCATTCCACCTTCTCATTGAGATCAACCCAGGCATCATCCGTCTCTTTGAGGACGACGCTCACCTCACCACTGACAGGATCGGCTGCAAAGACCGTCAACTCATTCTGCAGACGGTTGAGTTGCTGCATGACAAACTTCTGCCCATCCGGCGTCCATTCCCCCCACGGCAGATAAAAATCACGCGGCTCTCCCGGAACCATCAACCAGGTCGTCTCACCACCAGTAACCTGGACAATTCCGACTTTGACTGCCGAGTTCTTCTCTCCCGCTTTCGGATAAGGAAAACGAGTCAGTTCAGGATACTTGCCATCCGTCTGATTGAGCATGACAAACTCTTTGACGCCGCTGGTATCAAACTGCCAGTAAGCCAGCTTCGTCCCGTCGGGTGACCATCGAAAGCAATCTCGCTGCGCAAACTCTTCCTCGTTGACCCAGTCACTCGTCCCATTGATCAGCGTCTCGCTGCCATTGTCCGTTAATGCCGTAATCGCCAGGTCATCCAGATTTTGCACATAGAGATTGTTCTTGCGTACGTAGGCGACCTTTTTCGTATCAGGCGAGAACTTCGCAAACATCATGGTTGAAGGCTCACCCTCGCCGCCGAGTTTCGTCAGCTTCTTGGTTTCGAGATTCAAAACCCAATAATCGCCACGCGTATTCTGACGCCATACTTTCCGCGAGTTGGTAAAGATCAACATCAGAGATTCATCTTCAGAGAATTCAAAGCGATCAATCCCGAGAGGTTTTTCTGCGCCAACTGGAATCATCTCCTGCGCGGTGACCAGAACCGTCTTCGCTTCCGTTTCCGGGTCAGCCTTCACCAGATCGCGTCCCTCTTTCCCCTCCGCCGGGGGAACGAACATGAAGTGATAAGGCCCCTTATGACTCCATCGCATGGCCCCAGCTGACTCCTCACGGAAATCCCGCTTGGAGAAAATGCGATCCAGCGTCAGCAGAGAAGGATCCGAGGCGGCGTCTTGTGCAGACAGGGGCGTCGCGACAAACAGGAGAAATGCGAACGCAAAAGCCAGAAAGTGTTTCATGTTGTTTTTGCCGGGCAGGATGAATCGAGGAGGAAGAAAAGCAGTCGAGCGCTCGCAAGGCATGGCGTGAAAAAGAACCTAAGGCAGAGGCTGTTCCCAGATCGAAACTTCAAAGCGACCAGAGGAATCAGCCACGCCGCGGGACATGGAACCTGTATTGTAAGGCACGCTGATGCTCCCCGTCTTGTCGACCGAGATCAATCCGCCGTCCCCTTTTTTTAAGACCCCATTGATGCAATAACCGGCGGCCCGTTCGAGAGTTTCATGGAGATACTCCACTCGAAACGAAATCGTCCCGGCAACCCGATGACGAATAAACTCCTCACCTGTCCCCGTGCAACTGACGGCAACCTGACGATCCGCGAGCGTCCCTCCCCCGACAATCGGCGAATCCCCGACGCGACCGACGCGTTTCCCTGTCCGTCCCCCTGTACTGGTGGCTGAGGCAAGATTCCCATGGACATCGAGAGCCACGCAGCCGACGGTGTTTCCAACTTCCGCCATCGCTTCGTAAGAGGGTGAGTTCATGGAAACCGTCTTATCGGGAAAGCCATAGGATGGCGATGTCAGGACCGGCAGGTCGTTCTGCTTTTGAAACGCCTGAAGAGCCTGGAAGCGAGACTTGCTATAGAAGTACGAGTTGGGAACGTCTTCGCATCCCTGCTGAATCGCGAACTCATCAGCCCCTTCACCCGCCAGGAAGTTATGATCAACTGTTTCCATCAGTCTGCGAGCTGCCGTGATTGGATTCTTAACACGTGTCACACAGGCTAATGAACCGCAGGCCAGCGTGCTGCCATCCATGATGCAGGCATCGAGCTGATGAAAGCCATCGACATTAAAAACAGCCCCGCGTCCCGCATTGAACAGCGGATTATCTTCGAGCACGCGAACGGTTGCCTCCACCGCATCCAGTGAAGTCCCCCCATCAGCGAGAATTTTCTGACCCACCGCGAGTGCTTCCGTCAGCCCCTGTTTGTAAACGGCTTGCTTCTCTTCCGACAGATCGCGAGCAATATTCGAGGCCCCGCCATGAATCGCGATCGCCCACGTTTTCTCTTGTCCCATCGCCGACGACACCGTCATCATCATTCCCAATATGAATGCGCACACAGCAACGTGCATGGATCAGGTCTCCCTGCCAATGACATCAGAGCGCGATGGTCACTGGAGATTCCGTTTCAAATCACGATACCAGAGACAATGACCTTTGAGAATGGAGGCTGTGACAGAGAGTCAGGAATGGATTCAGGAACGCGACTGTCATGTCACTGAATGGGGGCAAGAGGTTGTCGTTTCAATTCCCGTCGCCAGTTTCACACCGAGCAACTGACTACTCGTTTCTTTGCATTTCTTAGCAACATCTTGACCGTCTCAGCTCTCGACACACGACACGTCGACATTCTGCAGTTATGATATTAGTGCGCGGACATTCATCTCTATTGATTTCCCGGCCAGTAAAATTCCAAAGGCTGCCCTGGGGATTGATGCTGATAAGATCGCAAGTTTGTGTGTGGTTTCATAAAGAGTGACGCGTAAATTCCTGAACAACTTCAATCACGGCCGAAATGTTACCTCAGCAAAAGAATGCTGACCGAGAAAGAGAAGCACAAAAAATGAAACGGCCGAATCGAACACTCTTCAACATGCTGCTGTCCAGTACTGTTGCTCTCACCTTCTTCACTGGCTGCGCGAAGAAAAATGATCCCGTCTCCAATGCTGCAGAAGCCGACAAGAAAGCGGGCATCGCCGTGCCCGGCATCGAGGAAACAAAGGCCATTGCTGAGGAGGCATTCATCTACGGGCTGCCGCTGGTGATGAACTATGCCGTGATGCAGGAGTTCGCCGTGGACAAGAACTCCGGGCAATTCAAAGCCGGCTTTAATGAACTCAAGAACGAGCACCACGTCGCAACTCCCGAAGACACCGCGGTCATCACGCCAAACAGCGACACACCTTATTCCATCTGCTGGATGGATCTACGCGCCGAGCCGATGGTGGTCTCTGTCCCGGCGGTGGAGAAAGAGCGTTACTACGCCGTGCAACTCATCGACGGCAACACGTACAACTATGGCTACATCGGCAGTCGTGCAACCGGTCCCGATGCGGGCGACTATCTCGTGGTCGGCCCCGACTGGAAAGGGGAGAAGCCAGCAGGAATCAAGGACGTCTTCTCTTCGACCACGCCATTCGCTCTCACCCTGTTCCGCACGCAGCTCTTCAATGCCGAAGACATGCCGAACGTGGAGAAAGTCCAAGCAGGCTATAAGGTTCAGCCGCTCTCCACATTCCTCAAGCAACCCGCGCCGCCTGCCGCGCCAAAGATCGATTTCCTGCCCGCCAACACAGCAGGGATCAAGGCGAACTTCTATGAGTATCTCGACGCCGCGCTCCAGTTCGTGCCCGTCACGCCCGCCGACCAGGAGATCCGTACGAAACTGGCAACCATCGGCATCGGACCGGGCAAGCCGTTCGACTTCAAGGACCTCTCGGTCGAACACAAGGCCGCTGTTCTGCTTGGCATGAAGGAGGGCGACGGCAAGGTTGATAAGTTCCTCAGCAGTGGCATGAAGAACATCAACGGCTGGAATGTGGGAGCCTTCTTCGGCGATGCTGCTTTTTATCAGGGTGATTGGCTCAAGCGAGCCGGTGCAGCCAAAGGAGGCCTCTATGGCAATGATGCCATCGAAGCCACATATCCCTATACCCGCGTCGATGGAGCAGGAGAAACGCTCGATGGTAGCAAGCATCGCTATACCATCACGTTCCCTTCCGGACAACTCCCGCCCGTGAACGCGTTCTGGTCGGTCACGATGTATGACGGCAAGAGTCAACTCCTGATCAAGAACCCGATCAACCGCTACCTCATCAACTCGCCGATGCTGCCAGACTTGAAGAAGAATGACGACGGCTCGCTCACACTCTATATCCAGAAAGACAACCCCGGAACTGACAAGGAAAACAACTGGCTCCCCGCGCCCGACGACACCATCTATCTGGTCATGCGACTTTACTGGCCGAAAACCGAGACACCTTCCATCCTTCCCGCTGGCGAAGGCTCATGGAAACCACCTGCCATCCAGCAGGTGAAGTAAGTCGACAACGCATTTGCGTTGTCCCTTACCGCCGGGGGCAGGTAAGAACCGCGATGCAATGCGTGGCTTTGGGTATGACTCAGAAAAGCCCTATTCGTGTCCTGTCATCCCACTGATTAGTAAACTTAAATCCCGCCAGTAGTCGCGAACGCTGGCGGGATTTGAACTTTTAGGCCACTCTTCTCCCTGTAGGGAGCGAATGTGGGAAAGACATGGCGTTATTTGAATTTGAACTCTCGCCCGTCGAAGAGATCTTGCCGTGGGGAGAGCCGGGCAATCAGAGCTTAAGCTGGTTTGCCTTGAGCTATGGTCGATTTCGTATGGTTGTTGGTGAGCAAACGCTATTTCGCTATACCGATGAGATACTTTCGCATTGGGAAATGACTGATCAAGACGCCGACTACCAAATCGCTGCGTTTGCGCGAGACTTACTGGGAAGCGTTGCCGCGGCGGTAGCACCACTTCCGCCAACAATTGAACGGCTTGCCTCGGACTGGCCGCGTTTGATGGAACTGAAGAAACCTTGTGACGAAAAACTAGAATTTGACGAACTTTGGTATCAAGCATGGGAATGGCTTGCCGAGCGATCACCCTCTACCCCATACCTGGTGGCGTGCCCCAAGTTTCAGATGGTGCGTGTCGGGACAGAACTACGAATTCACTGGGACAATCGAGAGCAATTGATCGATGGGATACAAGTTTGGACGGCCCGACAGGGCGTCCATGTCATTTCAGTTGAGGCATTTCTGAATGAAAGTCATGACTTCGCTCGACGTTTGCTATCTGAGATGCACCAGCGCATTATTGGACTGGAGACTGGAACAATGAAGCCGCAAGTCGAGGTGAGCACCAGTTCGCTACGAGAGCAGCACGAGAGTTGGAAGGCAGAATTCGCGTCATACTTCGGTGAGTATCTGACTGACGTCTCATGGCCGGAAACAGAAAATGCCCTACGGGAAATTGCAGAGAGAAAAGGGCTCAAACTTATAACTTGAAGATCACTGCGCGGACCATCAGTTTCGAGCGGAAAAGAAGGCAGGTGGCGCCGCAACGAAATCGCTCCACGACCCAAATCGCCATAATTGATTCAGCAAACCAAATACACTCTTGGCCACAAAACTAAGCTTGATGGAAAATGTTCTAACGCATCTCTCCGCCTCGCCTGATCGGTGATCATCTTTTGGACTGACCTTCGGCATCGCTCTGCTTCAACAACACTTCCGCCTCCAATCCAACACTCCTCAACGACTGCTCCAACTGCTTGATCTCTTTCTGCGACAGCTTCGCGAAGATTTTCTCGATCGTCGCAACGTGTGCTTTGAAGATTGGCTTGATCACTGACTTCCCGTGAGGTGTCAGTTCCACCAGCCGGATTCGTCGATCTGATGTGCTGGTTGGAGGTCGTCTAGCCGGAGTCCTCACAGAACACGGCGGTGGCACGGGAATCGCTCTCGCATGGGAACTACAACTGCTCGCGGGTAACAGTCGGTAGACCAAGAAATCAAACATTAATTAATGAGGTTGCACCGGGAGAATCGGATGCCTTCTTCGGATCTCCCGGCGGCAACAACGAGAAATCATACGAATGGATTAGACGACAGATCTGCTCCGTCAGAATATGACTGACAGTTGTTGTTTGGCATATTCGCGATGAGGTTATCATTGTGTTTTAATACAATGATCTTGTCTCGAGGCACGAAGATGGTCACATGCGGGAAAAGAAAGATGGCAGAATCATGTTCTCTTAAAGAGTGGTTTGCAAATTGTGGTGGATGGAAACCTTCTCACGATCTGAACGCCCTCCGGACCGGCATTTCATCCGGTCTACTAAATGAACAAGACAAGCATGGAATGTCTGCTCTCGCTTTTGCAGTCGCTTCTGGATGGCTTGAAGGTGTGAATGAATTACTCGCGGCCGGAGCAGACATAGAGTTGCGATCTTATCGGACTGGTGAAACCGCACTTTACACGGCCTTACAGGTTAAGAATGACGGGATCATCACATCTCTGATTGCCAGTGGTGCGAACCCGGATTCACCGAATTATTGGGGAATCACACCAAGATTTTGGGCATCCAGAAAAGGATTGAGTTGTTTTGACCAAATCCTCGTTCGTGAAACACCATTGCCTGCTCCCCATTTCCAAAATGCTGAACATCTGGCTGACCACCATTATCCTAACTTCCAGATCCCAGATCGAAGTGAACGCGAGATGATGCAGATTGGTCAGGCTGTCGATCTTTATGTCTATGGCCCAAAAACAGAGACCAAGCAAGACGCTGTTAAGGTCAGGATAATCTCGAAGACAGGATATGGAGCAGAAGTCCGCTACGTAGGTGATGTCGAAACTCCGATTGAGAGAACTCACCTTCACAATTCGATGACTGTGGTGGAATTCGGACCAGAGAACATTGCCTCTGTGTACTTGGTAAAGTCGATCTAACGAAATTCCAATTTCTTAGAGTCGATATCCCCTCGTTTTCAGTAGAGATGAAAACCAGCAACTGGTCTCAAATGAGACCAGGGGATTAAAACCTAGACCACCCAAACTCCAGGCCCCCAAACCGCCCACAAAAAAAAGCGGGAAGGTCTTCACCTTCCCGCTTTCGATTTCTTCAGCCGAGCAAGAAGTCTTACTCAGACGGCGGCACAATGCGTGCTGGACGCACGGTTGGTTCGCCTTTGAGGAGCTGCTGACGGGCCTGGGTTTGTTGGGCCAGTCCATGGATTCGGATGAAGCCGATGGCTGTGTCGTGTGGGAACTGATCCCCTTCTTCGTAGGTTGCCAGATCCTTGTTATACAGGCTGTGCTCGCTCTTCATGCCGGTGACGGTCGCGGCTCCCTTGAACAGCTTCACGCGGACGTGACCAGAGACGTATCGCTGGTTCTTCTCGACGAAGCCCATCAGATCCTGGTGGAAGCTCGAGTACCACAGACCATCATAAATGATGTCGGAAACAGTCTGAGCAACGTACGTCTTGAACCGCATCGACTGACGGCTCAGAGTCAGATTTTCCAGTTCACGGTGAGCCAGGTGCAGAATGACCGCAGCAGGGGCTTCGTAAACTTCGCGGCTCTTGATCCCGACGAGTCGGTTCTCGACGTGGTCAATTCGTCCCACGCCATGCTCGCCGCCAACTTTGTTGATGTACTCGATCAAAGCAACGCCATCCATCTTCTCGCCATTGAGCGCGATCGGGCGACCTTGCTCGAATTCGATCTCAATCTCGACACTCTTATCTGGAGCGTCTTCCGGAGCGACCGTCCACTGATAGGCATCTGCGGGCGGTGGCAGCCATGGATCTTCCAGAACGCCGGCTTCGACGCTGCGTCCCCACAGGTTGACGTCGGTCGAGTAGATCGACTTCTTGGTGGCTTCGACTTTGATGCCGTGCTTCTCGGCGTACTCGATTTCTTCAGTTCGAGTCCAGCGCCATTCGCGGACAGGGGCGATGATCTTCAGGCGAGGGGCCAGTGTCTGGAAAGAAACGTCGAAACGAACCTGATCGTTCCCTTTCCCCGTGCACCCGTGAGCAACGGCATGAGCGCCATGTTCTTTGGCGATTTCCGTCATGCGCCAGGCGATCAGGGGACGCCCGAGAGCCGTCGCCAGCGGGTACTTCCCTTCGTACATACAGCCAGTCATCAGCGACGGCCAGACGAAGTAATCGACGAACATATTCCGGACGTCTTCCACAATGGCTTCGACAGCGCCCGTTTTCAGGGCCTTTTCCTTGATTCCAGCCAGATCACGTTCCTGACCGAGGTCGCAGGTGTACGTGATGACGTCCATGTTGTACGTCTCTTTGATCCACTTGACCGCGACGGAGGTATCCAGACCTCCCGAATACGCGAGAATCACTTTTTCACGAGCCACGACGAATCCTTACTTTCTATAGGCGGGGACTGACACAATGTGCGGATGCACCCGCCATGATATCAGATTCCCAAGGGAACTAAAGAAAACGGGGCCTCAGCAGGGAAATTCATCTGACTCGAATTTTCCTAAAGTTGATAACTTCTCCCTCTTCCGGATTTGACCTGACTTCTTCCTTCCTGTCTATCCACGGTTTCCGATGCTTTCTCGCGTCCGAAACGCTTTCACGCTGATTGATCTGCTTCGCGCTCTGCTCTCACTTCGCCTACCAGCCGTCCAGACAGCGCGAATTGGTGCGCATTTCAACACGTATCAACAAACCCAAACAGAGGAGTGAGAAATCTCATGCTCTTTAATGGACGGTTAAGTGGCTGGCGACTTTCAATTTGAGATCAAAGACAGCCCCGCAGTCTCCCAGGATTGCGTAGTCTGACAATTTAAGGCCTATTCCGACTGTAGCGGTCGCAGTGACTGTGCCGATATTACCGTTGAGTGATTCCGCTGACTCGTTTCTACTCAATTCAATCTGGGCCAAAATGCACATCCAACCGCTCCAACGCCTGTTGCTGGCGATTTGCCTGCTCGCAGCGTGTGGGTGCGCGGGATTTCATCCGATTCGCGGCATCGATGCTGACCAGCTAGGCGGTCAATATTTCACTCCCAATGGCGTTCGATCTCAGCAACAGCCGATCGATTTTGGCCTCCTTGGACAAGCCAAGCCTCTGGAACACCGCGTTGACACGGGTGATGTGCTCGGCATCTTCATTGAAGGGGTCCTCGGCAAAGACGAGGAAGCTCCTCCGGTCTTTGCACCGGGCTCTGATAACGCCGCTCCCCGCATTGGCTACCCCGTCAAAGTCCGTGAAGACGGGACGATCTCCATCCCGCTTTCCGAGCCGGTTTACGTTCGCGGCTTGACGCTTCGAGAAGTCGAGAACGAAATTCGACGCGCCCAGACAGGCCCCGGCGGGATGCTCGCCTCGGGAGCCCGCCCAAGCACAGCAAAGATTATCGTCTCCCTGCAAAAAGCTCGTTCGTACCGCGTCATGGTTGTACGACGTGACCGACCTCAAGATGTCAACGAAGTCTTCGAAGCCTCCCAGGTCAACACCATCGTCACCCGCAAGGGAAGCAGCATGCTGGTCGAACTGCCAGCTTACGAAAACGATGTCGCCCACGCCCTCGTCATGAGCGGCGGCCTTCCTGGACTCGATGCAGAAAACGCCGTCTACGTCATGCGATCACGCGGTCGTTACTGCCAGCTGTGCGCCCAGGAACGCTCACATCAGAATCTGACTCCACAACAACAAACGCCGCTCGCTCCCGAGCCCATTCCTGTTCCACAGATCAGCCCGATGGGCGGCTTCCAGCCCACGCAGGGTACCGGCTCCGGCTGGTCGATGCCGCAACGAGCTGTCTTCCGCGGGCAGAATATCGAACAGCAGGTTTACCAGTATGATTCGGAGTACGACCCCGGACGTGTTCAACAGCTGACTCATGAAGACTTCGCCCCCCAGTATCAACTGGACCTCAACGGCGACAACGGCTACTCACTGCCCCAAGCCGCAGAGCCCTATGTCGAAGACTACTCGTCGTGCCCACACCAGGATGCAACTCTGAAGAACTCAACCGTCCTTCGTATCCCGCTGGCACTCTATCCTGGCGAAGTCCCAACTTTCAGTTCCGAAGATGTCCTTCTCTACGACGGCGATACGGTCTTCATCGAATCGCGTAACCGGGAATTCTTCTTCACGGGCGGACTTCTGGGCGGCGGACAATTCCCTCTCCCGCGTGACTACGATCTGGATCTCATCGGTGCGATCTCACTGGCCGAATCTCGTCGAGTTCTCAGCAATAAGAGCATCGGCGGAGCTTCGGTCCTGAATCAGGATGTCACCGTCGGAGCCTCAAGGGTCATCGTCATGCGAACGATGCCCGATGGCTGCATCGTGCCGATTCGGGTCGACCTAAAAGACGTCAAATGCGATCCAAGTAAATCGATCATCATCCAGCCGGGGGATCGCATCTTCCTGCAGTACACCAAGCCAGAAGCCTGTGCCGCCTTCTTCGAGCGTCACCTCTTCGATGGCCTGACCAATGGCTTTGCGAGTGGCTTCGCCTTCGGTGCTTTTGGAAGTAACTGACGCCGTGCTAAGCTGTTGCTGGAAAATGTATCCAGCGAGCTTGATATGAGCCCCTATCTTACCGTTGATACCCAAATTTGGGCCAATCGTGTTCCAATCGGTTCGTGAGCCCGGTATTGTGGAACTTTCCGCTCGGACTGGTAAGGCCACAAATACTTAGGCAGGGGAACTATGACGTCACCCAGACTGATGGCCATCGGCGACATCCATGGCTGTGATCGTGCACTCGAAACATTACTCCAAAAACTCGACATCACATCCGATGATACGCTGATCATCCTCGGCGATATGATCAACCGCGGTGCCAACAGCAGACGTGTGATCGAGATGCTGCTCGAGATGCAGAAAGCCTGCCATCTCGTCACGATCAAGGGGAATCACGAAGAGATGGTTCTCGAAGTCGTCAAAGGTCGCAAGCCCGCGCACCTCTGGATGGAATACGGCGGCAAAAGCACACTCGAATCCTACGGCGGCTCGATCTCGAACATCCCCAAGAGCCACATCGATTTCATGGAAGACTGCCTTCCCTACTTTGAAACCGAACAATACGTCTTCACACACGCCAACCTCGAACCAGGCGTCGCACTCGGCGATCAGGACAAACAATTCCTCCGCTGGCAGAAGTTCAAAAAGAACCAGCCCGTCTGGGAAGAAGGACGCACTGTCGTTGTCGGCCACACCCCCCAATCCTCCGGCCTGCCCACTTTGATCGACGGCTGGATGTGCATCGACACCTATGCCTACGCCGGCATGATGCTCACCGCGGCTGACTTAACCAACGACCTCTTCTACCAGACTCACACCAACGGCAACTTCCGAGCGACGTTTTCGTACGACGAGCTGCGCATGCTCATGGCATAAAAGTCGTCCCTTCTCCCTTGAGGGGAGCCGTGTTGCATTCCTTCTCCCTTGAGGGGAGAAGGGGCCCGAAGGGCGGACCAGGGTGAGCGATAGGCATCCATCCGCTCACAATGTTAGTAACAGCCAGCAGACAATATTCGTTTCAAAACACACCTCACCCCTGCTTATAAAACCCATTCGTCTCGACATACCGCTCCACCGGACGCGGTGTCTGAAATCGAATTCCTTTCCCTTCCCCAATTCGCTGTCTCAAGTCGCTCGAGGAAATCGCGACGGAGACCATCGTCACGATCTGGATGCGTGAAGCGGCTGCTTCACCTAGTTCTGCTTTGATGTGATCCAGCGACGGTTCTGCCTCACCGCCACGATTGACGGCAATCACGCGAGCCAGTTCCAGAATACGGCTCGGATCTTTCCACTTCGAAAAGTCGACCAACGAGTCGGCTCCCATCAGCAGGAAGAGTTCGTCGTTTGCGAACTCGCTGGCCAGCTGTTCCAACGTCTCGACGGTGTAGCTGATTCCTTCTCGCTTGATCTCGCGTCGATCAACCACGAACTCTGCCACTCCCGCAGTCGCCAGATCGAGCATATCGGCACGAGCTTTCCCTGGCGTCATAACAGCATCCGGCTTGAAAGGCGACCTCGCGGCAGGAAGGAATCGGACCTGATCCAACTGGCCTGCTTCCCGACAGGTTTCTGCCAGAAGAAGATGCCCGAAATGCACCGGATCAAAAGTTCCGCCGTAGATGCCGATCCGCATGAAATCTGTCCTGAGTCTGTTGAACGCTGCCGAACTGACGTTGAAATGGTTCTCGTCACTGCCAAGCGGATGATAGAATCTCGTCCATGAGCACGATAGTCCCGGCTGATCAGAATCCCTTTGCGTCGAGGTATCTCGATTCGCTGCCGTATCAGTTTCTCGACACTCGGATCACACTGGAATCGCTGCTGACCAGATGGGAACAAATGGGGCATCGCGCCGCCATTGTCGGGCCATGCGGTCATGGCAAGTCGACTCTCCTCGATAGCCTGCGAGTACTCCTGCACGAAAAAGGCTACACCACAACACGCATCAAGCTCTCTCGCGGCGAATGGCGATTCACTCGAGAGCATCATGATCAAATTCTCAATGCCATTCAAAACCAGCGCATTCTGCTCCTGGATGGTGTCGAGCAACTTCCCTGGCTGTATTGGGCATGGTTGAAGACGTTCGGTTGGCCAAAGTCTTTTCAGCTCCTCATCACGTCGCATGTCAAAGGAAGACTGCCAACGCTGATCGAAACAAAGACCTCGCCGGAATTACTTGGCTGTCTGATCGAGAGGCTGCTTCCCTGCAGCAAAATGACGGATTCAGAAATCACGGTGCTCTTCAATCAGCATCATGGGAACGTTCGCATGGCTTTACTGGAACTGTACGACCGGGCCTCGACCGGCGAGCTGAAAAAATCGTTGCCCATTCACAACGGATAAACGATTGACTAGACTTAACGGGTCAACCTGAACAACGTCAGATGACATGGATTTTTCCCCACACATTCCTCCCGGAAACTTTTACGACAAGGACGACACCATGCCTCGAAACTCACTCCTCACCCTGGGAATGGCCTTTCTCTCCTCCATCCTGCTGGCTGGCTGCCCCGAGCAAGGCGCTATGAAAACTGCGACCGACGCGGATATGAAGAAGGAAGCAGAAAACGCAGAACATGCCCACGAACACACCGCACCTCACGGCGGTCACCTGATCGAACTCGGCAAGCATGAATACACCGCCGAAGTTCTCTTCGACGCGACCACCAAAGTCGTCACGATTTACGTCCTCGGTGCCCATGCCGATGTCCCTGTTGCGGTTACCCCCACCGATATCAGTTTTCATATGGCTCACGGCGATCACGAAGATGAGCTGACCTTGAAGGCCGAGCCACAGACAGGCGACGCCGAAGGCAAGGCCTCGAAGTTCATTTCTGAACCTCAGCACGACCACCTCAAAGAAATCGCTGACATCGAAGCCCTCCATGGCCACGTGCACGTCAAGATTGGCGACAAAGAATACGAAGGTGAACTGACTCACAACCACAGTGCCGAAGGTCACGATCATGATCACGACCACGAAACCAAGCCAGAAGCAGCGAAGTAATTTTCGCCTTTGACTCTCGTCTCCTCATGGGATGACAATAGACAAACAATTCGAGCCGACGAGCCTTACAGCCGTCGGCTCGTCTTATGTCAAACACCTTGAATTCCACATCCAGACTCTCTTAACGGCGATCATTGGCATGCAGGTCATTATCACAGCAGTCGGTCCCGATAACAAAGGCCTCGCGGACCCGATCGTTCATTACGTCGCGACGGCCGGGGCGAACATCTACGAAATCCAGATGTACGACCGAGACAGCGAGAAGCTCTTCGCCATGATGCTTCGCTGCGAATGGCCAGCGCAGAATGAATCGGTTGCCTCCCTGCGAGAAAAGATGAACGAGATCGGGCAGCAGAAAAGCCTGTCGATCCGCACCTGGTCACGCGATGAGCATCCGCGTCCACCCCGCATCGCGATCTGTGCGACCTATCGAACCGAGACACCACTCGCGGTGCTTCGCAGCATTCGAGATAATCGTCTGAAAGCCACCTGTGCCCTGATGATCGGGAACCGCAATACGTGTCGCGGAATCGCAGAGCAGTTCGATGTCCCGTTTCAGAACATCGGCGATAAGCAAGGAAATCCTGACAACGACAAGTTCGTCGCGTTGCTCGATGCACACGAGATCGACTATGTCGTCCTCGCTCGCTACATGCGCATTCTCCCCGGCAGGCTTTGCTGGGAATTCGCAGGTGGACGGATCATTAACTTGCATCACGGCCTGCTTCCTTCGTTCCCGGGTTTCCAGCCATACAAAGATGCTTACAGCCACCACATGCTGACTTATGGTGCAACGTGCCACTTCATCATCCCTGAACTCGATGCAGGAAATCAGATCATCAACCAAACCTGTTTTACGGTCTTCCCCGGAACCCCTCTGGAGGAAATTACCAGACAGGGCGAGTCGGATAACGAGCCAGCATGTCTCGTGGAAGGATTAAGACGAGTGATTGACCGGGAAGTCGAATTGCATTTCCACCGGGTTGTGAGAACAAAAAAGAATAGCCATTGATCCAAAACGGGCTGCCCTGCGTTCTGTTCGTTGACTCAACAATTCAAACATAAGTGACACAGGCATTCCTGCCTGTGTATGAATGCTCGCTATTTGAGAATCCGGACAGACAGGAATGTCTGTCCCACTTGTCGATACAGTAGTGAAGCAAACCAGTCGTCGAGAGAATCGAATGCACAAATTCGCCGTGTTCGCAATGTTGCTGCTGTGTGCTGCGTCTGAGATGGCGATGGCTCAAGCTCCGGCTAACCCCGATGTCAACAAGGGACCAACCAAGCCGACGGCCGGTTTCGTCGTCGACGATGCCGATATCGTCACCCAGGCCGATGAGAAGACAATCAATGAAGAAGCTGGCAAGCTTCTGAACGAGACCAGGATCCCGCTCTATGTCGTTACGGTCCGAAGCATGCGAGATCTGGAAGGAAATCCATCGAGTATCGAAAAGGCAGCCCAGGACCTTTACGACCGCTGGGGCATTGGCTTCCGCGAAGTTGATGGCAAGGCGTTCAACAAAGGCATGCTGCTGCTTGTTGCTCGGGATGATCGCAAGGTGCGCATTGAAATGGGAGCCGGATACGGGAGTTCCAAGGATGCAGAAAGCAAGCAGATCATCGACCAGATTCTCGTTCCCCATTTCCGCGCCGGGGAATACAGTGCCGGGATTCTCGCTGCATCCAACGCGATGTATGAACTGGCCAGTGGAAAGAAGATGACCGCGCCAGCCAGTGGAACGATCGGAAATACGACGGGCAGCAACTCACTGTTGTGGGGCGTCGTCCTCCTGGTGATTGGCGGTGTGACGGTCTACTCCCTCATGAACAGCGGACGTTCGGGGTGGGCGTGGATCTTCTGGGGCGCGCTCTTCAGCTTTATCGGACTGGCTCTGTATCACATGCTCCAAAGCTCTGGACGATCGTCCCGCTGGGGCGGCGGCGGAGGAGGGGGCTTCGGTGGAGGAAGCTTTGGCGGTGGCGGCGGGGGATTCGGTGGCGGGTTCTCCGGCGGCGGTGGTGCATCCGGCAGTTGGTAATTGATTCGCAGTAAGAGCAGTTTTGCAATTTGGTTGACCAGGAGAGAATGTAGGGTGCTGGTGAGGCTTTGCGAACCGCACCAAATGGGCTCTCAATACGAACTGGGCTATGAAAGTCGATTTGGTGCGGTTCGAAGACTCACCAGCTCCCTACTTTTCTGACTGTTCGCAAGTGGATTAATCCGACACCAGTGATTCAGGAAACACCATGATCCAGGCTGAAAAACTTCTGAATGAAGACGAACGACGCAAAATCAGTTTCGCCATCAAAGAAGCAGAACGAACACTAGACGCCGAGATTCTCGTTGCGGTCGCAGACTCGTCCGGACGTTATGACCGTGCCGAGGACATCTGCGGATTGTTCTTCGGGATCCTCTGCATGATTGTCTCGTGGAGCATCATGCCATTCCCGATCACCGAACTGCACTCCTGGGCCTCGCCAAACTACTCGCTGTATCTGGCTGGGCTGATTCTTCCGCTGATCCTGGGCTTCATGGTTGGTGTCTGGATGGCCTCACAAGTTGACTGGCTGCGGGCTCTCTTCATCACACCGGTGCAAATGAAGGAAGAAGTGCAGCGACGGGCCTTCAGCACGTTCTTCGATCTGCGTGTGCATCACACCTCAGGGCAACACGGAATCCTGATTTATATCTCGCTGCTCGAACATCGCGCAATGATTCTGGCCGACTCGTTTGTGATCGACCGCCTGGGAACGACCGGCTTACTTGAGAACATTTGCAACGAATTAGTGACTCGCATCAAGGAGAAGCCACTCGGCGATGCCATCTATCTGACCATTTTCGATTGCAAACAGAGTCTGGCTTCCCAGCTTCCTCGTGCACCGGAAGATCCCCCCGTTGATACGCGTCCTTCCGGGATTCTCCAGTATCGCCCACTGCCCGATGTCGTTGTGCTTCTGGGAAAACTTTAGATCTGGCAGGAACTATGCTCACGACATCAGACTTCGCAGCCGATGCGGGCTCGCTGCTGTTTGAAAATGCTGCTGTTAAACTGTGACGACTACATAAATCTGACCATGCGGTCGCGCGAAAACATGACTCCTGACGAGAATTTTCCGGTCAGCACACTGCCCGCAAGGTCTGCTTAATAGCTATCTTTCTCGCCGCTTGACGAGCTGAAAAATCGGACGCCCGAAGAGACTCAAGTCTCTCGACCGCGCCCGCCGATGCAGACTCTGTCGCGTCGGATGGGACGCTGTCCGACAACCCAGCTGAGATCAGTCAGCGCAATTCCGACAACTAGATTAAGAGGGATCTGCCTTATGGCAACTGCCGCCACAGGGAAGGATATCAAACTCGGATTCCTGACCGTCATCGAAATGGCGGATCGTGGATTCATGGGAGGGCTGCTTGTGACAACGCTCACCGGCCGTCCTCTGGAATTCCAGTGTACGACGCCCGTACAGCCGAATAAAACGCAACAGATTCTCTACGGGACAACGCTGGGGCCGTTCATTAAAGGCGAGCTGATCGCCAAGACGCTGCTGGAACGTGTTCAGATCAAGCCCGTCGCGATTCTGGTTGATCAGCTCGATATCCTCGGCCTGAGAAACCACATCGAAACCCCCGTCGCCGTCCTCAAAACCGATGACACAACCGGCAAGCCAAACGACGCCGAACACGCCAGACGAACTCATAATCGCAATGAACTGTATGCTCTCAAAGCATTCAGCGAAGATCTGGCGATTATTGCAGAAATGCTCAAAGGCATCCCTGCGGAAGCGGATCTGGGCGAACCGCTTTATCGCACGAATGAGGCATTACGCGAGACCCTCAAAACGGCTGCGTAAGGCTATGTAACGACTGATTCAACGCGACTCCAAAACGATCAAGGATGATCCCATGGAAGAAGCCCAAGAAAACGCTGATCTCACTTCACAGTCCATCAATCTCGGCCTGAATCCACAGATTCTTGTCACGGGAATGAATTCGGCAATGGCCCGCTGGTCATCAGTGATGCTGCAGGACGTCCCGCTGCTTACCAAGCCCGGCTATGTGCCGAGCTGGAAGCCGATGTTTGGAAAGGTGAAGACGTTCGGCGTCAACTTTCCAGACAGCGTCGAATTCCTCAAGCCCAAGGTCGTCGAGGAGAAAAAAGCTCACGAAGAGCCTCCCAAGCCGAAGAAGGTGGAGAATGAAGGCGAAGAAGCTGCGGAGAAGCCGAAAAAGCCCGCCCGCATCAAGCCTCCCGCCGATGCGATCACGCTGGAAGATCGCCTCTTCTATATGCTTCAACCCCCGCTGAATTCCTGGTTTTCCAGCCAGGAACTCGTCATGCCGTTCGAGCCGTTTCCTTATCAGTATGAGGGAATCGCGTGGCTGTTCTCGCAGAAATCGGCCATGCTCGCCGATGGGATGGGCCTTGGGAAAACCATGCAGACGATCACAGCGATCCGTCTGTTATTAAGAGCTGCCCAGGTACGACGTATCCTCCTTGTCTGCCCCAAACCGCTGATTCCCAACTGGCAGCGCGAATTCAAATTTTGGGCTGAGGAAATTCCGATCACCACCTTAGAAGGGGACACGGCGAGACGCAATATGCTGTGGTCGATGGATCGCGCCCCGGTTCTTCTGGCCAATTATGAAGTGATGGTCCGCGATCTGGGCGAGCGTCCAGAAGAGGATCTGCCCAAGTTTGACCTGGTTGTCCTGGATGAAGCTCAGCGCATCAAGAATCGTGACTCTCGAACGTCAGATGCGGCTCGAAGCATTCCTCGCAAAAAATCATGGGCATTGACGGGGACTCCCATTGAGAATCGTCCGGAAGAAATGGCCTCGCTGTTTGAATTCATGGGAGTTGTGCCCGAACGTGCCACGCCCGACCTGAGGCAATTGAAACTGCTGGCTGATGTCTATGTTTTGCGACGAACCAAAGACCTCGTCATGAAAGACATGCCTCCTTTATTGGATCGGGAAGCACTTCTCGAACTCTCACCCGCTCAGAAATACGCCTACGAGACGGCGGAAAAGCATGGCACGATGCAACTCGATGCCATGGGTGAGGAGATCACGATCCAGCACGTCTTCGAACTCGTCATGCGACTCAAACAGATCGCCAACTACGACCCGGTTACCGGGGAATCGGTCAAGCTTGAGCGTCTCGTCGCTGATATGGAGGAGATCGCCGCCTCAGGCGAGAAGGCGATTCTCTTCTCTCAATGGACGAAAACCATCGACTGGCTCGCCGAACGCATGCCCGAGCAATTCGGAACCCTCGTTTACCATGGCGGAGTGGCCCATAAAGACCGCGAGCCGATTCTCAAGAAGTTCAAAGAGGATCCCAAGTCTCACCTGCTGCTCATGAGTTACGGCACAGGGGCAGTCGGCTTGAACCTGCAGTTCTCGCATTATGTCTTCCTGTTTGACCGGTGGTGGAATCCGGCTGTCGAGGATCAGGCGATCAATCGGGCTCACCGCATTGGCGTCAAAAAGCAGGTTATCTGCACCAAATTCATCTGCCAGGGGACTGTTGAGGAACGAATCGACCTGGTCCTCAAAGAGAAGCGTGAGATGTTCAATCGCGTTTTAGGAGACGGTGATGACTCGTCGAAGTCGCTGAGTCTCAATGCATCGGAAATCTTTGGACTGTTTGATATGAAGGCCCGACACAAGGAAGGCGTTCGTAAGATCCAGCCCAAGAAAGAAGTCGCCTGATACGTCTGCGGTGGTCACTTTCGAAAACGAAAATCCAGCGATCCGTCAGTTTCCCTGAGTTTCGATGTGTTTTTCCAAAGTCAAATTGATTACCGGTGTTTCTCGAAGTTTTCAGCTGATTCAATTGGCTTAAAGCGTACGACCAACACAGATTAACGCCCGTTTTGGCTCGATGTTCAATTTCGAAAAACTCAGATCGTTTTTCGTTCAATTTTGAGCCGAACAAACCTTTGTAGACGATTGTGAAAGTTCATCAGTGTCTATCGCTCATGAGGAGCGAAGCGATTGTTTGAACTGAATTCATTAAACTTTAAATTCCCCCATCCCAATCATCCCGGCTGGCCAATTTGATGGCTGGTCCTGAGGAGAGTTCCCATGCTCGTTCTATCTCGTCAACGTGATGAAAGTATTATCATTGGCGATAATATCGTGATCACGGTCGTGGATATCCGTGGGGATAAAGTACGTCTGGGAATTCAGGCTCCGACGGAAATTCCTGTTCACCGTCAGGAAGTCTACGAAGCCATTCAGCGCGATTCGCAATCATCAAACAATGGCAAGCCTGCGAGCACACCATCGCCACGCCAGTAGTCGGCAAGTCGGGACGGAGTCGGCGATTACCGGAAATTTCTACGCTTAACGATTTAAGACTCAGGTTGCTTTTTTCCTCCGATCATTCTGCCAGATTTCGGCAGAATCGCTACGACCGGAACTTCCTGCCTACTTTGCTAAGGCTGCTCATTACCTGTGTTTTCTCCAGGCTGTTTATTTTACCGAACATTCATTTTTTCTCTAAAGCAGTCATCCCTGATCGTCGATAGATCGAGACAGGTTCTTGCGCAATTCGACACGTACAGTCGGTCTGCGACTTGACTGCCACTCATATACCGCCCGCGTTTGGTTCGAAGTGATCTACGATCGAGATCATTTCCCCTCCCAAGCACGACCCAGCGAACGGTCTTAAAAGGTGGGAAATGAAATCGTACATCACCAGGGAAGCCATCCTCCGGCACGGATGATCCACAAAGAACCACGACTCTCAGGGCCTCACATCAAGGGTGTCGCTCGGTAGTAGTTACAGGAAGTCACTAGAAAGGCATTCGCCATGACGAGAATTAACACGAACGTCGCTGCTCTCCGCGGACTGCGCAGCTTGAACAAAGCTGGCGGCCAACTCGATACTGCGTTGACACGATTGTCAACCGGTCTGAAGATCAACTCTGGTAAGGATAATCCTGCCGGTCTGATCGCCAGCGAAACGCTTCGTTCACAGATCTCTTCGATCGAGCAGTCGATCAAGAACAGCGGTCGCGCTAACAACGTGCTCGCGACAGCAGACTCAGCTCTGGGCGAAGTGGGCGGCCTGCTCAATCAGATCCGTGGTCTGATTCAAGAAACGCTCAACAGCGGTGCTCTGTCTCAGTCGGAAATCGAAGCCAACCAGCTTCAGGTTGATGCTGCTTTGTCTGCGATCAACAAGATTTCTGCCAACACCTCGTTCGCAGGTGACAAGCTGATCGACGGTAGCAAGGCATTCGTCACCGAAATGTCTGCTTCTGACTCTTCCAAGCTCGCAGACTTCCAGGTTAACGAAGCTCTGTTCGCCAACACCAGCACCATCAAGATCGAAGCCTCGATCAATCAAGCCGCCGAGAAAGGCGAGCTGCGATTCGTGGGCAAATCTCTGACACAATCAGCTGCCGTCGAAGTTGCCGGCTCGAAGGGAAGTCAGGTCATCTTCCTGGGAGCATCGAGCACGAAGGCCAACATTCGCGATTCGATCAACTCAATCTCAGACGTGACGGGCGTGAAAGCCACTTTCGAACCCGGTGCGACCTTCGACCTGGGGGCAACCAAAGCCTTCACCGACTCGACAACAGATGCCACTTCAGATACAGCCACCGTCACTGGTCAAACCTTTGATCTCGCCACGGTTTCCGATGGCTCTGGCAATACGATCGCATTCCGCGGTGCTGCTGCTGGTGGATCTGCAGGAACAACTGCTTCTCCAACAATCAGCATCGTCTTCGCAGCGACAACAGCCAACTCTCAAACACTGGCCGTTTCGGTCTCTGCTGCCAGTACCGCCCGTACGATTACGGTGCACCTGGGAACGGATGCATCAGGCGTTGAAACATCAAGCTACTCTGCCATCATTGCAGCAATCAAAGGTGATGCAACAGCTGGTACACTGGTCGCCGCAACGACAACTGCCGGAACAACTGTCGCTGGTGGTGTGGCTGCGACTGCACTGGCTGGGGGCACAACGGTAGGCAGTTCTACTGTTACCTTCACTCGCAGAACGGAAGGAGCAGGTGGGACGACAGCTCAGCCTGACGTCAACATCGTCTTTGCATCAACGACCGGGGCCAGCCAGTCCCTGACAGTGACGACCAGCGCCGCCAGTACGGCCCGTACTGTCACTGTTTACCTCGCCACCGATGCAGGTGGAGTGGAAACATCGAACTACGAGGAGATCATCGCAGCCATTCGTGGTAATGCGACAGCCAACTCCTTGGTCATCGCGACCACAAACGGTGGCACATCTGTAGCCACTGACTTTGCTTCAACGGCCTTGACTGGCGGTATTGATGCAGGTCTGCTGAAGATCTCTGATAACCGTAACAACGGTTCTGGCGGATCGTCTGCTGCCCTGGGTGGCAAGGTCAATGTTCAAATCGGCGACTTCGCAACGGGAACAACAGCCGCCTCTCTGGGCGTCAACTCGTTCAGCGTCGATGCGGAAACAGGTGCCGTCACTCTGAAAATTCAGTTGGCGAAAGCAGCTGGAGAAATTACATCGACCCTGGCCAGCGTGGAAAGCTTTATCAACAGCCCGGGAACGACTGTCGATGTCAACGGCACAGCGACTCAGCTGAGCGAATTCGTCTCAGCAGAAGCCTCCGGCGGTACGACTGGTCTGATGACTGCATCTTCCGTCGTCTCAGAACTTCGCGGCGGTAACGATGGTGCCAACAACGGTCTGACGTTCTACGACAACAGTGCAGAAGGCACGGTTGGTCAGTCTCGTGTCGCGTTCACCGATCCAGGGACTGCCGGTCAGGCTCTCTCGGTCAACGTCTCAAGCGTCACCGGTACTTCGGATAAGCTGGTCACGTTCACCCTGGCAACCGATGCCAATGGTAACGTCACCACGACTGCTGAAGACATCGCGAACCTCCTTCAAACCGGGACCACTTCAGGTGCAGCCGCTGCTCGCGATCTGGTCTCTGTCTCTGTCGAAGGTAACGGGAAAGAAGTCATCGGCGAAGCAGCGACTCAGGGAGAGAAGACCCTCGACGTGGCCAGCCGAATCCTGAAGCTGCAAAGTACCGATTTTGGTTCTGACGCCTTCGTGCAGTTCACAACCATCAGCGGTAGCTTTGACACTGTGGGAACAGATAACGCCACGAGAACAACTCGCGACGCTGGTCTGGACCTTCAGGCGACGATCAACGGACAGGTCGTTGAAAGCCGCGGTCTGACTGCGAAGATTCGCACTTCGACTCTCGATGCCTCGTTGAGCTTCAATGAAGACAACAACGTCTCAGGACGCCGTGCAGTCATCACGATCACCGGTGGCGGTTCGCTGTTCCAGATTGGTCAGCAAGCCAACTCGTCCGGCCAGATCGGAATTGGTATCGAAGCTGTCAACACTGCACGTCTGGGTGGCGTCAGCGGTAAGCTGTACGAACTCGGCACTGGCGGTGGTAAGAGCCTGCTCGATATCAGCCCTGAGAAACCAGGTTCTACTCTGGTCAATATCGTTGAAGAAGCGATCAACCGCGTCTCGACTCTGCGTGGTCGCCTCGGTGCTGTTCAACGGAACGTCATCGATACGAACGTGACGACGCTGGGCGTTGCTCTGGAAAACATCTCCGAAGCCCGCTCGGTCATCACCGATACCGACTTCGCTGAAACGACTGCCGAAATGACCAAGGCTCAGATTCTGAACCAGGCTGGTATTTCGGTTCTGTCAATTGCCAACCAGAACCCACAACAGGTCCTGAACCTCCTCGGCTAATCCCCTGAGGTGACAGACCGATAAGGCCGAATCAACGGCAAAGATAGACTCCGGCTCGAGAAATTCGAGCCGGAGTTTTTTTGTGCCCCGACGACACATCAAAAAATATGGATATTTTATCGATTCCGGTGAAAATCTGTGAGAATCTGCTACAAAACCTGCAAATAGATAAGTAAATGTGAATCTATTTGCGAGGCAAATGTGAATAAAGACGGCTTTGAAGTCCAGTATGAAGCCTTCCGGCCGACCGCCGGGCAGGAGGCATCGCATCTGGAGTTCATCCGACTTTATGGACGGTATCACCCACAGATTTATGCCCGCGTTCTGGCGATGGTCGGTTCCAAGGATCTGGCAGATGATGTCTTTCAGGACGTCAGTGTCGCGCTGTGGCAGTCGTTCGAGCGATTCGATCGACAGCGACATTTTCTGGCATGGGCAACGGGGGTCGCGCTGAATCACACCCGTATGCACTTTCGAGCTCAGGCTCAGCGACGCAAGCTGATGGTCTTCGACGACGACATCCTGCAGAAGATCACGCACCGCATGGTCGGAGGAGAAGAAATCTTCGAGATGCGTGACGAGATCCTCAAGGACTGCCTCAATAAGCTCAGCCCCGATGACCGTGATCTGCTGCGAGATCATTATCAGTATGACGAAACGATCGCGTCGATTTCTACGAAGCTCAACAAGTCGGTTCCGGTGATCTATCGTCGACTCAGCATTCTGAAAAGGAAGCTGTTCAAGTGCGTCGACTTTGCTCTCAAACTGGAGGGCGAAGGATGAATCGCGGGCTGACCTCTGCTTCAGTTGACGAATTGCTGGATTCCTTTGGAACCCTCCAGTCAGGGTTGATGCCCAGGGAGGAATTTGATCGTCTCCAGAACATTTTGCGGAAAGATGATCAGGCGGTCCAGATCTACGTCGAATACGTCGCGCAGACAGTCGCGTTACGTCAGCCTCACATTCTCGAAGATGAAGCCTTGGGAGAACCTGTCAGTCGTCGCAAGGCCGTTCACCAGGCTGCCGACGACGCCTCCTTCTTATGGGTCACTCCACGCATTGCAGGAGTGATGACCTGTCTGCTGGCGTCGGTGATGATTCTTTCTGTCTGCTGGGGTGTTGAATGGTTTGCCTCGCGAACTGTCCGACCCGCTTTGGTCGCATTTCCTCTGAGACAACTGGAAGCCGATCAGACTGAGGAACGCCGTTTGTCTGCAGGATTGCGTCGCGATGAAGTCGTCCGCCTGGATCAGGGATTCGCCCAGTTTTGCATGGCGAGCGGCGTGCTGGTGAATGTAGAAGCCCCTGCCGAATTGAAGTTCACAGGGACAAATAAGGTACAACTCCTCTCTGGAAAAGTTGATGCAGATGTTCCTCATTCTGCGATCGGCTTTTGTCTGGAAACGCCGAGTGGCGAGATTGTCGATCTGGGAACGCGCTTCTGTGTCCAAGTCGATAAAAATGGCGGGACGAACTGTGGCGTCTTAACAGGATCGGTCGAGGCATTTGCCCAAGATGCCAAAAGCGATCGCGAGTATGAACCACTCCGGTTGATGGAAGGGACTGCCGTCTCGGTGAAATCGGGGAAGATCCAGGCGATCGATCATCAATCGTTCGTCGATGGCTTCACATCCATGGATAATGCCGTCCGAGGCGTCCTGCAATGCACATCCAACCTGTCGTTTCTGCGCGAGGCTCCTTTACAACTGGGACCACAAACTGGCCCGCTGTTGTTCTTCGAGCAGGAAGGCGTCACGACGACGGGCGAAGAGATCGTCAATATCGTCAGTCCTGGCAGTTACAAGCCGGATGAATACAATCCGCCGGTTCACCATCTTCCAGCAGGACTGACGGTTAGCAGTCTCATGTTCTTCGTACGAGCGGATGAAGGCGAAGCGATCCATCGACAAGGGGCAGTCGAGATTCGGTTCACGTATCCAATCGTCGGCATTATGACTAATCAGGCCGGGCTGTCTGCTTCACAATCCATCTTCGGTCACCCAGAGACGGATTATCTGGCGATGGGTGTCAAGGACCGTCCTGGCATCGAGCCCAACGACGTTGTCAGCATCAGTGAAGATCGTCGAACGCTCTTCATCCAGTATACGGCCCTCATCGATGGCTGCCGCATTCTTTTAAAAACCGACGAGTAACCAATCATTTCCAGGTCATCATTTCTTTTAACATCCTTTGCGAGAGGAACGTCCATGAAGTCTCTGAGTCACACGATTGGAAAGAATCGAACGGGGTTCACCCTGATCGAATTGCTGGTTGTCATCGCGATTATTGCGACGCTGGTGGCCATTCTTCTACCCGCAGTTCAGCAGGCTCGTGAAGCCGCTCGACGAAGTACCTGCAAAAACAACCTGAAGCAACTCGGCATCGCGCTCCATAACTATCACGATACCTATACCGTCTTTCCTCCAGGGTATGTCGACATCAAACCGAATCCCGGCATCGCGGATAACCAGGGATACTGGGCATGGTCAGTCTTTATCATGCCATTCATGGAACAATCCGCTGTCTACGATGCACTTAACGCCGGTCCGCGAACAGCAACTCAGGCCATGACATCTCATCAGTCAGTGTTACAAGGTGGCTATCCATCGTTTCGATGTCCCTCGGACACGGCTCCTCAGACACAAGATGTCAATAATTGTGCTGGTTGTGCGATCGTAAATACCGCTGGGACGAACCTTGGCCTGTCAGTGACCAACTATCTGGCCGTCAACAGTTCCGCGCTTGTACGTTACAACAAAGCCACCAACTACTTAGATGGAACCTCGGGCGCGACGGGATTGTTCTTCCGTAACAGCAGCATTCGATTTCGTGATGTCACTGATGGATTGAGCAATACAGCGTTGATCGGCGAGCGAGCCTATGTTCGCAACGGTCGACGAAACCTGGCTGGCGACTTATTTGCGACTCGTGACCGCGATGGCAACGGGCCAGACAGTCGTACCTGGCCAGACGCAGCGACCGCTGCCGCGACTGGTCACTTCTACGATCAGGGACTCGTCCGTATCTTCGGGTCGACTCTTGATGCGGTGAATCCTGTCCTGCCAACAAGCGGTCAGAATGACCGTTTCCACGCCTTCAGCAGTATGCACGATGGCGGGGCACAGTTCGTTCTTTGTGACGGCTCTGTTCGATTTATCAGTGAGAATCTACAGGCCAATACCTCGGGGCAAACTGACACGCTCATGGAGTACTTGGGCAATATTGCAGATGGTCAGGTGATCGGCGAGTTCTAAAAAGTCTGTGGAAGATTGTTTAAGCCACGCGGCCCGTTCGCCGCGTGGCTCTTTAAGCTGGTTTGATTCCCTGAGATGGCTACTTCTCGAACGAGGTAAGGAATATGCAAGTGAAATCGTTTGCTTTGGGACTCTCGCTGTTGTCGCTGATCATGGCTGGCTGTGGTTCATCGAATAAGATTCCATTGGGGCGTGTCGAAGGTGTCATCACGATCGATGGGGAACCCCTTGATGGTGCGGAGATTGCATTCGAGCCGCCGAACGGTCGTCCTTCTGTCGGTTGGACTGACGAAAAGGGGCATTATGAACTCGACTACACGATGGATAAAAAAGGAGCCGTTCTCGGTCCGCATGTCGTCCGCATCAAGTCAGCTCGCAGTGCCAGCGGCGGAGAAGGAGATGGCCCGAAGGTGGAAGCTAGGAAGGAAATCCTGCCTGGCAAGTATCACACGTCATCAACGCTGACGGCAGAGGTGACGAAAGGGAATAACGTCATTGACTTCGCACTCGTCACGAAATAGGACTGGTTTTCTTGCTTTTTGATCACCTTGAGAATACATCGGGAAAGACATCATGATTCGTCTGCTCGCGTTGACGCTCTTAGCCGCAGTCACTTTTTGTTGCCCGGGACGTCAGTCCGTTGATGCCTCAGAACCCTCAGAGAAGGCAGTCCAGGAAGTTGCGAAGATTCCGAATCTCGTTGCGTTCTGGACGTTCGGACAAGAGCCCGGACAGCCTAGAACGTCGGTTATCGAACAAGGAGCTTACCCGCTGCAGGAAGTTGGTGGGCCTATCGAGCGCCTTGAACAAGGTCCCTATTCCGGCTATTCAGCCAGGCTGAACGGTAAGCAGTATTTCAAGATTCCTTACGCAGAAACCGGCAAGCTGAATATCGCAGGCCCCGATGCACAGGTCAGCATGTTCGCAGTGGTCCGCATTACCAACTTGAAACAAAGCCGCACCATTTCAGGCATGTGGAGCGAAGGGAAAGGTGCCAATGACGATACCGGCACGCGTCAATATGCACTGCTGATGAATATGCCGACGTACGGAGGTCCCAATCAACTCGTGCCACACATCTCTAGTGAAGGGGGCGTTTCGCGTCGTGCTGACGGTTCTGCATTTCCTTGGTGTTGTGACTACGCAGCCAGTCCCCGAGAGGTGCCAACCGAGAAGTGGTGTACTCTTGGCTTTACGTATGATGGCAAATACATCAGCGCCTACATCAACGGCGTGATGGATTATCGCCCGCTGAATCCACAAAAGGATAAGCGGACAGATCCTTACTTCCTCACGGAAGGCCCACTCAATCAGAACCGCGGCATGAACCCGTATTACCATGGTCGCGGGATTTTCAAGTACGATGCGGAAAAGCACGCAGCGAAGAAGCCCGGAGGTGGATCAGACTTCACGGTCGGTGCCCGCTACGCGGTCGGAAGCATGCTCGGCGAAGCGACCATCGGGCAGTTCGGTGGACTGGCTGTGTTTGATCGCGGGCTGACGGCAGAAGAGATGATGAAGCTTCATCTGTCCGCTAATATTGATCAGATGAATGAGTCGAAGTAATCGAACGCTGTTTGCCTTTGAACTGAATGATGAGAGCCATAATGCTGCGAGTCTACCTGATCGTTGCCTACTTCGCCTCAATTGTTGCTACTAGCGCAGACGCTTCCGATACACTGCGACAGGTCACGGCAGACGTCTGCATTTATACTGCGACACCTGCCGGAATCCTCGCAGCGATTGCAGTGAAGAGAGAAGGCAAATCGGTCGTCATCATTGAGCCAGGTCGCTGGGTCGGAGGCATGCTGGGCGCGGGGCTTAAGCCTATGCAGGACTGTCCGAATTATATCGCGACAGGCGGGATGACTCATGAACTGCTTCCGAAACTCGGCACTTCTCTTCCGTCACTTGTGGAAACCGATGCTCGTTCTCTTAACCCGACAGCAGTTCGCAACGAGTTTGAATCGCTGTTAGCTCAACAGGGCGTCGCTGTTTACTACGAGCATCGCTTAGGGCGAGTTGATAAGAACGGGCCAGCCATCCGCTCCGCGTTTTTCGACCGCGCCCCGTTCGATGAAACGGGCTGTCCCATCGAAACTCCCGAAAAGCGCGACGCGATTCAGGTCATCGCAGACATGTATATCGACGCCAGCTACGAAGGCGACTTCCTGCCCACCGCTGGCGCCACTTATCGAGTCGGTCGCGAATCAGAACAGGAATTCGACGAAGAACATGCCGGCGTCCAGCAGCCTCTGGAGACCGCTCCGATCAGTCCCTTCGTCACGGCCGGGAATCCAGACAGCGGCCTCTTGAAACTCGTTGAAAACGACCACGGCAAACCGATCGGCTCTGCAGACGATTACACCCAGGCTTACAATTACCGTTACTACACGACTGACAACCCCGAGTACCGTCTCCCCATCGAAGCACCTGCTAACTATCAGCCGCAGGACTTCGAGCTTGTTGGTCGCTATGTTGAACATCTCGTCAAATCGGCACCCGATGAAAATAGCCTCCGCAAGAAATTGATTGGCATCTACCCGGGTTGGTTGAACTCAGGAGAATGGAACTATCAGCGAAGTTCGCTCTTCTCTATGTCCCCTCTCGGAATCAGCCAGATCTATGCCAGCGGCGATGAAAAAGACAAAGCCCGCGTCTGGAAACAACATCAGGATTATCTCAAAGGCCTCGCCGAGTTCATGCGCACGGACAGCCGCGTTCCGTCATGGTATCGCGAGTACGCTGCGAGCCTCGGGCTTGACCGACGTGCTCATCCTGAAACCCAGGGCTGGCCGCATCAGCTTTACATTCGTGTCGCCCGTCGTCTCAAAGGCCAGTACACGATCACTGCTCATGATGTTTATAACAAGACGACGATCAACGACTCAATCGGCCTGGCGCAATACGGCATCGATACCTACCCTGCACGACGCATCTGGTTTGAAAAAGACGGCGAAGTTCTAGTGGGCATCGAAGGCAAGATGTTCCTCGGCGGTAATCGAGGTCCCACCGATACGCCCTATCCAATTCCCTACCGCGCGATCACACCGGTCGAAGCCGAATGCACTAACCTGCTCGTGCCAGTCTGCTTTTCCGCGACGCACTTGGGTTATGCTTCCGCTCGCATGGAGCCCGTCTTCATGATCTGCGGGGAGTCCTCCGGCATCGCAGCCTGTCAGGCGATCAATGAGAAGACGAGCGTCCAGAAAATCAACATGACCACCTACCGGGAGTCACTTCTCAAGGCGGGCCAGAAACTCGCCTGGGATGAAACGGTGGACCGCCCCAAACTCGGCGCCAGTCACAAAAAGCCAACATTCACCATGGCTTCATTGCTTGAAGAATGTGATACGAATCACGATGGCAAAGTGACAAAGCCCGAGTGGTCAACCAGCAAGCCCGGCTGGGAATGGCTGTTCCAGCACATCGATAAAAACAGTGACAGCCAGATCGATGAGAGAGAGTACGCAGATTTCCAAACCTTCAAGTCGCAGAATGCTGACTGGCAACAAACGCTCAAAGCAACCCAGCGGTAAAGAATCTCGTTCAGTCGACAGCATCGCGTTCGCATCGTAAAGTCGTAGAAGATCGACCACGAAACCTCGACGGGGAGACGCTCAACGATGCGACAATTTACGATCACCGCTTTGCTTTTGTTCGTCGTCTGCTTCAGCGGAAGTCATGTTGGACACGCACAGGCGATCGCGGAAGCCTCCAAGGTTCGTTATCTTCTCGACCAGTCGTATCAGCCTCAGCCGGTTGATGACTACGACGCGAAAATGACCCGGGTCGACTGGTATCTCCCCACCAGCGTCCAAGACTTCCCAACTCTCATCTGGTTCCACGGCGGCGCTCTGCGCGAAGGGGACAAAGCGGATGAAATCGCTCGCATCGTGGCCCGTCACTTCAGCGAGAATGGCGTTGCAGTCGCGTCGGTCAACTATCGCATGTCTCCCAAGGTCAAGTACCCAACCTACCTCGAAGACTCCGCCCGCGCCCTGGCTTATGTGTTGAATAAAGTCGAAGAGTACGGCGGCTCACGTCAGAAGGTCTTCGTCTCCGGACACTCAGCTGGCGGTTATGTCGCCTCGATGCTCGCATGCGATCCAGGCTATCTCAAAGCCGTAAACCTGTCCCCCTCTGACTTCGCGGGTTTCCTGCCGATCTCCGGCCAGATGATCACACACTCGACCGTCCGAGCCGAACGTGGCCTGCCTGAAACCAAACCCGTGATCGACGAAGCCGCCCCGGCGTTCCACATCTCACCCGACGTCCCACCCATGCTCTGCATCGTCGGCACCCAGGATCTCCCCGCCCGACTGGAAGAAAACCTTTACTTCGTCGCCTCGATGAAAACGATCAAGAATCCCAACGTCTTCTCGCTGGTCGTCGAAGGCCGCGATCACACCACCATCGCCTCGAAAATCAGCCAGCCCAACGACACAGTGGCGAAAGCGATGATGGAGTTTATTCAGCAGCATTGAGTATTAGGCGGAATCCCGCGAAGGGCTCAGCATGCGAATGATATGTTTTGCAAGGTGCTCTTTGATCTCGCGATGTCATGGCACTGGTTGAGAGACACCGGTCTCAGGATTCTGGTACCAGTCATGTTTGCCGCCGTGTCGAATCAGCACGCATCCCATCGCTTCAATCGTCTTGACGAGATCGACTCGCTTCATGACACCACCAGATCTTCGACGTGTCGGACGCCCGGAACTTCTCCATATGTCAAATCGTTGTGAAGGTCTTTCAAGTGTTCCTTCAAATCATCCAGTGTCTCACCTTGCGTCTGGTAGTCTGGATATTGCTGTAAGTATCCAAGCCAGGCACCGTCTGCTTCCCATACAACAATCTTGACTGTCTGCATCTCTTGGCTCCTGAAAATGGACTGGCTTCATTTTCCTCAGTCGATCAATCCTGTCAATGTTTTCTTCTCGTTGCGCATCGACACCATTTCATTCCGTTGTCGAATCCCCGCGGAGTCGCTTCAACCGCTCTGCGATCTTCGCCTCATAACCATGGTTGGTTGGCTCGTAATACCGTTTCTCTACCGTCAGATACTGCTGGGCGACATAGCCAGACTCATGGTCGTGAGGATATTGATACCCCTCGCCATGCCCAAGCTTCTTGGCCCCCGGGTAATGAGCATCTTTCAGATGACTCGGCACTGGCTGAACGGAGCCTGTCTTCACATCGGCAGACGCTGCAGCAATCGCCTTGTACGCCGCGTTGGACTTCTCCGCCGACGCCAGAAACGTGACCGCCTGGGCGAGTGGAATCTGACACTCCGGCATCCCCAGGAACTCGACGGCTTGAGCCGCTGCCATGGCGATCGGGAGCGCCTGTGGTGTTGCGTTGCCGATGTCTTCCGAAGCGGAGATCAAGACCCGTCTCGCGACAAAACGGGGATCTTCGCCTGCTTCCAGCATTCTCGCCATCCAGTAAATCGCCGCATCCGGATCCGATCCGCGGATAGACTTGATCATGGCAGACGCCGCGTCGTAATGATCGTCGCCGGACCGGTCGTAGCGAATCGCTTTCTTCTGAATCGACTCTTCCGCAATCGCCAGATCGACGGTCGTCTGTCCGAGTTCTTTCGTCGAAATGACAGCAACCTCGAGTGCATTCAATGCCCGTCGAGCATCGCCATCGCTGACTTCGGCAAAGAAGTCGATCGCGTCCGCAGTCACGTCGATTGAGTACTTCGCCAGCCCCCGTTCGGAATCCTTGATCGCCCGTTCGAGCAAGGGAATCAGGTCTGTCTTGGAAATCGGTTGGAATTCAAAAATCTGGCTGCGACTGATGAGCGCCCCGACGAGCGAGAAAAACGGATTACTCGTCGTCGCCCCGATCAGCGTGACGAGTCCCTGTTCGGTATCGGGCAGCAAAATGTCCTGCTGCGTCTTGTTGAAATGATGAAGCTCATCGACGAACAGCAGCGTCCGCTCACCTGTCGTCTCAATATGCTGACGAGCCGCCTGCAGTTCTTCCCGCAGTTCTTTCACACCCACGCTGGCCGCGTTCAGCTTGCGAAACCTCGCCCCGGTCTCGTAGCTGATGACTTCCGCCAGCGTCGTCTTGCCCGTCCCGGGAGGACCGTAAAAGATCAGCGATTGAAACCGCTTGGCCGACAGCAACCTGCGAAACAGCGACCCATCATGCAGAAACTGCTGCTGCCCGACGATCTCCGACAGCGTTCGTGGCCTCATCCGCGCGGCCAGAGGCTGGTTCGATCTGCGATTCGATTCGTGTTGTTTATCAAACAGGGATGCCATGCGGGAATTGTACGCCGTGGCGCTCTATGGTTGGAACGCAGGGAGAACAGAGTTGAGCAGAGATCGCATAGAAAACCTTTGGAGTCGACAGAACTTGCGATTTTGCTCGTCTTTGGATCTCAGACACCAGTCGGTTGAGTCGACTTCTTCTCGGCGGTCTCTGCTCCCCTCAGCGTGCTCTGCGTTCCAGTCTTTTCCGGACGCTGCGAACAACGGTCATTGGAAGGAAAGCGGATCATCGCTGATGGAAAATGCTCTTCAACATTTCCGCACCGCGCATGAAAAACCCTCCGCGAATGCCGGTCGAACGAAAAAGTACGAACCCACTAACGTGAGGTGGGGACGTCGCCTGCCGAGTACTGAATCCTATGAAAAGCAAGGATGTCCGACTCGACGGGAATTCGCCCCCTTCGTAGAACTGTAGGGTCGACAATTGCTTGCCCGAGATCGTGCAACGCAGAGGTTGTTGTATCATTCTCGACGGTCTGGCCGAAATCAAGGGGCCAACATCCCTTTTCACCAAGTCTTCGGGATCGCGTACCGACGCGCACGATCAGGGCTTTGGAGAGGACTGGCGTTCGATCACATCGATGTCTTTTGGCTTGACGGAATTAATGTCAAAATCATCAAACATTTCCGATTCGGGAATGCGAATCAGCAGCGACGTACACTGGTCATATTGAGCTTTCGTGCCCTGAAAGACGCAGCTGATGACATGACCGCCGATCAAGCGGTCATCGCTGATAAAATGCCAGTGATACCCCGGCACGTTCAATGTGCCAACCCACTGTGGACAGCGAAACCCGAACATCGTTCCCTTGACCATCTTATGATGAAAGACCGACTGGTCCTTGACCACATCAACCAGCGGACGATAGGGAGGCGTCTGGGCTTTGACGCTCCGCAATGAAAGGGCTGCGAACTCGCCGTCGATTCGAATCGCGTAGGCGGAATTCCCTCTGGGCAGTTGTTTATTCAGCCGATCATCGAGATCTTCGAGGGAAAGTGCATTGAAGTCTTCAAACTGGCCATCCGCATCAAAAGTCGTCGTCACCGCAAACGGCGTCGATCGAGTCAGTTCCGGTTTATGAATCGTCCCATCTGCGAGGGCCTGATAGATCGTTCCGTCGAGGAGAATCATTTCTCCTTCGAGGTGATCGAACGTTCCGACTCCAAAGTCCCCTTCTTTGAGAACCTGCGATAACGGTGTTCCGCCTCCGTAATCACCAGCCGCAAGCGAGGCGATGAGAGAATACTGGATCAAGGTCTCATTGAGTGAGATCGTACGAGCCGCTGGCTCCTGCGCATTTAGCGCAGGAGAACAACAAGTGACGATCACACCACCGGCAAGAAGAACGTCGCGCCATGTCATTGTGCGCGGCCTACCCGTTTGCGAGGATCTGTTTCCAGTGGTCCGAACGCCTGCTCATAGCGGGCAATGGTTGCACCCAGCAGAGAGGCCAGACGCTTGGCTGTGTAAGGGCTCATGACCACGCGATGCTCAATCGTGACCTTTTGAGATTGGCCTGGCTCGACCATCGGGCTCATGTTCAAACCAAGGTCGAGAACGAGTTCTTCCGGCGTACTCGTGACGCGGCAGAAATTCGTGTAAAGCTGCTTGGCGTTCGAATCGTCAATCTGGATGGAAGCGGCAGCTTCTGGCTGGCCTTGACTCATGAAATGTCTCCTGTTGAATGCCTGGGGAATGAATGGTCGATTATGCAGACAGCAGTCGAGACAAATCAACACATCCAGCAGCCAACCGGTTGATTCCCTTTGAATTACTTCGATTTCGTGCGACGTGTTGTCGTGAGGCGATTGAACAGTTCATCGGCGGTCGCCCCGATCAGGATGACTCCACCGACAACGGCATATTCGAGCGACGACGGAATTCCCAGCAAGTTGATCGAGTTTCGCAGTAGCTGGAGTACCCCAGCCCCGATGACCGTTCCAAGGATTGTTCCTTCACCTCCTCGCAGACTGCAACCACCCAGGACAGCGGCTGCGATCGCATAGAGTTCGTAGAAGTTACCGAACCCTGATGGCTGAACCGAGTTGGTTTCCAACGCGAAGAGGATACCGCCGAGTCCTGCTAAAAATGAGCAGAGAATGTACGTCATGATGACATAGCGATCCGTGTGAATCCCCGAAAAACGAGCTGCCTGCTCATTGCGTCCAATCGCCAGCAGGTAGCGACCAAAGATCGTCTTGTTCAGGAAACCCCAAGCCAGAACTGCGATGATGACAGCGAGGAAAAGAACATTCGGAATGGATATGAAACTGAAGCCCGGAATCGAGACCGATTTTGTGACGATGTCTCTCATGCCATCAAACTGATTGCCAAACCCTGTCGATTGATCATTCGTCAGCCATCGCGCAATTCCGCGATAAAACAGAAGCCCGAACAGCGTGACAATAAATGGTTGAAGTCTCAACTTCGTGATCAGCAGGCCGTGCATCAATCCGATCAGTGCAGAAACACCGAGAGTCGCGCCAATCGCAGGAGCGACCGACCAGCCTGAATTGACCAGTAGATAAGGCAGGATCGTTCCCGAAAGTGCGATCACGGAACCGATGGAAAGATCAATTCCCCCGGTGATAATGACGAGCGCTGCTCCAATACTGATGACCGTATAAGGAGAGATCCGCTTGATCAGATTCTCGATATTATAAGGACGGAAAAAGTTATTGCTGCTGATCGCCGTCACGATGACAATCACGACGAACAGCGCCAGAATGCCAAGGATTTTCTTATTGGATGTGCTCAAGGTTGTCCCGCCTCAACGATGCTGTGTCTCTTGATGTTCAATGTGACTTTGTCGATGTCACGCCAATGCTGAATTATTTAATTGTCCAGTCGCCAGTGACATGATGGCTTGTTCGGTCAGCTGATCGCGTCCCAGTTCGCCCGCGATCTGACCTTCGTGCATCACGAGCGCCCGATCAGCCATGTTGATGACTTCTTCCAGATCGCTGCTGACGAACAGGATTGCCATCCCTTCGTCGGCAAGTTGGTCCATCAGCGAGTAAATCTCTTCTTTCGCCCCGATATCGATCCCGCGTGTCGGCTCATCCAGAAGGAGCAGCCTGGGAGACATCCCCAGCCACTTGGCGATGACGATTTTCTGCTGGTTTCCCCCAGACAGAAACTTGACGATCTTTTTCGAGGTATGTGTTTTGATTCTCAACGAAGAAATGCCCTCGACCGTGATCTTTCGCTGTTCGCTACGGTTCTGGAGAATGCCGCCGATCGCGAGATTTCCCAGGCTGGGAAGTGTCATGTTGTCAGCGACCGAGTCTTCAATCATCAGCCCCTGGTCTTTGCGATCTTCTGGAACCAGCATCAGGCCCGCGCGAATCGCATCACGCGGATGTCGGAATTGAGCTGGCTTACCATCAACTTCAATCGTTCCTCTGAGTGGCTGATCGACGCCAGCGAGCACGCGTAGCAGTTCCGTGCGTCCTGCTCCGATCAGTCCTGCAATGCCGACGACTTCGCCTTGCCTGATTTTCAATGACACCTTTTTCTCAGGATAGGCGGTCGTAACGAGGTCAGTGACTTTCAGAACGGCCGAACCTTCCTTCGGCGGCGTTCGAGAGTAAAACTGTTTGATGTTCCGTCCGACCATCAGCGAGACCATGCGTTCGTGGCTGATCTCATCTCGTTGCAATGTTCCTGCTGGCTTCCCATCCCGCATGACGAAGACCCGGTCCGCCAGCTCCTTCACTTCGCCCAGGCGATGCGAAATGTAAATGATCGAGACCCCTTCCGATTTCAGCTGCCGGACGATCTCGAAAAGGCGATTCGTCTCAGCAGCGGGAAGACTCGAACTCGGCTCATCCATGATCAGGATGCGGGCATTGATCGAGAGTGCTTTCGCAATTTCAATCAGCTGCTGTTGACCAATCGAAAACTTACTCACACGATCCGAAGGGGAGATCTGCAGGCCGACTCGTTGCAGATAGGAAACTGCGTCTGCATTCATCGCGGCCTGGTCGAGCATCCCGAATCGCGTTTTCTCGCGTCCCAGAAACAAGTTCGACGCGACATCAAGATTATCCAGCAGGTTCAGCTCCTGGTGAATCAACGCGATGCCATGCTTCTGAGCCGCCAATACAGAATCGAGATGGACGACTTTCCCATCGAGATGAATCTCACCCTGATCCGGTGTCTGGACCCCGGCCAGGATCTTCATCAACGTACTCTTGCCTGCGCCGTTCTCCCCGATAACAGCGAGGACTTCCCCTTTTCCAAGGTGAAACGACACATCATCCAGCGCCTGCACCCCGGGGAATGTCTTGCAGAGATGGCGGCAATCCAGGATCGGGACCGAGGTCACTCTTTCCGCCGCGGGCTCAGGCTGTGAGAACGTTGTTGTCATAGTCACGCAGGCTCTTCAATGAAACGCGAAAGCCGTAACCGGAAACCAAGCCACGGATCAACACAGATGGACACAGATAAATCGAAACACAATCAATGAGTGCTGAAAGACCGCTAAGAGAATTGTCTTACGCGCAGTTCATAACTTTCCCATCAGTGTCTATCTGTGTTTATCCGTGGTTCTCTTCCGTTCGACAGAATTACTTACCGATCTTCGCTTTCAGATCGGTCCAGAATTCGTCGACGTTCCCTTTCGTGATCTTGCGGGCAGGAATGTCGATCATGCCACTTTCAGGGATCGCTGACTTGTTCCCTTTGTAAATCTCATTGAGGAGTTCAATCGATTTGTACCCATAGTCATAAGGATTCTGCACGACCGTCCCGAATACTTCGCCATCCTTGATTCCCTGAAGAACTTGAGCGTTTTCATCAAACGCAACGACGGTGATCTCTTTGAGTCGATTCGCACCTTTGACCGCATCGAGCAGAATCGGCGGGTTGTATTCAAACAGCCCCACGACGAGATTCATCTCGGGATACTTCGACATCGCATCCTGCACCAGTTCTTTGGCCTTCGAACTGTCATGGTTATCGGTGCGAGTGTCGAGAATGGTGTACTTGTCATTCTTAATCACGCCAACCGCTGGATCGAAGCGTGCCGGATCAGCAGGGCGATCAAGAAGTTCGTCGATCAGACCCTGACGACGCTTCTTGCTGTTGTCCTGATCGATATTTCCAATAAACAGACAGATCTGCGCGCCGTCGGGTTTGGCTTCTTTGATCAGCTCTCCGCATAGACGACCTGCCTGATAATTATCCATTCCGATGTAACACAAACGTGGTGAGTTGGGAGCATCGGAATCATGTGTAATAAACAGCGCATTCTCGGAGATCGCCTTCAGCATATCTCCCTGATTGGTCGGATCCTTGGGTGAAATCGCGATCCCATCGACCCCGCGTGCGATCAGGTCTTCCACTTTATTCTTCTGATCCACCGCATCGCCGTTGGGCATGACGACGACAGCATTGACTCCCAGATCCTTCTTCGCCTTCTCGACACCTTTTTCAGCGACCGTCCAGAAATCAGCAACGCAGTTCGTCACAAAAGCAAATGTCGGTTGCCCGGACTTCGCGTCGATGGAAGTCGAATTGCTGTTCGAAGCAGATGAAGGACAGCCAGCCAGTGAAACAACACACACGAGAGCCAGCGCGGTCAATGCGAAACGAGACATGATGTTCCTCGTCGGGGTGTGACAAGTAGAAACTAAACGAATATCAATGTGATGGCGGGGGACGGTTTGCAAAAGCGATTTGAGCCGTCACATCAGTTTTGATAAAGTCATGTCGAATTGTCCGACGAAGACTCACGAACGTATCGCCATCTTGTTATGTATTGGAACCCGGCGTGGAGTTAGATGATACAGTCTGCTACTGCTTCCACGTCAAAAAGCGGAAAATTCTCAGCTATCTGAGGGTCAATCGTCCCAGAGTCGCCAGTCAGATCAGCGAATGTGCCAGCGCAGGAACTGGCTGCGGCTGGTGTGTGCCGTACCTCAAGAAGTACTTCAAAGAGTACCAGGAGTCCGGAGCATTGACGATCGACGACGTCAAACCTCAGGACTACGCCCAAGCTCGACAAGCCTACATCGACGCCGGCAAAGGCAAACCACCTAAATAGGTCAAAGCCGCGATCGACAGGGAGCGCATCCGCTCAGAGCAGTCTAAGAACTCGGCGCATGCAAATACCGAGGCAACGCGGTCTTACTGTAGCGCTCCCCCTTGGCATCATAAAACAGAACCGTATTCTGATCTGCTGACCAGACAGCCGAGAGTCGCAGGTTCCGTGGCCCTTTGAGCGCAAAGTGAATCCCGCAAACCTTTTCGGACTTATGAAGCATACTGCGGTGTGTCTCGAATTGATTTTCGAGCAGGTTTTCTTTTTCACACAGCGCTTCATGCACAAACTGGTGCAGGTCGTCCACGTTGCGAATGTCTTCGAGCGTCATTCCCGTCCTTCAAAAACGTAACGAATCTCTGGATGTTCATCGTGTTCAGTGTCCCCTCGGATGCCTCTAAAAAGTGCTGACCAACGAGGGTGAGAGTTCCTATCGGCTGATCGTCCTCGGAACTTTGACGCTCTCTGTCGGAGCAGGTCGATGCGGATGACTGACAACAATCCTTCATCCGTCGTAACCCAAAGTCATGTCAGCTGTTTTTGACTCTGTGGCGGCTTTCCCATTTTGTCAGCGACGACAACTTCCCCTGGCTCGAGGTGATGTTTTCCAGCGAGAAGTCCGATCTGAAAGGTAGAGGATTGTAACGGACGATCCGACATGGTTGGCCAGGGAGGCTAGGTAAAATGCAGCGATGGGCGATGACGTTGACGACACTGTCACTCGCCTCGGGCTGCGCCGTCAGCCCGGGCAATGGGACATCGCATCTGCTGTCGATCAACTATTCCCTCCTGCGTCGGCCCGCCCTCATTTACGAGCAGTTCGAACACCGCCCGCCGCATCGCGATCGCGTCGAGTATTTCCGCTGGCTGCACGGCGCACCGATCGATCCGTATGACGTCACCGCAATGATGTCAAATCCCGCTGCTCGAACGGAATGGGAAGTCGGGCCTGATCCTTCCGCGAATCCTGCTCAATCACGCGAACTGCTGGCGATGCCGCCCGGCGGGCATTCGATGCCAATGCCAATGCCGCAATCAGGTTACTCCGTCCCTCCTTCTTCAAGCATCGTGCCCCCGGTCGTCCAACCGCAACCGTCCGTTGACGTCTCACAGCCGGCTACAACCCCGCCCGTTCCCGATAACAGTTCCTGGCTGCAATTGTTTCCGGACAATGCAAAAAGCCAGCCTCCATCGCAACAGCCGCCGCCGAGTCTTCCAGCTCCGCCAGCCCCCCATAATCCGATTCAGCCGCAGGGACAACCGTTGTTCCCGGATACCCTACCGCCGCTGGCACCCAAGCAGTCGCCCACAGATGGAAACGTCACACAAGCCGTCCATCAGACAACTCGCCCTGTTGCCCCGCCGCAAACGAAGGCTGCTGCACAAGACGCGAGCACTCCGCAGCCTTCGCGGGTCTCAAGTCGCATCCTGTTTCCATCAAGATAATGGGAAGATGTCTCACAACTGCTTGTGAAACGAATTGTGACCGCCGTATGATGACTTGAGATCTCATACATTAGAACGGAGCGCGGCTGCTTTGCTGTCAGGCCCTTATTTGCCGATGAAGTCGATGTCGATTGCGTTTCGCAGTCTGTACACGATGCTTCATTCCGGGGTCGCAATTGTCAAAGCCTTCCGGACGGTTGCGGAACGCAATCCGGATGCCCGGACGCGACATGCGTTTTATGGAATCTACGAAGACGTTCAAAAAGGTTCCGATGTTTCCTCTGCCATGAAGAAACAGGAAGTCTTTCCTGATCTCGTCCTCGACATGGTCGACGTGGCCGAATTGACCGGCGCCCTGCCCGAAGTCCTCAAAGCCCTGGCCGATCACTACGAAAACCTTCTGCGACTTCGTAAGAACTTCGTTTCTCAAATCACGCTGCCTGTGATTCAGTTGATCGTTGCGATTTTGATCATTGGTGGGCTGATCTTCCTGCTGGGCTGGATCGCAGAATCTCAAGGCGGTGAGCCGATGGATGTCCTCGGCTGGGGATTGACAGGCTCGACCGGCGCGATGATCTGGTTCATGATGACCTTCGGTTCTGCAGTAGCGATTTTTATCGCCTATCGGATCATCAACAGTTCATTGTCTGGTCAGAAGTACCTCGACAGCGTGTTTCTGAAAATTCCCGTCGTTGGAAATTTCACGCGATCATTCGCGATCGCCCGTTTTTCCTGGGCATTTCATCTTACGCAACAAGCCGGGATGGATATCAATCGCAGTATCACCTCTTCGTTCCGAGCCACGAACAATGGGGCATTTCAAGCTGCGGCTCCTGATGTCGTCGCGATGATCAACTCGGGTGAAACCTTTACGGACTCGATTGCCGCGACCGGGCTTTTCCCCAGCGAGTACATCGAAGTCGTCCATGTCGCGGAGACAACCGGAACGGTCCCCGAGCAACTGGACCGCTTGAGTCCGCAGTTCGAAGATCAGGCCCGACGCGCATTAGCCGCATTAACGGCTGCTATGGGCTGGGTCGTGTGGCTGATTGTCGCGGGATTCATTATCTTCTGCATCTTCAGTATCGCGCTCTGGTACGTCAGACTGCTGAACTCGTTTCTGTAAGAGCGAGTCTTCACGTTCGAAATGTAGGGTGCTGGTGAGGCTTTGCGAACCGCGCCAAATGTGCGTTTGAGTGCCGTTTTAATGCGGTTCGAAGACTCACCAGCACCCTACAAATCTGCAGGACGCCCGTCGTGTAAAAGTCAAAGGACATTTCGTTGTCGTCGTTTCGTTTTGAATTGTTGCACACCGATTCCACCACAGGGGCCCGCGCGGGGCTGTGGCATACCCCTCACGGCGTCGTCGAAACCCCCTGTTTCATGCCCGTCGGGACTCTCGCGACGGTCAAAGGGGTCTACCCGGACCAGCTGAAAGCCGCTGGCACGCAGAAGATCCTCGCCAATACCTATCACCTGGCGCTTCGTCCTGGCCCGGAAGTCGTCGCCGACATGGGCGGCCTTCACAAGTTTATGAACTGGGATAAGCCCATCCTCACCGATAGTGGCGGGTTTCAGGTCTTTTCCCTCGCCAAGAAGATGTCGATTGATGACCGTGGCGTTGTCTTCCGCTCTCACCTTGATGGCAGCCTGCTCGATCTCACCCCTGCCCGCGCAACGCGCATCCAGGAAATGCTCGGAGCCGACTGCATCATGTGCCTGGACGAATGCCCGGCCCACGACGTCGCGACAGAATACCTCAAGCTCGCTGTCGATCGCACGACCAAATGGGCACAGCTTTGCAAAGACGCCCACCAGCGAACCGATCAGGCTCTCTTCGGCATCGTTCAAGGCGGGATTGATGCGAAAATGCGAGAGCGATCCGCCACCGGTCTCGTCCCGCTTGACTTCCCGGGCTATGCCATCGGCGGCCTCAGTGTCGGCGAGAATCCTGCTGACATGTATCGGACCCTCGAAGCCACCTGCCCTCTGCTTCCGACTCACAAGCCACGTTATCTGATGGGAGTCGGCAAACCCATCGATCTGCTGCAAGGGGTTTTGCGCGGCGTCGACCTGTTCGACTGCGTCATGCCGACGCGCAACGGCCGCAATGCGATGGCCTTTACGTGGGATGGTCACCTGAAGATCCGCAATCTTCAGTATCAACGCGACGAAATGCCGCTCGATTCTGAGACGGAATCCCCTGTCGGAAAACAGTTTACGCGTGCCTACATCCGTCACCTGTTCGTCGTCGGCGAGATGCTGGGCCCGATGATCCTGTCGCTTCACAATATCGCGTTTTACCAGCACTTCATGCGGGAACTGCGGAAGGCAATCCTCGAGAACCGGGCCGGGGAGTTCCGCCAGGCGATGCTGACTCGCTGGGGCATGCTGGAATGAGATTTGGAATTGGAAATTAGAAATTGGGAATTGGTCGGAAGCTTCGCTCGCTTGAAACGTCCTCGCAGACAATAGCTAGAGCAGGAGCGGCAGCTGACCTCAGATGTTTCTCACATCACTCCTTCCTTCCTGGCGAAGCTTCTGGCCAATTTCTAATTTCTAATTACCAATTACAACTCCCCCCCTCTGATTCCCAGTCTGCCAGCCTTGCAATGATTCGATGTTTTGAACTACTTTACACCCTTCCCTTACTGCGGGCTGTGGCGAAGGTTATGGCTTGGCGGCAAGGAAAGATTTGACGCCTCTTCCTGCAGATGAATGCCTTGTACCCTATGATTGATGTCCTGAATTCTGTGTCACTTCTGGCTGCTGACGCTCCAGCCCCTGCGGCGGAAACATTCCCCATGGGGATGATGATTCCGATCGTGGCCATGATCGCCTTTTACTATCTGATCATTCTTCGCCCGGAATCCAGCAATCGTAAATTGCGCAAAGAGATGCTGGCGAATCTGAAAAAGAATGACCCGGTCGTGACGGTGCACGGAATCTATGGCTCGATCGCCAACATCAGTGCCGATTCGGACGAAGTCACTCTCAAGATCGATGACAACACCCGTATGCGAGTGCGAAAATCAACGATCGAAGGTCTCGTTCCCAACAAGGATACTTCTCCAGCAAAAACGACCTGATGTCGTTTGCAGTGAAGGTTCAAATCACCTCAACAGCCCCTCATTTTTTAACCTGATTGAGTTGTCGCGACCGCGACAAGGACCCAACGTTCATGCCTGGTAACACAAGTTTCTGGATCATTCTCATCCTCCTTGCCAACCTGGTTGTTCCAGTCGTGCTGGGAACCTGGCTGAGCCGTCGCCTTCGCATGAAGGACATGGCCAACCGGTTCACCCTGACGATTCTGGCGATCATGTTGTCAGCGTCTCCTTTCATCTTTCAGGCGATCAGCGGCCATGGCTTAATGAATGCCATCCCGCTCGGGATCGACCTCGCCGGGGGAACCAACCTCGTCTGGCAGGTTGATGACAAGCTCGCCAAAGACCTCAATAAACGAATCGACACCCAGTCGATGGACCTGCTCGTTCAGGCCATTAAACGACGTATCAACCCGTCCGGTGCAGAAGAAGTCACGGTTCGAACGGTCGGAACGGACCGCATCGAAGTCATCATCCCAGGTGCCAATCCGGAAGAAGTCGAACGCAAAAAGCGTCTGATGAACGACCTGGGTAGCCTGGAATTTTCACTCCTGGCAAATAACCGCGACCACGCCGACTTGCTGGCACGCGGGCGCAGTCTGCCGGATACGGAGAACGATATTCGCGATGGAGATAATGTTCGTGCCCGTTTCGTCAAAGTCGCTAAGACTCCCGATGGCAACTTCAAGATGTCGCCATCAGACGGAACGACCCTGTCACGTAGCCGAGAAGTTGATGGAAAACCCGTCCTCGAATATCTCGTTCTAGTTTCTCCCGATAAGAAAAAAATTACCGGCGAATACCTGACCAATGCTAACCAGACTATGGACTCAGGCGGCGGTCCAGCAGTCGGTTTCACATTCAGTAAACAAGGGGCTTATCTTTTTGAAAGTCTGACGACTCAATATCGTCCTAAGAAAGATGGCTTCAAGTCCCAACTGGCGATTCTTCTCAACGACGAAATCCAGTCCGCTCCAAGCCTGAACGACGTCATCAGCGATTCTGGCCAGATCTCAGGTCAGTTCACGATGGACGAAGTTCGCGACCTGATCGGCATTCTCAACGCCGGTGCTCTCGAACTCCCGATCAAGAAAGACCCGATCAACGAGTTCACCATCAGCCCGACGCTGGGGATCGATGTTCAGACCAAGGGGATGGTTTCGATCGCGGTCGCGATGGTGGCCGTCTTCGTGTTCATGCTGATTTACTACGGAACAGCCGGGATCATTGCTGACCTTTGCCTGCTGCTCAACCTGGTGATGGTTCTGGGGGCGATGGCGTTGATCAACGCTACCCTGTCTCTGCCAGGTCTGGCAGGTCTGGTGCTGACCATCGGTATGACAGTCGATGCCAACGTGCTGATCTATGAACGTATTCGTGAAGAGCTCGCCAAGGGCAGCAGTCTGCGGATGGCGATCAATAACGGTTTTGATAAAGCCTTCAGTTCGATCATGGACTCGAACATCACCTCGCTGATCACCGCTGTCATTCTCTACTACATCGGTACTGATCAGGTCAAAGGCTTCGCCGTCACCCTGTTTATCGGGATCATCACCGGGGTCTTTACCTCGGTTTATGTGGGTCGTCTGCTGTTCGAGATCGTCGAACGCAAGCGTCTGCTCAAGTCCTTCAAGATGCGTAACCTGTTCGGCAAAACGAACATCGACTTTCTGTCGTATGGCAAGTACTGCGTGGCTGGCTCACTGATTTTGATTGCAGTCGGTCTGGTGGCATTCGCCTCTCGTGGACAAGACAACTACGATATCGACTTCACCGGGGGTTCGATGGTGACCTTCCAGTTCGACAAAGAACCGGAATCCATAGACGCCGCTCGTGAAGCTCTTCAAGAGAAGATGGGTTCTAACGTCTCTCTGGAACGCCTGGAAATTCCAAGTCCAACTGGCGACGCAGAAGAGATCTTCTATCGCCTTCGTACCACCAACGGCAACGTTGATGAAGTTCGCGCACAGGTCGATTCTGCCTTTGCGAACACTGACTTCAAACTGCATAAAGTCAACGTCACAGTTGGCGAAGTGGCAGAAGTCAAAGCCGCTCCTGCAGCCGCTCCTGCAGCCGCTCCTGCAGCCGCAACAGCAGCAGAGCAACCAGCAGCCGATGCCGCTGTCACTGCTCGTACAGTTGACCTCAAGTTCACGGAAGACCTGACTTCTTCCAACGTCACGACCATTGTTGCCCAGGCCATCGAGAACGAACTTGCCAAGCAGAACAAGACCGTTGATAAGGTTGAATCACAGATCGAACTGGCCGGAACTGCCGGTCCAGGGATGACGGCTGAAGAAGGGGCAACGAAAACCTTTGATGCCTTCAAGATGACGGTTCTTCCAACGGTTTCTGGTGATGTCCTCAACGGTGCACTGGCTGCAATGACCAAGGAAATGGCAGACAAGCCAATCTTCTACGAGGTCAATACCTTCGATGCAGCCGTTGCTGGTGAAACCCGTTCGGATGCCGTCTTCGCGATGCTGGCAAGTATTTTCGCCATCATCATCTACATCTGGTTCCGCTTCGAGCACCTCTCATACGGGGTCGCAGCTGCAGTCGCCTTGTTCCACGACGTCCTCGTGGTCCTTGGGCTGGTCGCGCTGGCGTCACTGGTGAGTGGTAATCCGATTGCCAGTTTGCTGGGGCTGAACGACTTTAAGATCAACCTCGCGATGATCGCCGCGTTCCTGACTCTGGTCGGCTACTCACTCAACGATACGATCGTCATTTTCGACCGTATCCGCGAAGTCAAAGGCAAGAGCCCGGTTCTGACCTACGACATGATCAACCAGTCGGTCAACGCGACTCTGTCTCGTACGATTCTGACTTCGCTGACGACCTTCATCGTCGTTGTGATCCTGTACTTCTTCGGCGGCGAAGGGATCCACGGATTCGCGTTTGTCCTGCTGACAGGGATCATCGTTGGATCGTACAGTACGATCTATGTCGCCAACCCCTTCCTGCTGTACTTCGTCCAACGATCTCAGCAGAGAAAGTTGAACCCACCGTCTGCCGGCTCCCTGCAGAAGGCTAAGGTTTAATCCCTTGGTTGTGTGATGATCTTAAAACAAAGAAAGCCCTGCCTCTCGCAGGGCTTTTTTTATGTCGTCAGCGTGCCGTCGATTGAAGTCGAATCAACTTATTATCAATCGCGGTTTAAGCCAGCGTGGTCACAAAAGTCGTGCCATGCCTCACAGCTTTGGGTGAGCATGCTGCTTCGTTTGACGTTGAAGCGTTCAGAACATGCTTACCCGAAGCTGCAAGCATGGCACCTTTAAATGGCTAAATCTACTTTGCTTGTACTGACTGTCGTGGTGCGATTAAGTAAGCATTCAGCATTTGGGGATCGACCACACAGCGGAACCCCTGGTGGAAAGCGGCAGAGTCTTCGTCGTTCCTCATGCGGGCACCAACACGGTAGCCCGTGCAGTAATTGCTGTTGCACATGAAGGACCCGCCGCGCGTCACTCGTTTGACGATATTCGGCTCCTGCGGATCATTGCTTCTCGATGGTCCACGTGGATTACGGATCGGCGATTGTTTGTAGTACTCGACATCATAGAAATCAGATGTCAGCTCCCAGACGTTCCCAGCCATGTCGTACAACCCATAAGGATTCGGGGGGAAGGTCTTCACGGGGGAAGCGCGTTTAAAGCCATCGGCAACCGTGTTCTCGACCGGGAATTCGCCCTGCCACACGTTGCTCATATGTTTGCCGTCGGGGGTCAGTTCATTCCCCCAGGGGTATTTCCAGTCGTTGTGCCCGCCATGCGCAGCGAGTTCCCACTCTGCCTCAGTCGGCAGACGCTTGCCCGCCCATTCGCAGTAGGCCAGGGCATCCGCATACGTCACATGAACGACGGGATCGTTCATGCGTTTTTCAATGGACGAGCCGGGCCCTTCGGGTTGCTTCCAGTTGGCCCCCTTGCGGTATTCCCACAGTTGGTACTCCCACAGTGGAACATCACGAACCAGCTTGGTTTTGTCGAAGTTTTCGTTGAAGCAGATCGAGCCCGGGACCAGGTTCTCTTCGGGAATCAGGTTCACATCCTCAACCATCCCGATGAAGTCTTCCCGCTTGGGAGCGATCTCCGCAGATGTCACATAACCGGTCGCATCGACGAAGCGTTTGAACTCAGCATTCGTGACCTCGGTTTGATCCATATAGAAGCCATCAACGATAACCTGGTGCGCAGGATACTCGTCGGGTTTGATTTTATCGGGGTTGTTGGCGGATTTAATGGTTGCAGGGAACTGCTCGACGCCGCGGGTATATTCCCCGCCGGGGATCCAGCTCATCCCGTCGGGGGATTCTTGAGGGGCGGTGGTGATCAGCGGTGCTTCTGTCGCTGCCGTCGCTGGAATTCTTGGATTTGGGACCGTCTTGACACGCGGCGTCACAGGCCAGAAGCAAACAATAGCGATCAGAGAGACACTGGTCGTGAAAAGGGTCAGAATGCCAAAATTTTTCCAGTCGATCGACGTCATGTAATGATCCTGAAGACAAGCGGACAAGATAAGCTATCTTACGCGGAGAGGTGGATTGTGGAAATTCAAAGGCAGAAAACAGCTGTGGATTACCCAAAGTATTCAAACGCCGCGTTTGGGGTTTTCAGGGGGCATTTCTCTAGGAAGTCGAGTAGGGATCACTTAACATTCGAAGGGACGGGACGCGATGACGCGCCCCAGATTTTCGGTGCATCGCGATCCACCGTTTCGAGGGACAATCGGAACGGAAATCGTTTAGGAAATGAAGTGTTATGATCAGATTGCGAACATCGACATTTCTAATGCTGATGGGTTTCATAGCATGTCTGGCTGGATGCAATAGCAGCAGTCCCCCTCCCGCTCCGAAATCGGCTGACAACGTCTCGGTATCCACATCCGACATGAAGGCTCCTGCAACTCCCCCTATGCAAGAGGAGCCCAATGGAGCACTCGTTCCGGCTGAGCAAGTCAAAAAAGGCGAGGAGCCGGCGGTTCCCAGCCTCACGTGGAAACCTGATCAAGTGGTTGATCTGAAATTTTCGACCTGGGCGAAGATCCAGGAGAGTCTGGCAAGTTATAAGGGCAAAGTCGTCGTGATTGACCTGTGGGCGACGACATGTATTCCCTGCCGACGTGAATTTCCTCATCTGATCGAATTGCAGAAGCAGTACCCGAATGATGTCATCGCGATTTCGGTCAGCTGCGACCATCTGGGGGACGCTGACAAGCCAGCTGAGTTTTACTTTGAGAAGGCCTTGAAATTCCTCAAAGATAAGAACGCCAACATCACCAATTACCTGCTCGAAGACCCACAGCCGAAGTTCTTTTCGTCAATTGAGCTCATTTCTCTGCCCGCCATTTACGTTTATGACCAGAAAGGCGTGTTGAAACAGCGATTTGATAACGATAAGGAAGTCTTTGGTCCGGAAGGGTTTACGTATCAGAAAGATATTGTCCCTTTGGTCACGTCACTGATCAAACCGGAAGGTTGAGTAGTTGACTGCGGATTTTTGTCGATAAGATTGCAGTAGTCGATTTGAGACTGACTTTCCACGGAGCGGTTCCTTGTACCTTTATCGCAAGCTAAAACATTCTGCCTGGACTGAGCCGAAGGAGCAGTTTCTTAAGCTATTTCAGCTCGAAGATACGCCTCACTCGATCGCCCTCGGTGGTGCGATTGGCATGTTTGTATCGATTACGCCGACATTTGGCTTTCAGATGTTGAGCGTTCTTTTGATCGCTGCGGTCTGCCGCCCATTCTTCAAGTTTAATATCATTGCCGGGATTGTGGGGGTCTACTTCTCCAATCCGGTGACAGGGCCGTTTCTTAACTACGCCTCTTACAAGATCGGCCTGCTGTTTGTCGGCGGAGAAATCTCCTATGACGAACTGACAAAGTTGCTGTCGGAGAGTGCGTCGTTTCGTGAGTTCCTGAAGAATACCTGGGAAGTTTTCACCCGCGTCGGATACCCTCTGACAATTGGGTCTTTGATTCTCGGGACGATCGTCGGTCTTGTTACCTATCCGATCGCGTATCGGCTGGTCAGTTCGGCTCAACTGGCAGCCAATCGCCTGCGTGAGCTGAAAGCAAAACGCGAGAAACGTGCAGCAGCTGCAGAACTGGCGGATATCGAATCGCTGCAACCTGCTGTGCCCCATCTGCTTCCGCCCACAGTTAACGCCAATAAAGTCCAGGCATGACCTTGCGAGGTGTCTGGAGACGTTTTGCCTGAATAATCTGACAGGAACGACGGATTTCCTTGGGTCGATTTGACTTCTGGCTTGAATCATGGGGCGTGGGACCGATAATTGAGGGGTTGACCTATCCTTCTTGCATTCCCTTCTTCTCGCCAGGTAGCCGTTCATGGTTAGTGCGATCGTCAGTTGCCCCAAGTGTCAGACGCTGGTCCTCAGCGACACGATTCAGTGTCCCAGTTGTCACCATGTGCTGATTGAAGATCAGGCGAAAGCAATTGGGGTCCAAGCTGCGCAGACTGCTCCTCAAGAGACGAGCTCGCAGGAAGAGCCATGCAAAGAATGCGGCGTGATGGTCCGTAAAGGGGTCGTTCGCTGCTTCAACTGTGGGTCGTTTACCAATCCTGAGATTGAAGCGAAGTTTCTGGTCAAGCAGGAAAACCAGGCGCCGATCATGTACAGCGACTTGCCGGTCGCGAATGCGAAAGTGAACTCATCATCGGAGACATCCCTCAACAAGCGTCCGGTGCTTCCTGTCGAAGAGGAGGAGGAAGATGATTTCGAGCTGGATGACAGTCTGGAAATGACTGACTCAGATGATGAGTCGATTGATTTCAGCTCAACGCTGGACGAAATGGACTTTGAAGTCAACGACGAGGAACCAGTTGAGGCCATCGACGTCTCCGCCGTGGCAGAGCCGGATGCAACATTCAGTGATCGAGATGATTCCGGCGATGTGAATGAGGAGGATGACCAGCTTTTTTCAATCGCCATGCAGGAAGAAGCCGAGCTTGCTTCTCGCAAACGACGTCAGGATCAGACGAGTAAAAAGCAAGTCGCGAAATTCATTAAAGCAACTCCCGACGGGATCGTGATGCTGCCTCCGTGCCGATGTTGTGCGATTCGGATTCAGCCCGAACAGCTTGGCGGGAACGGCGTTTGTCCGAAATGTAAGCTGACGTTTCGCATTCCTTCGCCGAAGATTCAGGCTCGTGTGATTCCTTCGAGTTCAACGGTGTCGACAGCAGTCGCGAAGAACGTCGATCACCGATTCACGGGGACTGCAGTCGTCCAGTTGAAGGGGGGCTACCACGTCTGGTTGAATCAGCTGTGGTTGCATACGATTGAAACCGCCAAGTTCAAACCTGTCGAAGACTATCTGCCGAAGCATTACGTTCCGGTTGATGTGGGCTTCTCGCCAGATGTTGTTTCAGCATTTCCGTTGGCTAAGAAACCTGGAACCTATTCGGCTGACGATGCGAAACTGATTGAGGCACGCAATAAGTACCTTGCCAAGTTAACCGAAAATAACTCGGCGGCGTCATTGACCGAACTCGACGCCGTGGTGATCTCATTGAACCAACTGGCGCAACTGAAGCTGATCGATCCAATTACCGCCCCTTCGACGGAATTCGGGACCGTCAACATCTGGGGAGAGGGTCGCATTTATCTGGAGATTCCTCCGGTCGAGAATGCTGATCGCCGACAGTTCTTATCGATGACGATTTCACAATACCGTGAGTTCTGTCGGATCGTGGCCCATATCTATGGCTACACGGCATTCGCAGACAAAGGGGCCGTGCCACAGAAAGACAAGATGGTCGATCTGACCTGCATGTTCAGCAAGCGGGACTATCGCACGATTCAAAACGAGAAGTACTACCAGAACGATCCCTTGTATAAGCTGACGCTGGTGGGGTACTCCTGTGAATCGTGTGGAAAATTCCTGAGCGAGGAATCACGAACGGACAAGAAACTGGGGTCAGCCGCGAATAAAGCCCCCGCAAAGATGAAATGCCTCGCGTGTGGCAAGAAGTTCGGAGAGCATCCTCGGTATGACCTCGCCGGCGAGGCAGAGGAAAAGGATCCGAAGAAGAAAAAGCCAGTGAAGGCCAACGCGAAGTAAGTGACGAGGGGGTGTAAGGATCTTTGCATCCGTGATCGTCTTCTGCTTATCGCTCTTACAGAGATGTCCTCCGCCTTTTTACACGTCAAAGGAGACGGGAAGGGTGATTTGCTAGCGTATCACAATTCGCAAACTTCCCTCATCCGTCAGCGAAACGCTGACACGTTCTCCGCGAGGGAGAAGGGACTGATGAACCGCTTGCCCGTGAGGGGTTGCTCGGTTACAGTTCTTTATTGACCCGGTGGTGGCAGCCTGACGTGGTCGTGGACTGTGCGAACCGTGTGATTCTCGACAGATAATAGAGACGATGCCCAAACAAGAGATCGCGATCTACCAACTTAAAAATGGTCTCACGGTTCTGATTGAATCGATGCCCTATGTTCAATCAGTCGCCTTCAACTTCCTGGTGCCGGGGGGCAGTGCGTATGACAGTCCAAAGAAGTTTGGAACCGCTGCGCTGATGACCGATCTGCTCACACGTGGAGCAGGGCCTTACGGGAATCGCGAACTGACAACGGCGCTCGATAACCTCGGGGTGCAAGGCGGCGAGAGCGCCGGCAGTCAGCACATCAGCCTGGGGGGAGCAGCACTGGGGTCGAAGCTGTTCGATGCCTTGTCGATCTATAAAGAGATTCTCCGGGCACCCCATTTTGATCCGGAAGAACTGCCCGCTGCCAAAGCCGGTAGCATTCAGATGCTGCGGTCGATCGAGGACGAGCCTCGTCAGAAGCTGATGGTCGAATTACGCAAACGATGTTATTCGCAGCCTTGGAGCAACCCGACGGATGGTCAGCTCGGCGATATCGCCAATATCGAAATCGATGACCTGAAGGCTCAGTATCAACATTGTTTTCAGCCTGCCAGGACGATTCTCTCTGTGGCAGGTGCGGTCGATCCGCAAGCATTGATCAAGCATGTCGAGAATCTGTTCGGCGACTGGGAGAATTCAGACTTTGCTGAACCGGAGACGAAGTCGATCGCGTTGTTTGATCAGCACATCACACAGGATACGACGCAGACGCATATCGGTATGGCGTATCCTGCGGTCTCCTATGACCATGACCGTTACTTCGATGCCTGGGCGGCGATCGGGATTCTTAGTGGTGGCATGAGTTCTCGCCTGTTTACTCGCGTCCGAGAAGAGCGAGGATTGTGTTATACGATCAGCGCCTCTTTGCATTCTCTGCATCGAGAAGGTCGCGTGGTCTGTTATGCAGGAACGATGCATGAACGAGCCCAGGAAACGCTCGATGTGACGATGCGCGAACTGCGAGGATTGATGACGGACTTGTCGACGGAAGAACTCGTCCGCTGCCAGGCTCGTGCCAAGAGTTCGCTCATCATGCAGCAGGAATCGACGACAGCACGCGCATCTGCCATGACGCGTGACTGGTACTATCTGAGCAAGATTCGCACGCTGGACGAAATCCACGAGAAGGTCAACGCCGTCACGCTGGATTCTGTCACCGACTACTGCAAATCATGGCCTGCTCAGGGGCTCGTTCTGCTGACGATCGGACCAACGGCACTCGATGCTTCATCACTGAACTGATTGAGTTGACGACTATTACGAGAACGAACGTCTCGAAGATCTATAAAGAGCGAACATGCAATTTCATCACACGAAGCTTGATAACGGCCTGTCGATCATTGCGGAACTCAATCCATCAGTTCACAGCGTGGCGATCGGGTTTTACGTGCGAACAGGTTCGCGCGATGAAACAGCGGCGGTTTCCGGAGTCAGTCACTTCCTGGAGCACATGGTCTTCAAAGGGACCGAGCGACTTTCCGCCTGGGACGTGAACCGCAAGTTTGACGACATCGGTGCCAAGTACAACGCCTCGACGAGCGAAGAAACAACGCTGTTTTACGGCGCCGTCCTGCCGGAGTATCTGCCCGATATCTTTTCGCTGCTGTCTGACATCTTGTTTCCGTCGCTGCGTGATGATGACTTCAACATGGAGAAGAAGGTCATTCTCGAAGAGATCGGCATGTATGACGATATGCCATCATTCAAGGCCTATGACCTCGCCATGCGTCACCACTTCGGCGACCATCCGCTCAGTCAAACCGTTCTCGGTTCTGTGGAGAGCATCCAGAATCTGACAGCTCAGCAGATGCGCGAGTACCATGCTGCCCGCTATCACACCGGCAATATCACGCTCGTCGTGACAGGTAACACAACCTGGGACGAAGTCCGGAAACTGGCAGAGTCATACTGCGCAAAGTGGCCGAGCGGAATGGGACTTCTCGATCGCCATGAAGCCAAGCCAACGGGCGGGAAGTATTTCATCACGCAACCAGACAGCCTGCAGCAGCACATGATGTTCATGACACCTGCCCCGCCGGTTTCGTTGACGCCGCTGGATTTTGCAGCGGAGATTCTCTCTGTCGTTGTCGGCGATGACTCGGGGAGTCGGCTATTCTGGGATCTGGTCGATCCGGGGCATGCAGAGTCGGCCGATCTGGGCTATCACGAATACCTCGACTGCGGGTCATACATGCTGTACTTCTGCAGTGAGCCGGGGCAGGTCGGGGATAATCTGAGACGAATTGAAGAAATCTTTGCTGATGTGAATGCGAATGGTGTGACGGAAGAAGAACTGATGCAGGCTCGCAATAAGATCTCGTCGCGTGTCGTGATGAAGAGCGAGCGGCCGATGGGCCGACTGTCATCGCTGGGGCACTCGTGGCTTTACCGAAGGGAATATCGAACTGTTGATCAGGATCTGCAGACGATCATACAGATTTCTCCTGACGATATTCGAAAACTGCTGAAACAATATCCGCTGGGCTTCACCACGCTGGCCGGGGTCGGGCCACTGAGTGAATTGATCGTTTCGTAATGCGTTGATGCGGCTGGGTGTGCACGTTCATTCTGGGATAATCGTCAAAGTCAGTTCCGGAGGTGGAACCGATTTTGATGATCGTTCAGAGCGCTCATTTTAAGGAACATGTGCTCGATTGCAGAGCAATCCCTTACGAGGCGAAAGTATGGGCTAGGTTTGAGAGTGTTTTCCATCTGACGGAATCTCTCTTTACAACCGAACCTTCATGGCCAGCCATACCAAGCTCAATTTGTCTGATCTGCAACCGGGAATTATTCTTCCAGCTGCAATCTTCGATGGCGGAAATTCGCAGTTGCTGCTGCTGGGAAAAGGGACGCGGATAACCGCCCAGAACCTGCAGCGGTTATCGGACCGTGGGATCTCGTCGTTCTTCATCGATTCGAGTGTTTCGCATGTCCTCGGACGTGGAGAGACTCGGGCTGCGAAGCCGAAACCCGACGCAAATCGGAACGCCGCGACTGTTCGTGCTCCCTTGATGTCGCGGATTTCAAAGCCTTTGCAGACAGCGTACAGTCCTGACACGACCAGGAAAATCGAAGCCAGAAGCAAAGATCAAACCGAGAAGCTGGGGAAGGTTTACAAGTCACTTCAAGGACATGAGAAGGTTCATGGAGCAGCGGTCAAATCGATTTCAGTCGATTCTGTCGAAGACATGGTCATCGACATGGATCTGTATGTGAAACTTGCGATTCACCCCAAAGCCAATGAGCCATTGCATCAGCATTGTCTGCGAGTCAGTCAACTGGCGATGTCGATCGCGACCGTGATGGGGTTTTCGCAGGATGATGTGATCAACCTGGGGATTGGGTGTCTGATTTCTCGGGCCGGTATTAACGAGACAATCGGCGACCTGATGCTGTCGAATCGTCGCTTGTCAGAAATTGAAATGCTGGAAGTCAGGAAAATCCCTACGCGAACTTTCGCGTTGCTGGAAGCCGTTCCGGATATTCCATTTATTGCCAAACAGGTCGCTTTTCAGATTTTTGAGCGTTTCAACGGGACTGGCTATCCACGTGGCCGTTCGGGAGCACAACTGCATCCGATGGCGAAAATTGCCTCACTGGCGGATGTGTATGTGGCGATGACGTCGCATCGCCCTCACCGTGTCGCGTTGACACCTTACAAGGCGATTGAAGTTCTGCTTCGTCAGGCTCGAGAAGGGCTGTTCGATCCGCAGACATTAAGGGGGCTTTTGCAGACAGTCAGTCTGTTTCCGCTCGGGTCCATCGTTTTGCTGAGCAATGATACTTATGCCCGAGTGTTGAGGAATTCCCCAGAGGCTTACGATCGTCCGACTGTGCAGGTGATTTGCAGAGTCGATGGGGGGATTGCCAGTGAATCGATCGTCAATCTGGCCAGTTATGATCTGTTACGGATCGTTCGGGCCATTGATGAACGAGAAGTGGCACCGTTTGAATTGACATTAATGTCTACGTTGCATCGTCTCGAATCGGAATCTGTCGCCGTTGCGGATAACGAAGATCTGGAGTGGTCTGCCTGGGAGAGTTCCGACGAGAGTTATGCATCAAAATCTGTGAACATGGCATGAGAAGCAAGTCCGCGTGTCTGGGTTCTGGCAACATGTCTGCCGACATCCTATAATCCTGGCTCATTGTCTTCGAACACTTTGCAGTCGATGGAAACGCGGATTCATGGGTTGGTTTGATAAATTGAAGCAGGGTCTGGTCAAGACCCAAAAGATTCTCAACACCGATGTACGGGACTTGTTCCGTAACGGTGAGATCATGAACGAGACCCATCTGGAAAGCTTCGAAGGACGGCTGATCCAGACAGATATGGGCGTAAAAGCGGTCGATGCGATCATCGAAGAGTTGCGCAAGAAGCATCTGGGACGAACTGTCCAGCTTGATGCGATCTGGGATACCGTCAAAGGCAAACTCAAGGAACTGCTCAAGAGCGGCAAAGCTGAGAAGTGGGACCTTGAAGATCCGCTTTCTCCACTTCACCTGAATCCGAACGGTTTGACAGTGATTCTGGTGGCTGGGGTGAACGGGGCCGGAAAGACGACCTCGATTGCCAAGCTTGCCAACCTGCTGACAAAGTCGGGAAAGAAAGTCGTGCTTGCTGCCGGGGATACCTTCCGTGCAGCGGCCGTCGAGCAGTTGACGTTGTGGAGCAAGCGTCTTGGTTGTGAGATCGTGACGAAGCCTCCGGGAACGGATCCTGCCAGTGTGGCGTATGCCGGCTGTGAACTGGCGCTGGAGATAAAGGCAGACGTTCTGATCATCGATACGGCTGGCCGTTTGCAGACGCAGAAGAATCTGATGCAGGAACTTGAGAAGATTCACCGTATTATCGCCAAGAAAGTTCCGGATGCTCCGCATGAGAGTCTGATGGTTCTTGATGCGACGACTGGCCAGAATGGCCTCAGCCAGGCCCAGAACTTCTCAGAGATTGTGAAGTGCACGGGGATTGTGCTCGCCAAGCTGGACGGGACCGCCAAGGGGGGCGTGACGGTCGCGATCCGTCAGACCATGGATATTCCGGTCAAATACATTGGGGTCGGCGAGCAGATTGATGATCTGCAGTTGTTCGATGCGGACCGCTTCGTTGACGCACTGTTCGCGATCAACTGATCAGATTGAAGATGACGAGTCCTTACCGCATGTCGGCTTGGGTGACGTGCGGATTTTTCGTGAGCAGGTTCGCCAAGTGATCGCGGGAAGTGGTCAATTGGTGGCTTTGTCTTGAGTGGTTGTTCGCGGTACGTGACATTCCACGTGGAAGTGGTGTTAATCTGTAACGATTTCACGCATTGTAATTGCTGATGCTCACAGCTGATCAGAGTTTGGGTTAGCGGGATTAAAACGCTTGCCAGTCGGATGAGGGACGTTCCGATATTGCCATGTAGTTGTTTAGGTCTGATGGCGCTCAACGCAACAGATGTGACCTAAATCAGGAAAATCAGGGCGTCGGACGTACGTCGGCAGTCAATCCTCACTACTCAACATAGTCGGGGTCTGTTGGTACTCCGGTGTGTGACGCCGAGTATCGATTGAACCAAGATCAAGGAGTGTATCATGGTCAGATTTAACGGTTTGCGAGCATATAGCAAGACTCTCGGAGTCTACATGCTCACTCTCGGAATGAGCTTTCTGGGAGGTTCTGCCGCTTTCGCTGGTGACTGCACGACGGGATGCACCACATCCGGCGGACCGAACTGCTGCGAATGCGAGCAAGTTTTCAAGAATGCTGGCTGTAAGCTGACAGACGACCTCGCTCGTCTGACTGCTGAATGCTGCAACTCAGCCCCCAGCTGTATCGATGAATCTTGCGTCGAAGACCCATGCGTTGGCGATGGCTGCACCGACAGCTGCCCAACCTGCATGTGGAACACTGGTGATCCATGGAAACTGGTCAACCACGACACGCTGAACATTGGCGGATTTACGTCCTTCGGTTATGTCAGCAAGCCAGACTTCACGTTCAATCAGCCTGGCGATCAAAGCAAGCTGAACCTGAACCAGTTCTATCTGTACGCTGAAAAAGTTGCTGACGGCAGCAAGGGTCTGGACTGGGGTTTCCGTTTTGACGCTGTCTACGGTACCGATGGTTCTGCCACCCAGTCTTATGGTAACCGACCTGGTACCTGGGACTACCAGAACGGCTACGATCACGGTATCTACGCCTTTGCTCTGCCACAGGCTTATGCCGAAATCGCCTCAGGTGACCTGTCTGTTAAAGTCGGTCACTTCTACACACTGCTGGGTTATGAAGTCGTTCCAGCCACTGGTAACTTCTTCATGACACACGCCTTCACGATGTATAACTCAGAAGCGTTCACCCACACCGGTGCTCTGGCCACTTATGCAGTCAACGATAACCTGACTGTTTACGGCGGTTGGACAGCTGGTTGGGATACCGGTTTCGACCGTTACCTCGGCGGGTCTAGCTTCCTGGGTGGATTCACCTATGGCGTGACCGATTCACTGTCACTCACCTATATCACCACTTTCGGCGATCTGGGATGGTTTGACCAAGGTTATACTCACTCAATCGTTGCGACCTATGACGCAACGGACAAACTG